>JAJXYE010000028.1 GCA_021780735.1 Pseudomonadota bacterium | reverse complement strand
TCGCGGAAGATCGCATCGACAAGCCGTCCTTCAATGCCTTCGCCATGTTGCACAAGCTGGGTAACCAGCAGCTCCGGGTGAAGTCCGATTCAGCCCTCGTCACCCGCCGCGCGGATGGTACCGTCGTCATGGCACTGTGGAACTACGCTCCGCCGGTCGGCAAGACCCCCACCTACACGCCGGGCGAACCCAGCGGCGCACCGAAACATTTCAGCATCGACGTGAAGCACCTCGCTGCCGGCGCCCACGCCACCGCGTGGCGGCTGGACGAAACCCACGGCAACGTGATCGCCAGCTTCGACCAGATGGGCCGCCCCGCCTTCCCCAGCCGCGAGCAGATCGCGCAGCTGCGTGCCGCCGGCAAGCTGGCTGCACCGGAGCAGTTGGACGTCACCAACGGCAAGTTCGAGATCACGGTTCCGCCGCAGGGGCTGGTGGTGGTGGAGCTGCACTGAGGTCGAGTGCGTCAAGGTTGAGCCCAAAGGCCGCGTTGGACGCGGCCTTTGGGCTTCAGGGAACCCGAGACCGCGGCGGCGTTCGGGAATATTCGCTGCCAGTACGGTTGCCTGTCATGTCAGCGTGAACGGGATCCATCTTCGATGTCCCACCCCAGCCACGCGGCCATGCGTGCAATTCAGGCAGTGGCCGACTGGACGCAGCGTCTGCCGGAAAAGCGAGCGATCTTGATGTGCCTCCGGGCATCTCTCGCAGCCATGCCTCGGCTTCCCGCTGGGCCTCTCGCTGCCCCTTAAGCCTCAGCGAACCGGGCACGGCAGCACCGTGTCTGCATGCGTATCGAGCTGCACCTTCCACAGTGCCAGCTTCAGCGGCGCGCGGCTTTCCAGCACCAGCGGCGCGCGCACCGACTGCATCGCGGCACCGGCGTTGCGGAAACATTTCAACGGCATGGCCAAGGTGGTCCAGCGCCCTTTCGGCAGCGCGGCCAGCGCCGCACGGATCGGCAGTCGTGCGCGACAGCTTTCCGCACAATCGACCCCGAGGCTGACCTCACCGCTGGCCGGAACGGTGTCCGCGCGCAGCGTAAGCACCAGCATCACATCGCCGTTGGTTTCGCGGTTGAGATCAAGCGGCTTGTCCGAGGCCAGCGCCAGCGTGCCGCCGGAGCCGGACCAGGTGATGAGACGGGCATCCTCCTGCGCCTTGTAGTCGATCGCGGAAACCGTGACTCCACGGCGCGTGCTGGCAGCCGGCACGCTGGTCACAGCCGTCGGCTGTGCGCCCTCGTCGGCGACGGTCAAGACGAACGAATCGGTCGGCTTGCCCCGCTGCAGGTAGACGCCGGCGGGATCCTGCACGCCGCTGAGCCCGGATACCTCGGGCAGCGGTCCGGCGGTGTCGTGGTCGGCATAGGTGAGGCCAAATCCGTAGGGATACTGTGGGCGCTGTCCGGCCGCCTGCGCCACCTGCATCGCGGTCTGCGGCCAGGCGAAGGAGAGGTTGCCGTGAAAGTCGTACTGCACATGACCATCAGGCTTGCGCAGCAGCACGTCGGCTACGCCCTCGCCTTCCGAGCCCGGCAACCACGCCATCACGAAGGCGTCAGAGGCGTTGATTTCGCGGTTCATCCACAGCGGGCGGCCAGCCAGAAACACCGACACTACCGGGATACCCGCGGCCTTGAGCCTGCGCAGCAGTTTCAGATCAGCCTCGTTGCCCGGCTTGTAGGCAAAGGTCTTGAGGTCACCCTGGAATTCGGCGTAGGGATCCTCGCCGAACACCACGATGGCGACATCCGGCTTGTGCGTGTAGCGCCCCTCGGGCGAAAGCTCGGCGCTGCCGCCGGCCGCCTTCATCTGCGCCGCGATGCCGGCATAAATCGAGGTGGCCCCGGGAAACTGTGCCGGCGTGACGCCGGTGCCCTGCCAGGTAATCGTCCAGCCGCCGGACTGCTTCGACACATTGTCGGCCCCATCCCCCGCGACCAGCACGTGCGCATGCGGATCGATCGGCAGCACGCCGCCGCGATTCTTCAGCAGCACCAGCGATTCGCGCACGGCACGACGCGCGATCGCGCGATGTGCCGGCGAACCGATCACCGACAGCGGCGGCGTGCTGGCGTCGTCGGCGGGACGATCAAACAGGCCGGCACGCAGCTTCACGCGCAGGATTCTCGATACTGCGTCATCCAGCCGAGCCTGGCTGATCTGGCCGGACTTCACCTGCGCCAGCGTGTTGGCATAGAGGGCCTTCCAGCCATCCGGCGCCATCAGCATGTCCACCCCGGCATTGATCGCCCTGGGGCAGCTGTCGTTGGTGCAGCCGGGCAGCTGGCCGTGGGCATTCCAGTCGCCGACCACAAAACCGTCGAAGCCCATGCGCTGCTTCAGCACGTCCGTCAGCAACGCGTGGTTGCCGTGCATCTTCACCCCGTTCCAGCTCGAGAACGATGCCATCACGGTCTGCACACCGGCGCCGATCGCGGTCACGTAACCCGCGCCGTGAACGTCGCGCAGCGTAGTCTCGCTGACCTGCGTGTCGCCCTGGTCGCGCCCCTCGAACGTGCCGCCGTCACCAATGAAATGCTTGGCCGTGGCGATGACATGGTTGCCGTGCAGGAACCCCGGTGTGCCGGGCACACCCTGCAGGCCTTCGACCATGGCGCGCGCATATTCGGCCACCAGTTTCGGATTTTGCGAGTAGCCCTCGTAGGTGCGGCCCCAGCGGTCGTCCTGCGGCACCGCCAGAGTGGGGGCGAAGGTCCAGTCGATGTCGGTGGCGCGCACTTCCTCGGCCGTGGCCTGGCCGATCGCGCGCACCAATTCCGGATCGCGCATCGCGCCCAGCGCGGAGTTCTGCGGAAACAGCGTGGCGCCGACGACGTTGTTGTGTCCATGCACCGCGTCCACCCCAAACATCAGCGGCACCAGCGTGTGCCCAGGCGAGGGCTGCAAAGCTGCACGGTGAAAGGCCTCGACCAGTCTGCGCCACTTCGCCGGCGAGGCGAATTCGTCGCCGTACGGGCCGCTGTTGCCGCCGGCCAGCACGGAGCCAAGATGGTAGGTCTTGAGGTCGTCGGGATTGATCGCGGTGATGTCTGCCTGGATCAGCTGACCGACCTTGTCCTCCACCGACATCGTCGCGAGCAGCGTCTTGATCCGCGCTTCGAGCGCCGGATCCGGACTCAACGCCGGCTTCACCTGAGGCCAGATCGCCGGGTGCACGATGGTGTCCGGCAGCTTGCTTCCGGCAGCAGCGCAGGCAACGCCCGAAGCCACCCATAACACCAGTGCCGGCGCAAGTCGGCACGCGGCCTGAAAACGAATTGCTGAACCCATGACGTCCCCTTCGGTAGTTGCCGCTGCCCTGATCGCATCAACCTCGGTGTTTGTGCCGGCGACGTGAATACTTGCGACAAATAACAGCGCTGGCGGCGTGAATACTTGCGACAAATGACAGCGCTGTCAAATTGCAACGCACCAAAGGATGTCGCGGTCGTTGTGCCTCGACCCACATGCCGGCACTGCTGCCACACCCCTTCAGCGCGCAGGCTTGATCATGGAGAGCGCACCGCCCCGCACGCTGGCGGGCAGCGTGACCACACGTCCAGCGGCGGCGGGTCAGATCGCTGCGGCCGTCGACTCGCGCGTCTGCAGGGTAAACGGCACCTGCACCATGCGCCCGTCGCTGTGCCCGCGCAGCACCTCAAGCAACTGCAGGGCGGCGACCCGTCCCATTTTGCGGCTGGGTTGGTGGATGGTGGTGAGCCTGGGCCAGGTCTGGCGCGATATCGGAGTGTCGTCGAAGCCGCAGACCGACAACTCGCGCGGTACCGACAAACCATGCTCGCCCGCCGCCCAGATCACCCCGGCAGCCATGTCGTCGTTGGCGGCGAAGACTGCGGTCGGGGTCCGCGCCAGGCTGAACAATTTGCGCGCCGCCGCCACGCCGGAGTCAAAGGAGAAATCGCCTTCCACCACGAGATCCGGATCATAGGCAAGGCCCATCGTGCTCAGCGCATCGCGATAGCCGGCCAGCCGCCAACCGCTGGCGCCGTGCGCGTGATGGCCAATGATGTGGGCGATGCGGCGGTGTCCCAGCGCCAGCAGGTTGGCCATCATTTCCCGCGCGGCCTGCGGCTCGTCCATGAATGCACCGATGGTGTCATCTCGCCATATCGGCGAGATGCTCGCATAGGGCACGCCACGTTCGTGCAGGCGCGCGAGCAGACCCGGATGATCGGTGATCGGCGGCGTCAGGATCAGCCCGTCCGGTCGACGGTGGGAGATCAGCGCATCGACGCGTTCGACAAAGTCCTTCGCCTCGACCAGTAACGGCCGCACCATCATGGAGTAGTGATGCTGGTCACAGGCTTCCAGCACGCCGGTCTGGATTTCGGTCAGGTAGCTTGACGAGGGATTGTCGTACAGCGTGGCAACCATGAACGAGCGGTTGCTGGCCAGACTGCGTGCCGACAGAAGCGGGCTGTAATCCATCGCCTGCATCGCCGCAAGCACCTTGGTACGCGTGGTTCCGCGCACGTTGGCCTCGTCGTTGAGCACGCGGGAAACCGTCTTGGGCGAAACGCCCGCCGCTCGTGCCACATCTTCCAGACGTACCCGCATGAATGCTCCGATGGCATCTTTTAGTCACTCAGCTTTGCGGCGTCAGTGCTCGCGTTGACTGCCCGCAGGACGAACGCGCCCGCGTTATTGCGGTAGAAACCGATGGCCTCAAGCCGCCGTTTTTTTGATCGAGCAATAGCTCCGGATGTAGTCCATGTGCACCGGCAGCCTTGCCACAGTGTTGTCCACGTGGCGGCGGATGCCTTCCAGGAAGTGGCTCAGCTCGTCGTCGCCCATCAGGTCAGGTGCCGGGTGACGCTGGCGCGGCGTGATGCCCTGGCCAAGCATCACCTGGATCCAGGAGTTTTCGGCGAACAGTTCGTTGGGTATGCGGAACACACGCCCGGTCTCGGCGAACAGCTCGATGCGGTGACGCAGCGACGGTGGCAGCTCCATCGCCGCGCAGTCGCGCCAGTAAGGCGTATCGCGGCGGTCGCTGACCGCGTAGTGCAGGATCACGAAGTCGCGGATGTGGATGATCTCGCTCTGCACCTGCGCATTGTATTCGTCGATGTCGACCTGGTTGATCACCTGCGGGAACGACTGCAGCAACCGCGTGATGCCGCGCTGAATCAGGTGAATGCTGGTGGATTCCAGCGGCTCCAGGAAACCGCTGGCCAGACCCAGCGCCACACAGTTGCGCTGCCACGCTTTCATCCGCTGACCGGGGCGGAAGCGGATCAGCCGTGGTTCGGTGCGCTGCGGCCCCTCGATGCTGCCAAGCAGGGTGGCGCGGGCGCTCATCTCGTCGGTATGCCGGCTGGAAAACACGATGCCATTGCCCACGCGATGCTGCAACGGAATGCGCCACTGCCAGCCGGCGTCACCGGCGATGCAGCGCACGTAGGGCACGGCCTCGCGTACCGACTCGGTTTGGACGGCGATCGCGCTATCGTTGAACAGCCACGGCGACCAGTCCTCGAAACCCACGCCCAGCGTCTGGCCGATCAGCAGCGCGCGGAAGCCGGTGCAGTCGATGAACAGGTCGCCCTCGATGCGGCTGCCGTCCTGCAGCACCAGCGCGCCGATGTCGCCGTTCGCGGCCATCGCCACCTCGCTGATGCGCCCTTCCACGCGGCGCACGCCGTAGCCTTCGCTGAAGCGGCGCAGAAACCGGGAATACAGTCCCGAGTCCAGATGGAAGGCGTAGTTGATGCCGCCGTTGGGCAGGTGCGCAAACCTGTTTTCCTGCGCGGCGCGCAGCTCCATGCAGTAGTCGCCGTAATCCCGCGCCAGGCCACGCTCGCGTCCCTTCAGCCAGAAGTGCTGAAAGCCGGCGGTCCAGTGGTCCGTGCCGGTGACGCCGAAGGAGTGGATGTAATCCTGGCCCACGTCGCGCCAGTTATCGAACGAGATGCCCAGCTTGATGGTCGCGTGGGTCGCGGCCATGAACTCCTGTTCATTGATATCCAGCAGGCGGTGGAAGGTGACCAGCGTGGGAATGGTCGCCTCGCCCACGCCTATGGTGCCGATCTCGTCGGATTCCACCAGGGTGATGTCCAGTACCTTGCCCAGCGTCCGCGAGAGCGCGGCAGCGGCCATCCAGCCGGCGGTGCCGCCGCCGGCGATCACCACGCGGCGGACCGGCACTCGGTCGGCGGGCTGGGCAGCTTCGGATGTGTGGCTCATGGGCGACTCGTCGGTCAGCGGTTGATGCGTTGCAACAGGCGCGCGCGCAGTTCGCGGGCACGGTTTTCATCCATCGGTCCGAGTATGCGGCGCGCCGCCTCCGGGATGTGCCCGGCGGTGGCGTCGCCCGGCTCGAACACGTAGTGGCGGAAGATTTCCTGCCAGGTGCTGCGCTGCTCCGGTGGCAGGTCGCGGATGCTCATCAGCGCCAGCATCAGTGCATTCATCGGCGTGTCCATGTACGCCGGCACGTCCCGCCACCAGTAGTTCACCAGCACGTTGAACGGCTCCAGCGCCTCGATGTGGTGCCACCACATGCTGGGTATCATCAGCACGTCGCCGGGTTCAAGCTCCACCATCTGTGCATGCGCCAAGGCCTGCTCGAAACGCGGGAAACGCGCGAGATCCGGATGGTGGAAATCGACCAGGCTGATGGCCTGGCCAGCCGGATTGAAATCCAGCGGTCCGATATACAGATTGGCCAGCTGGTCGGGCGGAAACAGGGTCACCCGACGGCGCCCGGCGACCACGCATGCCAGGTTGTCCGGCAGGTCCTGATGGGCCGCGATGCGCGTGCGGTTGCCGATCCAGATACTGGCCAGCACCTGCTCGCGTGAACCGAGCTGCAGCGGATTTTCTTCGCGCAGACCCGGCAGGTAGGTATCCAGCGTGGTCGAGCCCATGTAGATCGCGGGCGCCTGCGGGTCGGCTGCGCTCTTCAGCAGGGTCTGCAGCAACACCGCCAACGGCACACGCTGCGGGCCGAAATTGAAGCCGGTCAGATCCTCGTTGTAGAAAAAGCGTCCTTGCGCCTCTGGCGGCGCAATCTGCGCGACCACCTGCACGTCGCGATCGAAGCGGCGCAGGTAGGCAACACACTCCTCTGCCGAACGGCGTGCCGCCTGCACCACAGGCCAATCGGCCACCATGCCCCTCAGTACCAGCGGCCGGGTGGAACACAACACCTCTCCCGGCAGTGACTGCGGGCTCAGGCCGAACTGCTGTTCCACCTGGCTAGGCATGCGGAGCAACACGCCGCTGGCGTTCGATCAGGTCACGCAGGCGGGACATCGAGGCGATGATCATGTAGATCGGCTCAAGGTAACCGGCAGCCGACAGCTTGCCGAGCGTGTCGGCGTCCAGCGCGCGCAGACGGTCCCGGTTGATCGTGTAATACCCCACCAGCCGACTCTGATTGCCGTCATCGTGCTGCACGTCCAGCACGAACGACTCCAGCAGCTTGTGCCGCAACAGCGCATCGACGAAAGCCGGCGTGTCCTGCAGGCCTTCATGCAGGGCGCGCAGCATCGAGTTGACGTGCTCAAGGTATTCGGTGGTTCCGCCATGGTCGCGGAACACCGGCTGTCCGGTCCCGGCGAGGACTCGCGGATGTTCGACATCCACATGAATCATCGGCTCGCCATCGATGATGCCGATAACGAACGGCTGGCGCTCGACGGCCAGCGGCACGTAGTGCGCATCCCAGCGGCTGCCCGTCAGAAAGAGGTTCTGTTCTGCCTGCAGGCCGAACAGGGCGACCGGCTGGAAGTCGCCTCGATCGTCTTTCTGGAAGACGATGGGGTAATGCGCCTGCACGCTTCGAAACTCCGCCGGAAAGGTCAGCGCACACATGATGGCGTCGCCGTACTCGGCGCCACGTGCGGTTTCGACACGCAGATTGCGATGATCGATATTGTTGAGCAGCTCGGGTTTGGTCATGGGCTCGGACTAGATTTTCGACAGGCCGCGGGTGTGGATGTGTTCAATCAGTGCGCGGTGCGCAGGCAGTGCCGGCAGCATCTGCCGCGTCAGATCGGCGGCCTCGCGGAAAAAGTCCGATGCACGGCGAAGATCATCGGATGCGCGCGCTGCGCGAGGTTCAGGGACAAACCCCATGCCGTACAGGATGTAATGGTAGCTGGCCGAGGGAAACACCTCATCCACGCGCGTCAGGTCGTAGCGCGAGGGCGGCCGGTACTGCCACATCTGCAGAAGCTCGCGCAGTGAATCGGGTACCGAGGCCGTCAGGCGATGCTCGCGCCAGTAATCCGAGTCGTCGCGCCGTGACAGCACGTAGTGCAGCTTAAGGAAATCCACCACGCGCTCCCAGCGATAGGCGAACGCCTCGTTGTACCTCTGCGCCACCTGCTCCATGTGCTGGCGCGTGGCCGGAAGCTGCTCGGCCAGCGCGGTTGCACCAAGCTCCACCAGTGCCAGTGACGACGCCTCCAGCGGCTCGACGAAACCGGCCGACATGCCGATGGCAACGCAGTTGCGATGCCAGGACTGGCGCCGGTAACCAGGATCGAATGCCAAACGCATGGGTGCGCCAAGATCCTTCGCAGACGCGCCGGCGGAACCCTCGATGTACTTGAACAGATCCGCCTCTGCCTCAGCATCGCTGATATGCGAGCTGGAATAGACATGGCCGACGCCGCGCCGCGCTGACAGGCCGATATCCCAGATCCAGCCGCTGCGCTGGGCCGTGGACACCGTCTGGCAGGCGATCGGCGTGTCCGGCGCGGGATACGGCACCTGCACCGCGAGCGCGCGATCATTGAACAGCACCGAACGCACATCGACATGGCCCACCCCGAAATGCCGGCCCAGCAGCAACGAACGCTCGCCAGTGCAATCGACGAACAGGTCGCCTTCCAGCGCGCCACGTTCGCGCGTTTGCAGCGAGGCGATGTCGCCATCAGCGCGCGCATTCACCGACACCATGTGATCGGCGACATGGCGGACCCCCAGCCGCTCCACGCAGTGCCGGCGAAGAAACTGGCCGAACTTCCCCGCATCGAGGTGGTAGGCATAATTCGCCACGGCAGCGTACTCGGGCGTGGCGAATTGCTTGGGTCCACGCCCGGCCTCGCACAGATGTGGCTGGAAGCTCACCAGCTCGGCGTACGGGACATGTGGCATCTGCAGCCAGCCAGCGATCAGGTTGGTATCCAGAAAACCCTGCGGCAGCACGAACGGATGCATGTAAGCATCGCGTCCGGCACGGCTGCCCCAGCCAATGAATCGGGAGCCCTGCTTGAAGGTGGCGTCGCACTCGCGAATGAAGTCCGACTCGCTCACGCCGATCCGGCGCAAGGTGTCGCGCATCGTCGGCCAGGTACCCTCGCCGACGCCTACTGTCGGGACATCCGGCGACTCGAGTACCGTGACCGATACCTTGCTGCCTGCAGCGTGCTCTGCAGCGATCACTCCAGCCGTGAGCCAGCCGGCCGAGCCTCCGCCCACAATCACGATACGGGTGATGTCATCTGCCACTTTCTTATTCTCCCGCAACAAGACAACACCCAACCGGGAAACAAGTCGGGCCACTCAAATGAGCGGCCCGACCGAACAGCCCACTGGCGACACCATCCACCAATGGTCGTGGGTGCTCAGAACTTGTAGGTCACCCCCAGCATATAGCGCGGCGCGCTCTGGGTGAGGTACAGCAGCTCCTGCGACGTCCGGGCATGAATGCGCTGGTACTGGTCGGTCACGTTGA
Organism: Pseudomonadota bacterium; assembly: GCA_021780735.1. Classification (GTDB taxonomy): domain Bacteria; phylum Pseudomonadota; class Gammaproteobacteria; order Xanthomonadales; family Rhodanobacteraceae; genus Rhodanobacter. The sequence goes on along the minus strand of JAJXYE010000028.1, from coordinate 200 downwards.
TACCTTCCAGCGAGAAGCTCAGGTGCTTGTTGTACTGGTAACCGATGCTCACATCGACCTGACCGTAGGGCTCGGTGTATCCCGGAGTGAAGTTGCCGCCCCCGTCGATCACGCTGGAGAGGAACTGACCGCGCCAGTTGTATGCAACCCTGGCTTGCCAGGGTCCCTTCTCGTAGAAGCCCACCGCGTTGGCCGAATTG
>JAJXYE010000158.1 GCA_021780735.1 Pseudomonadota bacterium | reverse complement strand
TCTCGGGCGGACGGCAGGCGGTGATCAACCTCAGCGATCTGACAATCCCTCAAGTGATTGCCGTGCACTGCGGTGCGCAGCTGCCGAAGGACGGACAGTCGAATGAAAAGCTCGATTCCATCGCCATTATCTACGCGCCGAATGCGGTGCGGGTACGGCTTTGTGCTAGCTCTGTCCTGGCTGTGGTTCGGCATGGCGCATGCTGCCCCCATGCCACTCAATGGCGCATGGCGCGTGGCAACAGCAAGCGATACCCCGCAAAGTGTGATGGCCGAGTATGAAGCCGGCGAACTGCAAAGCTTCGAACCCATGATGCTGCACCAGTTTCCGCGCAATCCCCTGGGTACCTGGGTGGTCATCGCGGCACAACCACCCTGGAACAACGAAGAGCGTGTACTTACCATTTCGCCGCCTTCGCTCGGGGCGGTCAGCATCTTCGAGAATGGACAGACCCACCGCCTGGCCTTGAACGACTTTGGTTCGTCCGAGCATGGCCATGGCCGCCTGTCGTGGCGGATCCCGATCGAGCAGCCGGCGTCGAAACCGATCCTGCTTCGTTTCGAGCCTTCGGCGACGCTGAGCGGACCGGTGCAGTTCCGGATAGAACCAGAGGCCGAATACCGGCATCGGGACGCGCAGTGGCTGGCGTTTGCCAGCGCCTGCCTGGCGGTGATGCTGGCGATGGTGCTGATGGCGCTGTGCTTCGGCCTGATGTTGCGCGATGTCACCTACGCCTGGTACTCCGGCTACATCCTCTGCTATGCGTTGATCCAGGGCGTGCAGACCGGCTTCGTGTTCCATCCTCTGCAATGGCAGTGGCTTGCTGACAAGCCCTGGTTGGTCGGCTCGGCTGCCGTGGCGCTGTCGGTCGCATTCGCCTCCCTGTTCATGATGCGGTTCTGCGAGTTGCAGCGCCATGCACGGCTGCTGCGAATGCCGATCATGGCGCTGTCGGTCGGCATGATCCAGCTGGTATTGATGCGCTGCAGCGGTATTCCGTTACTGGTCGAAGTGGCCCAGGTGCTGCTCAACCCGCTGCTGATGATCGGTGCGGCGCTGTTGCTGATTGCGGCCGTTGTCGCGGCAGCGCGCGGATCACGACAGGCCTGGTTTTTTCTGGCCGGCTGGACCCCCTTGCTGCTGCTGACTGCCATGGCCAGCGCCCAGGTCAGCGGCGCCCTGTCGCAACTGACCTGGCTCAATGACGGCAGCCTGGCGGCCGGGGCCTTCGAGGCACTGCTGTTGTCGCTGGGCCTGGCCGACCGCGCATTGCAATTGCGCCAGGACAGGGACACCGTCCAGGTGCTGGCTGACCAGGATTCACTTACCGATGCCCTCAACCGACGGGCCTGGAGTCAGCGAGCCAGCGAGCTGCTGGCGAGCGACTCGTCACGACCCATGGCCTTGCTGTTCCTGGATCTGGATCACTTCAAGCTGCTCAACGACCGCCATGGCCACAACAGCGGCGACCGTGCGCTGCTTGCCGTGAGCAGCACGCTGAAAGCCGAACTGCGTCCGACGGATCTGTTTGGTCGCTATGGCGGTGAGGAGTTCGTTGCCCTGCTCGATGGCACGGCGGTCGAGGAAGCGTCCCAGGTGGCCACCCGACTTTGCCGACGCGTGCATCGACTGGAGATCCCGGTACGGGACGAACAGCAGATGCTCAGCGTCAGCATAGGTGTCGCCATGCGCCGCAACGGCGATACGCTGGAGGCGCTGGTCGAGCGAGCCGACAAGGCGATGTATCGCGCCAAGCTGCTTGGCCGCAATCGGGTCTGCGTGGATGAGCAAGGCAAGGCAACGACGGCAGGATCCACCGCACCGCGCCTGCATGTCGTTGCCAGCCGGCGCGACGACAACTGAGCTGCCGTGTGCAGCGGCGGGTCAGCCGGTTGCCAGAGACCGCGCCGCAGCGACAACATCGACCTCGCCCGGGAGCACCAGCAGGGCCGCAGCCGCCAGTGGCGTAAACGTGTCGGCACCAACCACACGCCGGATTGGCGTGGCGCCACAACCGCCTTCAACGATCGCGGTAATCACACCTTCACCCACGCCAGCGCTCTTGCGTCCTTCATCCAGCACCAGGATGCGTTTGGCGGTACGTGCCTGCGCCGCGATGAAGGCGTCATTGAGCGGTGCCAGCCAGCGCAGGTCGACCACACGCACCTGCCATCCAAGCTCGCTCTCGATCGTGCGGGCCGCACGCAACGCCATGGGCACGCCATTGCCGAAGGTGAACACCACCAGGTCGCTCGCCAACTCGTTGTAGACACGACCCTCGCCCAGCGTCATCGCCTGATCCGGCGCGGGATAGTCGAACTGCCAGTGCCCGTCGCCCGGTTCGTGCAGATCCTTGGTCATGTACAGCGCAATCGGCTCAAGGAAGGCGCAGACGCGTCCATCCACCTTCGCCAGCGCCATCATCGTACGCAGCATCATCGCCGCATCATCGCCGCGGCTCGAACAGCCGACCACCAGGCCGGGAATGTCGCGCAATGCAGTAATCGAATTGTCGTTGTGAAAATGACCGCCGAAACCCTTCTGGTAGCCGAGCGAGGCGACTCGCATCACCATCGGATTGCGGTACTGGTTGTTCGAGAAGAACTGCAGCGAGGCCGCCTCGCCGCGAATCTGGTCGCAGGCGTTGTGGAAATAGGCCAGGTACTGGATTTCCGGCAGCGGCAGCATGCCCATGTTGGCGTAGCCCTGGGCGAGGCCGAGGATCATCGTCTCATCCAGCAGCGTGTTGAACACGCGGCTGCCCTTGAAGGTCTTGTTGAGCCCCTTGGTGACGGTGTAAACGCCGCCCTTCTGCGCCACATCCTCACCGAACAGAAGCGCCTGGGGATACTTCGCCAGCAGGTCGTGCAGGGCCTGTCCGATCTGGATCGCCAGATGCCGCGGCGGCAGATTCTCCGGCAGCTTTGCCTCCGCTCCGAATACGGCCACGCGCTTGTCGTGGTAATCCGCACGCGTGGCCTCGGCCTTCACCGCAGCCGGCGTATACGGCGCCAGGGGCTTCATCACATCCTCGAGCGAGGTGAGACGAGGCCGCGAATCCGCGTCCTCGGCGGCGGCGAAGCAACGCCTGCGGGTGGCCTCGTACAGGTTCAGCAAATCGTCCTTCGAGTACAGGCCCGACTCCAGCGCGATGCTGGCCGAGCGCAACAGGGGATCGGTCGACTCCACCGCAAACAGCTCGTCGATGGAACGCCATTCGATCTCGAAATCGGTGCCGGCATGGCCCATCACGCGGGTGGTCTTCAGATGCAGGAAGGTCGGCCGGCGCGTCGTGCGGCAATGCTCCACCGCACGCTGCACCTGGGCGTAGCCTTCGGCCAGATCGAGGCCATCGGCGAAGAAGTAATCCAGATTCCCGCGATGCTGGAAGTTGCTCGCGACCCAGCCGCTCGGTGTCTTCACCGAGATGCCGATGCCGTTGTCCTCGCACACGAACAGCACGGGGGCGGGAAGCTTCTGGTAAGCCGTCCAGGCGGCCGCGTTGAACGCAGTCTGCGCACTGGCGTGATTGCTCGACGCATCGCCGAACGAACAGATGGCGATGCTGTCGTCGGGTATCGGCAGCGTGTGGCCGATCCGCCGCGCCTGTTCGATCGCCACCGCCGTGCCGAACGCCTTGGGCAGATGTGAGGCAATCGTCGAGGTCTGCGGCAGCACCCACAACGGCTTGCTGCCCCAGACCTTGTGGCGGCCGCCGGAAGCGGGATCGTCCTTGCTGGCGGCGAAGCTGAGCGCCGAATCCATCACCGGATCCATTCCCGGAATCTTGCGGAAGCGCTCGGCCATGAAGCCACCCGAGCGGTAGTGCAGGAATGCCGGATCCGTGTGCCGGGTCAATCGCGCCACCATCGCGTTGCCCTCATGACCACCCGATCCGATGGTGTAGAACACCTTGTTCTGCACGCGCAGCACGCGCGCCATGAGATCCAGATGGCGGCTGATCAGCTGAGATTCGAGCAGTTGGCGGAAGCCGTGCGCATCGAGCGCGCTGCCTGGCAACACCGCTTCGTCATCATGCGGAGCACGCCGCACTTCGCCGTGCCACAGCTGCACGAACTCGATGAAGTTCTGGTCGACGATCTCGGCACGGTTGAAGCCCTTGTGGCGAGCAGTAATGGCGAACGGAATGGCGGTCATGGCGTGTTTCGTGTCGGTTCGGAAAGCGGTCGCGGCGCGACCATCAGGAAGAGGAAACGGTCGGCAGTACGGAAAACGGCTGGCGCAGCCTGCGCAGTGCGTCGGCACGCACGCAATCCCTGGCGCGACCGAAGGATTCGAAAATACGGATCTGCTCGTCCAGCGAGGGCACCGGCACGGCCAGCCCCTCCAGACCGACCAGCACCAGCTTGCCCGGCGACACCCGCTGCCAGCCGTCGCCAGCGTCGACCTCCAGGTCACCCATCACCTCCACCGGCAGGCCAGGGAAGCGGAAGCGGGCGTAGTGCGAGCGGAAGCGGTCGTCGTCGGGCGGTGCATGGCCCATGTCGCGGCGCTCGATCCACAGCGCCATCAGCGCCTCGGCATCAGCGCGCGAGACCAGCACGTCGACATCGGCCACGCCAACTTCGGCGCCGAGCATCAGCGCCCCCGCGCTGCCGATCAGGCACCACGGATCGGCGCAATGTACGTGCAGCCCGGGCACCAGTTCGGTGAGCGTGACAAACAGTGCGGGCGGGACGTGGCTCATGCGCGGCGGCGCATCCAGGCTTGGCGGCTCTGGCCCCATACCTCGACCACGATGTCCTGGAATGGCTCGGGCAACTGGCCCGGCCCCTGCAGACTGGAGCCGAGCCGGCGGGCGACCTCCTGCGAGGCGGGGTTGTCCGGCGCGATGGTGTGGATCACCTCGGTCCAGCCCAGGTGGTCGAACGCCCAGTCGATCGCCGCAACCGAGCCCTCGGTGGCGTAGCCCTTGCCCCACGCGTCGCGCAGCAGGCCCCAGCCCACTTCGGTGCCAGGCCAGCCTTCGGGACACCACGGACCGAGCCGGCCGATCCAGCGGCCGCTGGCCTTCTCGATCACCGAGAACATGGAGTAGCCCTGTATCGCCCACGCACCGGCCATGGTCAGAAAACCACGCCAGGCCAACCCGCGCGGCTGCGGCCCACCGATGTGATGCGAGCTTTCGGCATCGGCCATCAGTTGCGCCCAGCCCTCGAAATCCTCCGGCCGGGTCGGGCGCAGGATCAGGCGGTCGGTTTCGATGCGTATGTCTTGCCAACTCACGGTGCCACCTCGAATCGTGCCATTGCTGACCGTCATCCCGACGCAAACCGGGATTCGGTGACGTGGCCGGATCGGAAGTCGCGAGGCCCCGGCATGCGCCGGGGCGACGGCGATCGATCAGAACGCGTTGATGCCGGTCAGCTCGCGGCCCACCACCAGCTCGTGCACCGTTTCGGTGCCTTCATAGGTGATGACCGATTCCAGATTGAGCGCGTGGCGGATCGCACCATGCTCGGTGGTGATACCGGCGCCGCCGAGGATGTCACGGCACTGCCGGGCAATGTCGATCGCCATGCGGCAGTTGTTCCACTTGGCCAGCGAGACCTGGGTCGGCTGCATCTTGCCGGCATCCTTCAGCCGACCCAGTTGCAGCGACAGCAGCTGTGCGGTGGTGATGCGCCGGGCCATATCGGCCAGCTTCAGCTGTACTGCCTGGTTGGACGACAGCGGCCGACTGAACAGGATGCGCTCCTTCGTATAGTCGAGCACCTCCTTGAGGCAGGCCTGGGCGGCACCGATCGGCCCCCAGGTGATGCCATAGCGCGCCTGGGTGAGGCAACCGAGCGGGCCCTTGAGACCCTTGACGTTGGGCAGGCGCGCACTGTCCGGCACGCGCACGTTGTCGAAGAACAAGGCGCTGGTGACCGAGGCGCGCAGGCTCATCTTCTTGTGAATTTCCTGGGCCTTGAAGCCGGCCGTGTCGGTCGGCACCACGAAGCCCTGGATGCCGTCGTCGGTCTGCGCCCAGACAATCGCGATGTGAGCCAGGTTGCCGTTGGTGATCCACATCTTGGCGCCGTTGATGACCCAGTCGCCGCCATCTCTCTTGGCATTCGTCTTCATGTTGGCCGGATCGGAACCACCGTGCGGCTCGGTCAGGCCGAAGCAGCCGATCACCTCGCCAGCCGACATCTGCGGCAGATAATGCTGCTTCTGCTCTTCGCTGCCATAGGCATAGATCGGGTACATGCACAGCGAGCTCTGCACCGAGGCGAAGCTGCGCAGGCCCGAATCGCCACGCTCCAGCTCCTGGCAGATCAGGCCGTAGCTGACCCCGTTCATGCCGGCGCCGCCGTACTGCTCGGGAATCGTCGCACCGAGCAGTCCGAGCGCGGCAATTTCCGGGATCAGCTCCTTCGGAAAACGACCCTGGTCGAAACAGTCGCCGATGATCGGCAGCACTCTCTCATCGACGAAGCGACCGACGGTGTCCTGCACCATGCGCTCCTCGTCGGAGAGCAACGAGCGGACATCGTACAGATCGAGCGGATTCAGACTGACTGCCATGAAATCTCCGGAACCGGGCGCGTAAAACCGCTATTGTAACGCGGGTCGCGCGTTCGCATAGGTACCGGAGCCCATGGGTTTCGTCTCAGGAACCGGGTGCAGCCCGCAAATCTCCGTTCACGCCGAGCCCCCGGGACAGGGCAAAGGTGAACGCAACGGGGTTACCCGGACTCTCCCACTCGACTCGAAAACCATGTTCAAGGGTGTTCTGCTCGGCTTCATGGCATTTGCCGCCTACGCGTTGAGCGACGCCTTCGTGAAGTCGCTTCGCGGCTCACTGCCCGCCTACGAGGCCGTATTCTTCGGCGCCGTCCTGGGACTGACGGCGCTGCCGTTCATCAAGGGCCGTGACGACCGCTGGCGCGAGGTGATGCTGGCTCAGCGCCAGGGCCTGTGGTTGGTGCGGGCTGTCGCCAGCGCGATCGGCAGTTTCGCGGCGGTCGTCGCGTTCACCGCGCTGCCGATGGCCGAGGCGTTCGCGCTGATCTTCCTGCTGCCGATCTTCGTCACCATCCTGTCGGTGCTGGTGCTCAAGGAACACGTCGGCTGGCGCCGCTGGTCGGCCGTGGTGGCCGGGTTCGTCGGCGTGCTGGTGGTGTTGCGGCCGGGCTTCCGCGCGCTCGGCATCGGTCACCTGGCGGCGATCGTCTGCGGCCTCAGCGGCGCCATCTCGATGATCGCCATGCGCCTGGCCGGCCCGCACGAAAAGCGCATCGGCCTCTACGGCGCAGGCATCATCGGGGCCATGCTGTTCAGCGGCGCACTGATGCTCGCCCACTTCCGCTGGCCACAGCCGGGTCAGTGGCTGCTTCTGCTCGGCTACGGCCTGCTCTCCGCGCTGGGATCAGTGTTGCTGATGCTGGCCACCCGCAAGGCGCCGGCCAACCACGTGGCACCGACCCAGTACAGCCAGATGCTGTGGGCCGTGCTCCTCGGCTACCTGGTATTTCACGACCGGCTGGACTGGCCGATGGCTATCGGCATCACCATCATCCTGGGCGCCGGCCTGTTCACCTTGGTGCGCGAGGACAGGGCAACACGCTGGTGGCGGCGCACGCGGGTGATCTGAACTCGTTGTTGCCCGGGCCCAGCGAGGAGCGCGATCTCGATGCCGAGCTCGTCCCGCACGAACAACACTCCCGTGGCAATCACCGGCGAGGCCCGGATCAGCCGGCCGCCAGGGCGTGCAGATGCGTCGCGCGGTGCGCCAGTGCGGCGCGAAGTCTTGCCGGGGTGCGTATCTCGAAGTCGAACGGCAGCGCGGCCAACTGGCGGGCGAACCAGGCCAGGTCGTCCGCGCTGGTACGCAACAGCACACCGCCGTCGCCCGGTTCGAGCAGGCCGAAGGCGAGCGAGAACGCGCGACGCGCGGTCTGCAGGTCCGTGCGCAACAGCACCTCGATCGACCGGCCGTGCGGGATCGTGGCGATGCCCCGCAAGAGCTGATCCAGCGGGTCGAAGCCGGACGGTCGGCGGAAAGGCTGATCGAGTCCGTTCGCCGCGTCGATGCGATCAAGCCGGAACGACCGCAGGTCGTGGCGCAAATGGCACATACCCACCGCATACCAGGCACCGGCCCACCAGGCCAGCCCGTATGGATCAAACTCGCGTTCGGTGTGCGCACCTGACGCCGAGTGGTAGCTCATGCGTACCCGCTGCCGGGTCTGCGCCGCCCGGGTCAGCGTCATCAGTGCCGCATTGCTCCCGGGCGCATGCGCGGCAGAATGCAGGTCGACCTTCACCGTATCGGCGATCGCCCCCACCTGCTGTTTCAGGCTGTCGGGCATGACCCGGGCCAGCTTGGCCTGCACGCTTTCGACTGCCGGCGCCGCTTGCGCCAGGCCCAGCCCGCGCGCCGCCACCATGCCCACCGACAGCGCCACCGCCTCGTCGTTGGTGAACATCATCGGCGGCAGCTTGAATCCGGCCACCAGCATGTAGGCACCATGGCGGCCGCGCTCGGCGGTGAGCGGAATGCCGAGATCCTCCAGCATCACGATGTAGCGGCGCAACGTACGCACGTCCACGCCAACCCGGCGCGCCAGCTCCGAGCCGCTCATCCGGCCATGGCTTTGCAACAGATCCAGCACAGCCAGCACGCGGGTGGTGGGTTTGGTCATGATCGGCATTCTATCCACTAATCAGGGCGATATTTGTCCTGTTTAAGCCCTAACGTGATGCCGACCATGACCACCAGGAGCTACCTCATGAAAGGCGTCAAACGTCTGCTGCCCGGCATCGCCTCGCTCGTCGCCGGTACCGCCATGCATGCGGCACATGGCCAAACCGCCGACGCGACCGCGATGCAAAGCGTGCAGCACCTGCACGATTTCCAGGTGGTCGAGTTACGCCGCTACACCACCAGCACCGGCGAGCGGGCGCACTTCGTGAAGTACTTCGATACCTATTTCCCCGAAGCCTTCGAACAACTGGGTGCGATCGTGTTCGGGCAGTTCACCGAACGCGGCAACCTCGACCACTTCACCTGGCTGCGTGGCTTCAAGGACATTCATGCCCGTCCGGTCGTCAATGCCTCCTTCTATTACGGCCCGCTGTGGAGGGAACACCGGCTCAAGGTCAACGCGATCCTGCCCGACAGCGACAACGTGATGCTGCTGCGTCCGCTGCAAGCGGAATCCGCCATCACGGTGCTGCCGGCGGTGGACCCGGTGACAGAAGAACGCGGCGCGCAAGGCATCGTGGTGGCGCAGATCTTCGCGGTGAAAGAGGGCCACGAGGACACCTTCGCGAAGCAGGCACAGGCCGCCTTTGCCGGCTACCGCATCGACGGCGTTCATCCGGCCGGCGTGCTGGTGACGCTGGATGCGCCGAACAATTTTCCGCAACTGCCGATCCGCAACGATGGCCCGTTCCTGGTCTGGCTGGGCGTGGCCCGGGACAACATCACCCTGGAGCAGCAACTGGCACCCCGGCTGACCTCCACCGAGCAGGCCCTCGCCGGCACCGGCCTGCTGCGGGGCGCGCCGGAACGCATCGTGATGGATCCCACGCCGCGCTCGCGTCTGCGCTGGCTGCCCGATGTCAGCCACGAGACAACGCCATGAATCACTACGAGCAGTTGTGGCTGTTCTCAGCCCTGGTGTTCGGCATCGTGGTGCTGCCCGGCCTCGACATGGCCTTCGTCATGGGCAGCGCGCTGGCCGGTGGTCGTGGTCGCGGCCTGGCGGCGGTGGCCGGCATCGTCACCGGCGGCGTCTGCCACGTGGTGATGACGGCGCTGGGCATCAGCATGCTGATCAGGCTGCTCCCCGGTGCCTTCAACGCCCTGCTGCTGGCTGGCGCGTTGTACATCGCCTGGATCGGCATCTCGCTGATGCGCAGCGACGACGCCTTCGGCCTGAAGCCGGACAGCGGCATGCGCTCGGGAGCAGCCACGTTTCGCCGCGGCATGCTGACCAGCCTGCTCAACCCCAAGGCCTACCTGTTCATGCTGGCCGTGTTCCCGCAGTTCCTGCGTCCGGACTACGGGCTGATCTGGCTGCAGGC
>JAJXYE010000090.1 GCA_021780735.1 Pseudomonadota bacterium | reverse complement strand
GTCGGTATACAGGCGACTGTTGACCTGGTGGTAGTTGCCGGTCGACAGATGCACGTAACGGCGCAGCGCATCGCCTTCACGGCGCACGATCAGCATCATCTTGGCGTGGGTCTTGTAGCCGACCACGCCGTAGACGACCTGCACACCGGCTTCCTGCAGGCGCGTGGCCAGGCGGATATTCGCTTCTTCGTCGAAACGCGCACGCAGCTCGATCACCACGGTGACGTCCTTGCCGTTGCGCGCGGCTTCCACCAGCAGGTCGACCAGGGGCGTGTCTTCGCCTGCGCGATACAGTGTCTGCTTGATCGCCAGCACGGCCGGGTCGGCGGTGGCCTGGCGCAGCAGGTCGATCACCGCGGCGAAGCTCTGGTAAGGATGGTGCAGCAGCACATCGCGCTGCGCGATCAGCTCGAACTTGTTCTTGCCGCTTTCGAGGGCGGCCGGCAATTGCGGATTGAAGCGCGGAAACTTCAGCTCGGGCCGATCAAGCCAGTCGTAGACAAGGCCGGCGCGGATGATGTTGACCGGGCCGCGGCAGCGGTAGACGTCGGTCTCTTCCAGCTGGAAATTGCTGATCAGCATGGCGGTGATCGCCTTCGGGCAATCGTCGGCGATCTCCAGCCGTACCGGACGCGCATAGCCACGGCCGAGCAGTTCCTCGCTCAGCGCCAGCGCCAGGTTCTCGACCTCGGCTTCCTCGACGATCAATTCGCTGTTGCGGGTCACCCGGAACTGATACGAACCCACCACCTTGAAGCCGGGGAACATCAGCTCGACGAAGGCCTGCAGCAGTTCGGCCAGAAACACGAAGTGCTCGCCCGGCCCGCTGACTTCGGCCGGTACGCGGATGATCCTGGGCAGCGAGCGTGGCGCGCGCACCAGGGCCATGTGGCCTTCGTTGCCGAAGGCATCGCGACCTTTCAGTACCACCGCGAGGTTGAGTGTCTTGTTGAGGATGCGCGGAAACGGATGGGCCGGATCCAGCCCCAGCGGCGACAGCACCGGCATCACCTCGTGCTCGAAATAGCCCTGCAGCCAGCGCCGCTGGCGCGGACTCCACTGCCGGCGATTGAGGATGTGGATCTGTTCGGCCTCGAGCTGCGGGCCGATCTGCTCGCGCCAGGTGGCGTACTGCTCGTCGACCAGATCCAGCACGCGAGCACGGATACGCGCCAGCAGCTCGCCGGAGGCGACGCCGTCCGGACCGGGCGCGGCGGAGCCGTAGTGGTGGTGATGCTTGAGCATGGCCACCCGAACCTCGAAGAATTCGTCGAGATTGTTTGCCACGATACTCAGGTAGCGCAGGCGCTCCAGCAGCGGCACGCTGGCGTCGCGGGCCATCGCCAGGACGCGAAAATTGAATTCCAGCGCGGCCAGCTCGCGGCTGAAGTACAAGCCTGGCGCGGAAAGGTCGGTGGGGTCTGGCGATCGGGGGGCAGGTCGGGACATGTCTCATTCTGGCCCATGCCGGCCGCCAAATACATGGCGTGCCGCTGCCGATTCAGTCTGTGTCGCGCTTGCCGGGCGCCAGCACCCGCGCTGCGCCGAAATGGCAGCTGAAGGTGGAGCCTGCACCCGGCTCGCTCGCGATCTGCAGGTGTGCCTGATGCAGTTGCAGCACATGCTTGACGATCGACAGGCCCAGTCCGGTGCCGCCGCTGTCGCGCGAGCGGCTCGACGAGATGCGGTAGAAGCGCTCGGTGAGCCGGGCCAGATGATTGGCCGGGATGCCGAACCCGGTGTCGCTGACGGAGTAGACCGCCCCGTCAGCGGTGCGCTGCCAGCGGATGGTGATGGTGCCGCCGCTCGGGGTGTAGCGAACCGCGTTGCTGACCAGGTTGGAGAGCGCGCTGTGCAGGTCTTTCGGCGAGCCGAGCAGGTCGGCGTCGCAGGCCTGCTCCAGAATGATCTTGTGACGGCCCTGGCTGAGCGCCTCGGCCTCCTTGCGCACCGTGGCCAGCAGGCCTGCCATCAACACGCGCTCATCGGCGACCTCGTGCTGGGTTTCCAGTCGCGACAGCGTCAGCAGATCCTCGACGATCTGGCCCATCCGCTTTGACTGCGCGCGCATCTCGCCGAGTACCGGCGCCAGCTCGGGAACGTCATCCGGGTCGAGCAACTCGAGATAGCCGTGGATTACCGTCAGCGGTGTGCGCAGTTCGTGCGATACGTTGGCGACAAAGTCCCGGCGCACCTGTTCGAGCCGGCTCAGGTGGCTGATGTCGCGGGCCAGCAGCAGTTGCTCGTGGTCGCCGAAGGGCAGCAGGCTGACATTGATGTGACCGTCGGCCTGGCCCGGCGCGCCGGCGTCGTTCAAGGGCTCCTGTGCACCGTTGCGCAACCACTCGGACAGCGCCGATCCGGCCAGACGCTGCTGCAACAGGGCGCCGCGATCCTGTGGACGCTGCAGGCCGAGCAGGCTTTCGGCAGCGTGGTTGAACCAGCGGATCTGCTGCTGCCGGTCGAGCAGCACCACGGCGTCGGGCAATTGGCTGGCGGCATTGCGCAGGTCGCGCAGATTGGAGGCAAGGCGACGGGAACGCGTCATGAAACGGTCATGCTGTAGGGGGCTGATCGCAGCCGAAGTGGTCAGCATGGGCCGTGCCTGATGACCAAATGGAGACAGCAGGAAGACGATTTCGATAATCGCGACGACGGCGACGCCAGCGGCGACCTGGCCGCCGATCAACCAGCCCAGGGCGGCGCCGGCCAGCAGGCCGCCGGCCAGCGCGGCCGGCCACTTCCAGGGTAAGCGTGCTGGCTGGGTCATTCAGGCGTGCTTTCGGGGTGCAGGGACGGGCGAAGAGCCAGCATCGGCAAAAGCCGCGCATATCGCAAGCCCTCGGCGCGGATCACATGCTGGTCGAGAAGCGGTAGCCGCTGCCGCGCACGGTCTGCACCAGTTCGTCGAGCTTCCATGGCTCCAGTGTCTTGCGCAGGCGACGGATATGCACGTCGACGGTGCGTTCCTCCACGTAGACGCTGCCACCCCATACATGGTCGAGCAGCTGCGTGCGCGAATAGACGCGTTCGGGGTGGGTCATGAAGAAATACAGCAGGCGGTATTCGGTCGGACCGATCTGCACCGGATCGTCGCCCGCGAATACGCGATGCGCCGGCCCGTCGATGCGCAGGCCGCCCACTTCCACCATGCCCGAGCCATCGTCGCCCTGGCTGCGCCGCAGTACCGCCTTGATTCGCGCCACCAGTTCGCGGGTGGAAAACGGCTTGACCACATAGTCGTCGACGCCGGCTTCCAGGCCGTTTACCCGATCCATCTCCTCACCGCGTGCGGTGAGCATGATGATCGGTATCTCACGGCTGAGCTCGTCCTTGCGCAGGCGTCTGGCCAGCTCCAGTCCACTCATGCCCGGCAGCATCCAGTCGAGCAGGATCAGATCCGGTACCTGTTCGGCCACGGCCAACTGCGCCGCGCGGGCATCGGCGGCCTGCACCGCATCCATACCGGCCTTGCGCAAGGCGAAGGCGATCATTTCGCGGATCGAAGTTTCATCTTCAACGATCAGGATGCGTTTGTGCACGCCATGGTCCGCCGGTGGTTGTGACCGGGATATTGCAACGGATGGATGTTACGCGTCCATGACAGGCAGGCCCTGCACCTGTCGAAATCAGCCGCCTTGCCGGTTCATCCAGCCAGGTGCGGCGCCAAAGCCGAGGCACAAACCGCCGCTGCAGCCGTCCGCCGGAACAAGTTGCTGGCGGCCGTCCGGATTGTCCTCGGTCTTGATCCTGCGCTTGTGCAGTTCCAGCACCAGCGGGGTCAGATCGGCGATGCGCGCCTGGATGCGTGCCCGGGCGTAGTAGTCCAGATCGTTGCGCTTGAGCAGTCGCTTGAGCTGTTCCAGCGCGTCGAATGGTCGGCCGGAGTAATAGCTGGCATCGGCGAATGCCTCACCCGCGCGCACGCTTTCGCCGGCCTTGTCGCTGGCGCGCGCGTAGGCGCTGTAGATCTCGGGTTCGCTGGCGTCGTCCAGCAGCGGACGCAGCAGGCTGGCGGCGAGGCCGGCCTGGGCCTTGTCGCCACCGGCAGTGAGGGCCTGTGCATAGGCCAGGGCGACGGCGCGATTGTGTGGCGATTGCGCGTTGAGCGCCTGGTAAGTGTTCAGCGCGGCCGCTCGCTGCCCGGCCTGAAGCTGCGCGTCGGCCAGCGCCAGTTGCAGGATCAGGTTGCCCGGCCTGGCGCGCAGCAGCGGCTGCAACTGGCTGATGGCCTGGGCGCCGCGACCGCTGCGGGTCAGCGCCAGGGCATAGCCATAGTGGTTGGCCATGGTGTCAAAGCCGCGCCGGTCATGCAGGGAAGCGCTGTAGTAGGTGGCCAGCCGGGTGGCGTCGCCGGCGAGTACGCGCACCCGCTCGCGCATCAGCGCGAACGTTGTCTCGTCGCTGGTTGCCGGTGTCCTGACCAGGCTGCCGGGATCCTTGACGAAGGCGATCGGCGCGGTGCTGCTCTGCCATTGCCGCCGATCCATGTCGGTGACCGCGGGGCGCAGCTTCTGTGCGGCAATCAGCGCGCCAGCGCGCGCCTTGGCGTCGCTGATGCGCATGGTGGTGACCGGGTGGGTCTGCAGCAGGGCCGGCACGTCCTGGCCACCGGCACCGGCACTCATCACATCCTGCATGCGCTGAAAGAAGTCGGCCATCGCATTCGGATCGAAACCGGCCTTGGCCAGGGTCTGGATGCCGGCGCGATCTGCCTCGATTTCGTCCTTGCGGGTGAAGTTGATCGACTTCTGCGCGATCAGTCCCTGGCCGCCGGCGAGCACCGCCATCGGCGCATCGCCACTGTGGCTGCCGGCCCCGGCGGCAATGGCGCCAAGCAGCACCAGTGCCATCAGCGGCGCGTCCTTTTTCGAGGCCTCGAACGCGCGTTGCAGGTGATCCTGGGTGATGTGCCCGATCTCGTGGGCGATGACACCGGCCAGTTCGCTTTCGTTGCGGGTAATCGTGATCAGGCCGGAGTTGACCGCGATATAGCCGCCGGGGGCGGCAAACGCGTTGATCTCCGGATCCTTGGCGATGAAGAACGCGAAGTGATCCTTCGGCTTGTCCGAGCTGGCGGCGAGTCGATGACCGAGATCGTTGATGTAGTCGTCCAGCAGCGGATCGTCCACCACCATGCCAAGCGCGCGCATCTGGCGCAGCATCGAGGCGCCGTAGTCCTGTGCCTCCTGCGGCGATATCAGCGCGTTGGCCGAGCTTCCCAGGTCGGGCAGGCGCATGTCGTCCTGGGCCCCGGCCGTGCAGGCCAGGCTGGCGGTGATCAGCGCCGTCAACAGGCGCGCAAGGGGGCGGCGTGGTGTCATGGTCATGGGTAAGCGACAATAGCACTCAGACAGTGATCGGCCCTGCCGGTTCAGTGCTTGAGTCGAAGACTGCCGATCCCCATCCTTGGGTTGGTTCTTCCCCCGTTGCCCGGAGTTGTCGTGATGCCGAAGATCGAGGTCTATTCCACCGCGGTATGTCCCTACTGCGTGGCCGCCAAGAACCTGCTCAAGTCCAGGGGGCTGGAGTGGGTGGAGGTGCGCGTGGACACCGACCCGGCCCTGCGCGAGGCCATGCTGGCGCGCAGCGGCGGCCAGCGCACGGTGCCGCAGATCTTCATCAACGACCATCACGTCGGTGGTTTCGACCAGCTGGCCGCGGCCGATCGCAGCGGCCGGCTGCAGCAGTTGCTGGAGCCGGCCGCATGAGCGACAAGCTGGCTGAGTTCAGCGCCTTCCGGCAGCGCATGAATGAACGCATCCTGGCCGAGGACAATCAGGTGGTGCGCCGATTCTTCGCGCTGGATACGCAGACCTACAAGGCCGGCGCGCTGGATGTGAAGACCAAGGAAATGCTCGGCCTGGTCGCTTCGATGGTGCTGCGCTGCGATGACTGCATCAGCTATCACGTGGCGCAGTGCAAGCAGGCCGGCGTCCAGCGCGACGAGTTCTTCGAGGTGTTCAGTGTGGGGCTGGTGGTTGGCGGGTCGATCGTGATCCCGCACCTGCGTCGCGCGGTGGATCTGCTCGACCAGCTCGAATCCGGTGCCGCAACTGACGCCGGCGCCTGCACCGATCACGCCTGAGCCGGCTCCGGGCGATGCCGCCCGGACATCTCGTGCTTGCGCATTTTGGCAGGCTGCGTGCGAGTATTTTCAACACCTTGCGGCCCGTCGGGCCTGTTCGTGAACTCCCGCTTCAGCGATAATTGATGGTTGCAGCACGCGCCGTCAACCCGCACGGCGCGCTGTGCGAGTTTTTTCGTTTCAAGGAGTTTTCCCCATGAGCAAGACAATTGCCGTGATTCCGGGCGATGGTATCGGCCCGGAGATCATGACTGCCACGCTGCGCGTGCTCGACGCGCTGGATTGCGGCCTGGCCTATGACTTTGCCGAGGCCGGCGTGGCTGCGCTGGAGCATGGCGGCGAGCTGCTGCCGCAGGCCACCCTGGACAAGATCGCCGAGCACAAGGTGGCGCTGAAGGGGCCATTGACCACGCCCATCGGCGGTGGCTTCACCTCGATCAACGTGACCCTGCGCCGGCACTTCGACCTGTATGCGAACGTGCGCCCGGCGATCAGCTTCCCCGGCACCAAGGCGCGTTTCGAGAACATCGACATCATCACCGTGCGCGAGAACACCGAGGGTGCGTATCTGGCCGAGGGCCAGACACTGTCCGAGGACGGCGAGGTCGCCACCTCGATCATTCGCAATACCCGCAAGGGCAGTACCCGCATCGTGCGCTACGCTTTCGAGATGGCGGTGAGAAAGGGTCGCAAGAAGGTCACCGCGGTGCACAAGGCGAACATCATGAAGACCAGCTCGGGCATGTTCCTCAACGTGGCTCGCGAGATCGCCAGGGAATACCCGCAGATCGAGTTCAACGAGATGATCGTGGACAACACCTGCATGCAGCTGGTGATGAGGCCCGAGCAGTTCGACGTGATCGTCACCACCAACCTGTTCGGCGACATCCTGTCCGACCTGTGCGCCGGCCTGGTCGGTGGCCTCGGCCTGGCGCCGGGCGACAATATCGGCGAGCACGCGGCAATCTTCGAGGCCGTGCACGGCTCGGCGCCGGACATTGCCGGCAAGGGCATCGCCAACCCGTGTGCGCTGCTGCTGGCGGCGGCCGACATGCTCGATTACCTGGACATGGTGGCCAAGGGCGACCAGCTGCGCCAGGCGATCCGCGCCACCATGACGGACGACCGCGACAGCGTGACCCCGGATGTCGGCGGCAAGGGCAGCACCGACAGTTTCGCCGATGCCATCGTGAAGCGTATCAAGGGCTGAGCTGCAGCCTCGCCGCAGGAAGAAAGCCGCGGCTGCCGGCCGCGGCTTTCTTGGGTGCGACAAAGTTCAGCGCGACCCGGGCTGGTAGTGGCCAGGCTCGCTCTGGAACGGAATCGCAATGCGGTTCCAGGCGTTGATCAGGATCACCGCCATGTTCAGGTCGCCCAGTTCCTTTTCGCTGAACTGCTGGCGCGCCTGCTGGTACACGGCATCGGGCACGCCGTGCGGATCCAGTCGAGTGACGGCCTCGCACCAGGCCATCGCGGCCTGCTCGCGCGCGCTGTAGAGGGGCGTTTCGCGCCAGGCCTGCAACAGATACAGGCGTTGCTCGGTTTCGCCTGCGGCGCGGGCGTCCTTGCTGTGCATGTCCAGGCAGTAGGCGCAGCCGTTGAGCTGGGACACACGCATCTGCACCAGCTCGATCAGTGCGGGTTCGAGAGTGCTGGCTCGCACATACCGGTTCAAGGCGAAGAGGGGTTTGAGGGCTTCCGGCACGGGGGCCGAGGATTGACGGGGTGACATGGGAAACTCCCTGGATTGGCGGCCGGAGTGGCCGTTCAATGCAAGGACGCGGCCGCCGTCGATTTCGTGACAGCGGCCAGCCGCGCCAGTTTTTCCGGGTGACGCAGGGCGTGGATCGCGCTGATCCGCTCGCCGTCGTCGTCGATCCAGCTGGCGGTGACCAGGGTGTCGCCTTGCCAGCTGAGCAGAGCCGGCGTGCCGTTGAGCGGGCGGATCTCATGGCGTACGTCGTGCCCCTGTTGCTGCAGGCCGATTTGCAGATACAGCCGGGCCAGCCGCTCGACCCCATGCAATGGATGCAGGGTGGCGCTGGCCAGGCCGCCGCCATCGGAGATGTGCAGGGCGTCTTCGGCGAACAGTGCGCGCAGACTGTCTAGATCCGGTTGCCGCAAGGCGTCGGCAAAGCGCTCCAGCAATCGCTGCTGCCGGCCGATGTCGAGCGCGGGCTGGCGTGGCCGATCCTCGCGCAGGCGCTGTCTGGCGCGGTGCACGCGCTGGCGACAGGCCTCCTCGCTGATGCCCAGCACCGCTGCCGTTTCCGCGTGGCTGTAATCGAACACCTCGCGCAGCAGGAAGGCCGCGCGCTCCTGTGCACTCAACCGCTCCAGCAGCAACAGGAAGCTCAGGGTCAGGCTTTCGGCCCGTTCCAGCTGCGCTTCGGGCAGATCGGAGTCGGCCAGCAGCGGCTCGGGCAGCCATGGCCCGGGATAGTGCGCCCGTTCGATCCTGGCACGACGCAGGCGATCCAGCGCCAGCCGGGTGGTCACGGTCACCAGCCAGGCTTCGGCATCGTCCAGCACGGTGGTGTCCTGTGCGTGCCAGCGCAGCCACGCATCATGCAGTACGTCCTCGGCATCGCCGGGCGTCCCCAGCATGCGATAAGCGAGTCCGAACAGGCGCGAGCGGTGCTGCTGGAACAGGGCGGTCTGCGGATCCATGGCGTTCTCCGTTGCAGCGTCAGCATCAAGGACGCACGGCAAGCACGCGTTGTGACCGGTCGGGCCTGTGAAAAAACCACGTCCTGCGGTTTTCTTCCATCGCGAGTCCGGGAGCTTGAAAAAGCGACAGGCTCTCAGCGCAGCAACGGCCACGGCGCCAGGAAGATCAGCCAGATCAGCAACACGATGCCGATGTATTTGCAGGCCTTGTACAACTTCCTGTGCCGACTCCTGAACGCCGCCTTGAAGCGATGGGCCGCGCCCTTGCGACGCTGGCTCAGCGCAAACAGGCGGTTGATGAAGCCGGTTTTCTCTGCCTCGGTGTCCGTGTTGGGCGAGGCGGTGATCCTGCCCATGAACGCCCCGACCCGGTGGTTCATCGCACTCATCCAGCGCGTGCGCAGTGGTCGATCGACGTCGGCGAACAGGATCACCCGGGTCTGCTCGCTGGTGTTTTCGGCCCAGTGCACATAGGTCTCGTCGAAAACCACGTCCTTGCCGTCGCCCCAGGCGTGCTCCTCGCCATCGACGAAGATGCGGCAGTTGCGCGAATTGGGCGTGATCAGGCCCAGGTGATAGCGCAGCGAGCCGGCGAACGGATCGCGATGCGGGTTGAGCTTGCTGCCCGGCGGCAGCAGCGCGAACATCGCTGCCTTCACGCTGGGAATCGACTTGAGCAAGGCGACCGTCTGCGGGCACAGCGCTTCGGCCGAGGGCAGCGGTTCGCCGTACCATTTGAGGTAGAAGCGCTTCCAGCCCTGCTTGAAGAAGCTGTTGAAGCTGGCGTCGTTGCTCTTCGCCGCCGCGCGGATGTAACCCTCGTCGAAGAGGTGGCTGGCTTCGTCGCGAATGGCCTGCCAATTGGCCTGCAGCAGATCCAGCTGAGGAAAGCCGCGGCGGTCGAGGATCGGTCGTGCCGGCACGGCGGAGAATGCATACATCAGCAGGTTGTATGGCGCGAACACCGCCGAATGATCGACCAGCTGGCGATCAAAGCGCAGCCGCACGCGCCCACGCAGGTGCACCAGCAGCACGCACAGCACAAAAAGGGCAAACAGGATCAGCAGGACGAGGCGCGGAGCGAAGCTCATGTCGATCGGTGGATCCCTGGCTGGAGCGGTCAGGTGCGCATTCTACTCGCTTGCCCGCGGCCAGCCTTGCTCCCGCGTCGGCCCTGTTCAGGGCCGGCGCGGCAGATGCCGGTCGAATCGCCGGAGGGAACGGGGCTTGCAAGGCGCTGTGCCCGTCTCACGATGCTTCCCCGTTCCCCGTTCCCCGTTCCCCGTTCCCCGTTCCCCGTTCCCCGTTCCCCGTT
>JAJXYE010000370.1 GCA_021780735.1 Pseudomonadota bacterium | reverse complement strand
CAGGTTGCGCTGCACCAGGTAACCGAGCTCCGCACCCATGGCACGCTGCCGGGTACCGACACCCCAGCTGGTATAGGCCTGTACGCCGACATCCCAGCGCTGGGCAATGTCACGGGTGACGCGGCCGCCGATCAACTGGATCCAGCCGGTGCTGAACACGCCGTTGGAGTTGTCCTGCGCATGCTTGGCCGCATAGCGGCTGGAGATCTGCCAGCTTTCGTCCGGTTGCACGTTGAGCTGCGCCGACACGATCCAGCTGCGCTCGTCGACCTGCTGCCCGACCGGCAAGGTGCTGTCCTGGTTGCGCTTGTAGCCGACCAGGCCGATCGCATTCCAGATGTTGCTGTCCGATGGGCGGTAGGCAAAGCCGGTCTGGAACTGCGCCAGATGTTGCGAGCCGGTGGCGCTGCCGCTGTTGTCGATCAGGCTGTAGATGCCGCGATTCAACAGTGTCCAGTTGCTGTCCAGCTTCGCCGCCAGCGCGGCGGTGGCCAGCCAGCTGCGCGACTGCTGCGAGTTGCGCCATTCCAGCCGGGCCGAACCCTTCCAGTCGTCCGCCGCGGTATAGCTGACCGCGCCGGTCAGCGCGCTCGACTGGTCGCTGACCTGGCCGGCCACCGGATGGATGCGCTCGGCCGAGGCGCTGATGCCCAGGCCCGGCGCAACCTGCCACAGGCGACGCAGGCCGATCGCGTCCTCCGCACTGCGCCCGTCGATGCCCTGACCGATGCGGTATTCGTTGAACAGCTGGGTGTGATCGACCACCGCACCCTCGAAGCCGAACACGGTCGAATACTGGTTGACGTTCGGGCTCAGTCCGTAGGGCCCGCTGAGGCTGTTGCTGCTCTCATGGTGGAAATACAACTTGCCGGCGTTGCCCAGGGCATAGTTGCCGCCGACGCTGGCAACCTGGGCCGACTGATCCAGGGCGTGCTCGTACTGGGTGAACACGCTGGCCTGCGGCAAGCCGGGCACCGGTGCATCCAGCCGCGCGAATGCGCTGGTGAACTGCACCTGCGTGCTGTTGGGCAGGTTCGCCGCAGCCGTCGACGGTGTGGTCTGCGCGTTGCCCGCGGCGTGGCGCAAGCCCACCGTCAGCTTCATGTTGGCCGGCAGGCTGTGCTGCAGCGACACCGTCTCGCCGCTCTGGCTGCCGCCGGTCAATGGCGACGCCGTGTGCAGCGCCTCCACCGCGATGCGGTTTTTCGGGTCGAGCAGCCAGCCCAGCTGGGCGCCATACTGCGACTGTCCGGCCGACTGCAGGGCGCTGGGGTTGTAGAACGCCTGGTCGGTGCGGATCGCCCACACCCGACCCTGCAGCTTCTCGCCCTGGCCACGCCATTCCAGCCGCTCGGCCATGCCGCGGCCCTGCTGGTCGGTATCGGAGGACGCGACTTCGCCGACCAGCACCGATTTTTTCCCCAGCTGTGCGGTGACATTGACACCGTCGAGGTTCTGCCGGTTGGTCGGATCCTGATCCTGGATCGCCGTCGCGCCAAGGGTCAGCCACTGGTTGAGCTGATACTGCGCATCGACGCCGCCGACCCAGTGCTTCGGACCGCCGTTGTCCACTTCGTAGGTGACACGGATGAACACCGGATTGAGGTTCGCATCGACCGTCGGCACCGGCGCATTGAACAGCAGCCGCCCGGTGTACGGCTCGATACTGTAGTCGACGAACGGCGTCAACGGCTTGTCCGACACGACCACGCCAGGCTGGTTGCGGTCGCGCGTGATCAGATCCACCTGCTGGCTGTTGATCACGCCGTTGACGTTGAGCTGATACGGACCGGAGGTGCCATTGCCGGGCAGTTCGACCACGACCTGGCTGGACGCGGTGTGGCTGGCAAAGCCGTTGATGGTCGAGCGTCCCTGCTGCAGGCGACCGGACAAGCCGTTCAGCGCGCGGGTGTACTGGGTCAGCTGGCGCGCCTGGTTGTTGCTCTGCGTGGTGTAGTCGCCAAGCAGCACGTAGGAGGTGCCGTGATCAAGCCGCACATAGAGCTTGCCGGTGGACTGCGCATCGAACCCCTTCACCGACGAATCGCCATAGATCGGGTAATAGGTGTCCGGCTGGATGTTGCGGAAAAGCTGGGTGTCGGACGGCTTGTCCGAGTCGTAGCCCAGGGTCAGCAGGGTGGAACCGAGCACCTTGCCCTTGAGGAAGACCTGGCTGTGCGCCGCGGCGCTGGCCTTGCCACCGTCAAAGCGGGTGCTGACGCTGCCGATCTCGCGCTCGAAACCATCGGTGCTCTGGCTTGGCACGATCGACTGCGGGCTGAGCTTGCTCAGGTTCAGCACGCCCTCGACCAGGCCGACGCCGAACAGTGGCCGCAGGTCGGGACTGAAGGTGAGCTTCGCCTCGGACTGCACGCTGCCGCTGCTGACCGTGATCAGCGCCGTGCCGGGATGCGCCGGCGGCAACAGCGCAAACTCGCCGCGGCCACCTTCGATGAACGCCTGGTTGCCCGGTTCGGACGGGTTGAGATCCTTGACCTGCCAGATGCCGTCGCTGCTCTGCAGCGTGATCGGCAACCGAGTGGTCACCGGCAGACCGGCCGCATCCACCGGCTGCACGGTGATCATCGCCGGCGTCTGCGCATCGGCCAACGCCTTGCCGGGCAACACGATGTGCAAGCCGGCAAGCGGGCCGGGGGCGAGCACGCTGACGCTGGCGCGACCGCGCACATTGCCGAACGGATCAGTCGCACTGAGCACGAGCTTGTTGCTACCCGGCTGCAGATTCACGCCGACGTACTCCCATGCCGTCACTCCATGCGAAGCAAGGCTGGCGCGGGTACCGACCTGGCTCAGCGGCACGCTCACGCCGTTGACGCTGAGCGCCAGATTCGCGCCAGCCGGACCCTTGACCTGCACGCGCATCTGATCGGTCGGCATGATCTGCCGGTCACTCAGGCCGATAAAGCCGACCATGGCATCGAGCCGGGGCAGTTGCCCGGACAGCGATGGCGGAGTCACCGCCTTGACAGCTGGCTCCGCCGTCGCTGGCTGCGCCACCGCTGCAACCGCCGGCGTCGGCGGAAACAGCGGACGCACCGCAGGTGATTGCGGGGTCACCGATCCACCGCTGTCGCCCGCCGCGCCGAACAGGCTGCTGCCCGCGCCGAAGCCGTTGCTGCCTGCACTCGCCGCCATGCCGTTGACCGCACCATTCGGGCCCAGCGTGCCGCTGGCCGGCAGCGCGCGTGCATCGGTGTTGTAGGAAGTGGCCGACGTGGTGCTCAGCAGGTGCTGCGTGCCCTGCTGCAGAATTTCTTCAGGCTGCGACTGTGCCTTGCGCCGCGCGGCGATGTCGGCGCGGATCTGTGACGTACACTGACCGATCGCGAAATCGGTCTTGTGCAATTCGCCGTTCTTCAGATCGACAAACTGGCTGGACGGGTCGAACGCATTGCGGTGATCGAGCACCTCCAGACTGCTGCCTGCCGGCAGCGTGGACGGATCGATCGCCGCCACCGTGGTGCGCGGGGTAAGGCCGTAAAGGCTGTACTTGCCATCGCCATCGGTGATCGCATACGTGCCGTCGGCCATCCATACCCGCACGCCGGGCACACCGGGCTCGTTCGGTCCCTGCACGCGATCGCCGTCGCAATCGGCGAACACCTTGCCGATCAGCACGGCCTTGTTGGTGAACACACCGCCGAGCACCGTGACCTTGACCGCGGCCAGGTTCGAACGCAAGGTGCCGCTCTGCGCCTGTGCGGTATTGATGCCGTTGCCGGACTGCGCGTCAGGTGCCAGCGCCACGCGATAGCTCAGCGTCTGCTCGGCGTTGTTCTGCAGCGCGCCCAGCGCGAAACCCATGACGCCACCGGCGCGCTTCGGATCGGGCAGGGTCGCACCCTGCTCCCGCGCGCTGCCGTTCACATAGACGAAACCGGCGGGCAGCCAGTCGCTGAGCTGGATGTTGTTCAGCGTGATGCCGCTGTGATTGCTGACGGTGATCGTGTAATCGACAAAATCGCCGATCTCGGCGCTGCTGCGTGACGCGCTCTTCTGCACCACCAGGCCACCGCTGGCCCCGGGATCCAGTGGCACGTCGGAACGCACCGGCTCCTTGCTGCTGATCACGAAACTGTCGCCATACGAGGCCGCCGGATCGATGGTGCGATCGGCCGGCTGCAGCGCTGGCGGCAGCTTCGACGGAAACTGCTCGCCCTGCGGCGGAACGACTTTCAGCCGATAGCTGCTGGCAGGCACCAGCGGGAAGCTGAAAGCGCCATCGGCGAGCGTGACCACACTGCTCGGTGCCGGCGTGACACCATCGGCCTCGAACACCTTGGCCGGGCCGCCGGCCTGACCGCCGTTGCCCGCGCCGGTGACGTCGATCAGGCTGACCGTGGCGCCGGCCACCGGCTGGTCGCTCTTGCTGTCGAACACCACGCCTTCGGGATCGATCAGCAAGTTGGCACTGACATTGCCGGCTGCACTGCAACCAAGCAGGGTCGCAGTGACGATATCGTTGGGCAACAGCTGCATGGTGCCGTCACCGGTCACCACGGCGTGCGTGCGCGCATCGGCGGTGGGCACGCTCGGCTGGATGCGGAACACGCCGGAATTGGCCGCGGTCTCGATCGCCGTATAGGTTTCCAGGTCGCGGCTGAGCTGGCTGCCCAGCTGCACCGGATAGGTCAATACCCGGGTTGGATCGACATTGCACGCCGCCGCATTGATCTGCACGAACAGCGGTGCACCCAGCGGCGACTGGCTGGTCGGCGCGGAATACCCGCCATCCGGGTAGAAATCGATGTGGCCCGGGTTCGACGGCAGCGGCAGCTGCACCAGATTGGACGGTACGCTGATCAGGCCGCCATCCACATAATCGGCGTAAGCGGTGTTGAGCAGGCTGCCCGCCGCGTTGGCGTTGACCAGTACGGTGAACTGCCCGCTCAGGCTGGCGCCGGCGGCCAGGGTGGGGACACCCCACGCGATCGCGTCGATCTGTGCCGAGGCAGGCGGCACGCTGAGATAGCTGGCCGCCGGATCGCCCAGGCGATGGAACAGACGCGTGGCCGCGCCGGCTGGCGCAAGACTCTGGAACGTGGTGTTGGCCGGAATCGCATCGCGCAGCAGCACCAGATGGGAGGTCACCCCATCCACCAGCAGCGACGTGCCATTGGCGATCGCGTTGCCCTGGTTGGTCACGCTGAGCGTGTACGAGAGCGCGGCACCCGGCAACGGATTGGCGGTCGAGGCGCTCTTGGTGACGCTCAGCGCCGGCCCGCTGGCCACGATCACGGTGTCGCTGGCGCTGGCGCCCTGATGCTGGTTCTGGCTGGTGGCGTTCAGATCGAGCGTGGCCGACTGCCCGGGGCTGGCGCTGGCCGGAACCGTGCCGGCAATCAGCAGGTTGACGCTGGCACCGCTCGCCAGGCTGATACCGCTGCCCGCGGCGATCACCGGTTCGCCCGGATCGACCACGCCATTGCCGTTGAGATCCTGCACCAGCTTCAGGCTGGTCGGCGTGTAGCCCGCGCCTGCGGCCAACTGCAGGTCGAGCAGGCAGGTTTCGGTGGTATTGCCGTTGTTGCCCAGCGTATGCGGCAGGGCGAACGTCACACCGGGAACCCGGGTGATGGTCTGGCCCGCACTCAACGTGCAGCTTTCAAGCGGCAGCACGATGACGTCGACGGGATTGGACTGCAGGCGGACGGAGAGTCCGCTGGCCGCGTCGACGTAGGTCGCCGCGGCAATATTCTGGATGGTGGTGCCCGACGCTGGCGGTGTCGCGCGCGCCACACCCATGCCGCACAGCACGCACAGCCATGCCGCAGCCATCAGGCAGCGGAGCAGGACCGGATTGCGTTGCGAGGCGGAGCTCATGAGCGTGTCGTCGGTTGCCTGTGTCGGGCGCAGCCATACCCGATCCGCCGCAAGAACCATCGGTTCATTGCGGCGGACGGGGAGTTGCATGATGAAAAACGCGTTACGGGAATCAGTCCCTGAGGCTTACTGCTGGACCTTTACCCCGAACGTGACGACCGCGCCCTGAGCCGGAGCAAGGGTGCCGATCGTGGCGCTGATCGTGCCGCTGCTGCCGGCCGCCGGGCCGGTGATCGTGCCGACGCTGGTGGTCGGTGCAGACGCGGCCGCCGTGCTCAACGTGGTGTAAGTCGGCGTGGCGTCGGACACCACCACCGTGGTGGCATTGGCCGAGCCGACGTTGGTCACGGTGATCTGGTACAGCACGCACTGGCCGGGCAAGGCATTCACGTTCGCCTGGCTGTACACGGTGCTGCCGGTCGGGCCTGCGCAACCGGCGTCCAGCGCCTGCTGCTTCACCAGTTGCAGGTTGCCGGCAATGATCGTGGTGCCGTCGGTGGCGACCGCCGGTGCAGGAGCACTGCTGGTGTAGCTGCCGTTGGTGGTGGTCACGGTGATGGTGGAGGTGTTGATGTCGCCGATCTGGGCGCCCGACGGTGCCGTCACCTTGTCGAAGATGGTGATCGACGCACCCGGAGCCAGGCCAGCGGCCAGCGCCGGAATCGCCTGCAGACCCGCTGCGGGAACCACCGGGTCAGTACCGTCCAGGGTGCCGTTGCCGTTTGCGTCGTAGTACAGCACCGAGGTCCAGCCGGACTTGGTATTGGCCGACGGCAAGGTGATCGTGGACTGCGTGCCGTTGCCTTCGGTGACGTTGCCGGTATTGGTCAGCGTGTGGTTGTACACCACGGCGCCGCCCGGATAGGTCTGGTTGGTGTTGTTCGGCGTGAAGCTGATCGAACGCGCCGGGCTGACCACCACCGCATCATGGATCGTGTCCTGCGCGCCGGAGGCCGAGGAAACGCCGCGGAAGTACAGCTGGGTCGTCGCTGCTGCCGCACCGGCGCCACTGGCCGGCACCGTGATCACCGCGCAAACCGCGGCGCTGCCGCCGGAAGCGATGCTGCCGGTGCTGGTGATCGTCGCACCGGTGGTCGAGCAGTCGCCCGCGCCGCCATCGGCCTTGAAGGTCACGGTCCAGCCGGTCGGCAGGGTCACGCTGCTGAAGTTGCTGGCGGTGCTGGCTGCCAGTGCGTAGGCATCGCTGACCGGGCCGGTGTTGTTGACGTACACCGTGATGCTGGTGGTCTGGCCCGGCGTTACCGTCTTGCTCACCACGGCGCTGGCTTCGGGGCCAGGGCCCTGGCCCGGCGCGGGCGTGACGGCGTTGTAGGCCGAGTTGTTGGTCAGGTCGACCGTGGCACCGGTGACCGAGGTCAACGTGTCGGTGACGGTGGCCGACTTGCTCGGGTCAACCGTCGAGGTCGCGGTCTTCTGCAGGGTAAACGGGCCACCGCTGGCATTGGCCGGCAACTGCGCCTTCACGATCACGTTGTAAGTGGCGCCGGCGGCGAGCGGACCGGTGTCCGGCTTGCCATTGGTGTTGGTGTCGGTCAGCGGGGTGACGCCGTCGCTCTTGTACAGCGTGAACGCGGTACCGGCCGGGAAGTTGTTGCTGCCCAGCGTGATGTCGAAGGTGTCGGTGCCGTTGCCGGTGTTGGTGACCACGTTGGTGAAGCTGACGATCGCACCTGGCGTGGCACTGGCCACGGTGGCGCCGGTCATCGTCACCGCAGCACTCTGGATCACGGTGAACGGCACGGTGTTGGAGCTGCCCGTCACGGTGTTGCCCGAACCGTCGTTGTACGAGTCGGTCGCGGTGTTGTTCAGCACGCTCGGTGCCACACCGCTGTTGACGTTGACCTGGAACGTGACCGTACCGGACTGGCCTGCGGTGACTTGGGCGAGCACGTACTTCAACGTGGTCGAGCCGGAGGTATAGCTCGACACCATCGTGTTCGGCGCGGTGCCGGTGGTGCCACCGGAGTCGGACAGCGCGGTAGCACCGCTGACGCTCCAGCGACCGGAGCCCGCGACGTAGGTCATGCCGGCCGGCACGACGTCGTTGAGGGTGACCGCCGTGGCGGTGCTGTTGCCGGTGTTGGTGTAGGTCAGGGTATAAGTGTACGGGCCGCTGCCGGCCGCACCCGAACTGGCACTGACTGACTTGGTCACGCTGATCACGGCATTGTTGGTAACCGTGGTGGTATCCGTGTTCGCGGCATTGAGCGCCGAATTGAACACACTGGTCGCGGTGACGCTCAGGGTGTTGGTCTGACCTGCGGTTGCCGACGTCGGCACCGTGGCCACCACGATGAACTTGAATGCGGCGCCGGAGGCCAGAGGACCGGAGCTTGTCAGTGCCGGACCGGTCGGCTGACCGCTGCCGTTGTCGGCGAAGATCTGGATCCCGCTCATGTTGAAGCCGGAGCCGTTGGCCGCGGCCAGCGTGAAGCTGTCCGAGCCGTTGCCGGTATTGGTCAGCGTGTGCGGGTAGTAGACCGAGGAACCCGGTGACGCGGTCTGCGCGCCGTTGGCGGTCAGGGTGAGGCTGGCCACCTGCTGCACGATCGTCTGCACCACGTTGGAGGTAACCGAACGACTGATGCCGGAAGCATCGGTGTAGGTGGCCGAAGCCTGGTTGCCGATCGCCGTCCCGGCCGGTGGCGGCGTGGCGTGCGCGGATTGCATGGCGATCACGGCGAGCACCGCACTGATCACCAACATGGCGAACAGGCGGCCCCAGCGAGCCATGGCAGTGTGCATGGTCTTTCTTGAAGTATTCACGGGAGGTTTTCCAGAAATGGTGACGGAAACGGTTTTTCAGTGGATCGTTGGGTGCCGCGTCAGCGGGGCATGATTCAGCGCGGCGAAGAGGCCCCCTTGCCCGCCGCCGTGGTATTGATCGGGGTATTCACATGCACGCGGATCTGCACCGAGCGGGTCTGCCCTGGTGCCAGCGTGCCCAGATCCCAGCGCAGCGCCCGGATCGCACTCAGCGGCACCGGCTCGCGCCGAACCTTGCCGTCCTTGCCGGTGACGTCGTGCATCAGCGGCATCGGTTCGAAATGCGTACCGTCCAGCGAAGCCTGCGCGCCGGCCGGGTCGATACCCGTCGCCATCAGGCTGGTGCCCGCCGGAACCGGCAGACTGGCCAGCAGATGCCCGGCCGGCTGGTCACCGCTGTTGTTGTAGTCCGCCCGGTACTGAAGCAGATCCCCGGGACGCGCCGCGGTTGCCGGCTTCAGTTGCTGGTGGCCGGACTCGGTCACCAGCTGGCGAACCTCAAGTTTCGATGTCACCACGGGCGCCGCCCATGCCGCCGGCACCCAGGCGGTGGCTACCAGCAACAACAGTCCAGCGAGGCGCCGCGGCGCCGTCGAATGTGCGAATTTCATGGGTACCCCTGCAATGGAAAGGAAGCGATGGAACGCTGCAAAGCAAATCCCAGGCCAAATCGCCGGAATGGGAAAAATATGACGCGCATCACAGAAATTCAGGGGGAAATCACGCCGATAAACGCCGCGCAGGTGAACCCAAACAGCTGCTCGGCAGCCGTGCCCGGTAACCGCGAGCCCTCCAAAATGGGCCGCAGCACAGCAAGGACGGCAGGAAGTGACGCATGGCGGCACGCCCGAAAGTGGCGGCTTGGCTGAAGACTTCGACACAGCCCGTGGCAGCGATGATCCTGCGCCGGCAGCCCGAATCAGGGCATCGCCGGTGCTGCCATGAGACCGGCTTCAACGCATGAGCGATGACCGATCAGTTGCTGCGGGCGCTGATCGCCTCGAGCAGTTGCAGATTCAGCGCATGCTGTTGTGCCTGCCAGCCAGCCAGCATCGCCGGATCGATCTGCGGCTGTTCGTCGATCGCCGAGAGGCGACGCTTCCACCAGCTGCGGTAGCGGTAGTGCGAAACCTCGCCGTTGATGTCGCTGCCGACCAGACCCTGGCGCAGGCTGTCGATCACCGCCAGCGCGTGGGACGCCAGCAGGCGACCCTGATCCCAGTTGGTATGCGCCACTTCGGGCGCGAAGGCATCCTTGTCGATGGACAGATAGCTGGGCAGGGTCTGCGCACGCTGGAACTGGACGAAGGCGTCGACCAGCGCATCGGGGGTGTCGAAGTCGCGGAAGGCGTGACCCAGCCCAAGCCGTCCGGCCCAGCCGACATCCGCGCCCATGCTCCAGTAACGCAACTTGCCGCGGCGCAACGGAGTCAGGTAGTTCTCCCACGCATGGCCTGGACCGATATCGGCCGAGGTGATGCCGAGCACGTGCACCTGGCTGACCTGCGGCAGCAGCGCCACTTGGCGCACCCACGAGCCGCAATGCACGCCAAACGGGAAGCGCA
>JAJXYE010000342.1 GCA_021780735.1 Pseudomonadota bacterium | reverse complement strand
CGCGCAAAACCTGGGTCTGTCGCGGCAGGCGCTGTATCGGCGCATGGAACGTTACGGAGTGGCGACATCAGGCTGATCTGGTGCGCTTGTGGCGCCGTGTCCGGTGTACAAAGATGGGTGATCGAAACGGAGGATGGGCGCGATGATTTTCCGAGTTCTGCTGCTTCTTTCGGCGACACTTTCGGCCGCCGTCGCGGTCGCGCAAACCACGCCGGTGGAGCACGCCCGACCGAGCGACCGCTGGGACAGCACGCCGGCAGCGGCTGCTTCAACCGGCTACCGCGCCGATCGGAAGCTGCCGGGCAGCGACAGCCACAGCCCGTTCCAATTCAAGCAGCCGGCCCGGCGTGGCCCGGCCTACGCGCCACCGCCCCAGGCCAACGACAAGGCTGCCGTGATGGGCAAGCAGCGGCCCTGGCAGAACGGGCGTCCGCCGGTCGACTGCGCGATGGAGCCGCGGGATCCGGCGTGTCAATGAGTGAACCGCGCCGCGCGTGGAGCCCCGGTCGATGTGGCGTCGCCTGAATTCGCTGCGCGCACGGCTCAGTCTGCTGCTGTTCGCCGCTGGCGCGGCCGGCGCGCTGATCCACGCCGGCGCCACCCAGTGGCCGCTGCCGCAGTTTCTGCAGTGGCTGCATGCGCAACTGACGATTCCGCCGCAAGCGTCGGCGTTGCCAGCGCCGCCACCGCCGATTCCTCATCTGGACATCTACACCGCGCTGGGAATCGGCCTGGTGCTGTTGCTGCTGGTGGCAAGTTGGCTTGCCGGCCGCGCGATGGCGCCGGTCAGTCGCCTGCTGCGCGCCCTCGAGGGTGCCGTGGCGAGCTATCGCGATGGCGATTTCAGTTTTTCCATCGCGGCCAGCCGGCGCGATGAACTGGGCGAGCTGATCCGCATGCACAACGCGCTGGGGCAGACCTTGCGCGAGCAGCGCCAGCACCTGGTGCAACGCGAACTGCTGCTCGACACCGTGGTTCAGAATACCCCGGTGGCGCTGGTGCTGACCGATGCGAGTGGGCGTGTTGCCTACGCCAATATCGCCTCACGGCGTCTGTTCAATGAGGGTCGCAGTCTGATCGGGCTGAATTTTGCCGAGCTGCTGGCCGACGCGCCGGAAGTGCTGCGGCAGGCAGTTGAAAGTGGCGAAGATGCCCTGCTCAGCGTGGAGATGGACGGCAGCGAGGAAACCTTCCATCTGTCGCAACGCGCGTTCCGCTTGCAGGGCCGGCCGCATCGGCTGCAGTCGTTCCGGCGCATGACGCGTGAGTTGTCGCGGCAGGAAGTGGCGACCTGGAAGCGGGTGATTCGGGTGATCAGCCACGAGTTGAACAATTCGCTGGCACCGATTTCCTCGCTGGCCCATTCCGGTGCGGAACTGGCGCGGCGCGGCGACGTGGATCGTCTGCCCAACGTATTCGCCACCATCGGCGAGCGTGCCCGTCACCTGCACGGTTTCATCGCCGGCTACGCCAGTTTCGCCAAGCTGCCCACGCCGCAGCCGGTGGCCGTGCCCTGGGCGGCGTTCCTGGATGGTCTGTCGCTGCACTGTCGCTATGCGCTGGCCACGCCCGTGCCGGAGCGGGCCGGGCGTTTCGATCCGGCCCAGATCGAGCAGGTTCTGATCAACCTGATCAAGAACGCGCACGAGGCCGGAGGCGAGGCCGGCGAGGTCACCCTGTCGATCGTGGACAGCGCCCTTGAACTGCGCATCGAGGTCGCCGACCGCGGGCCGGGCATGAGCGATGCGGTGCTTTCCCAGGCCTTGCTGCCGTTCTATTCGACCAAGCGTTCCGGCACCGGCCTGGGTCTGGCGCTGGCACGCGAGATCACCGAGGCGCACGGCGGCCGCGTGTTGCTGGCCAATCGCGAGGGCGGCGGTCTGCGGGTGAGCCTGCTGTTGCCGCACGCCGGCTCGCGCTAGCCGGTGCCGCGGCACCCGGTCGCCGGGTGTCACTAGCGACACCGCCCCACTCGCCTATACTCGTGGCCTGACTCATATGGGGGAGAGCTTCATGGGTATCGGACAGTTGTTGGCGCTGGTCGTCGTTTTCCTGGTCGTGGTGGCCATCGTCAAGCTGGTGCGCATCGTGCCGCAGGGTTTCGAGTGGACGGTGGAGACGTTCGGCAAGTACACCAGCACCTTGAATCCCGGCTTGCATTTCCTGATTCCGGTCTACCAGGCGATCGGTCGCAAGATCAACATGATGGAGCAGGTGCTGGATGTGCCCAGCCAGGACGTGATCACCAAGGACAACGCGGTGGTGCGGGTGGACGGCGTGGTGTTCTATCAGGTACTCGATGCGTCCAAGGCGGCCTATGAAGTATCCAACCTTGAGCAGGCCTCGCTGGCCCTGGTGATGACCAATATCCGTACCGTGCTGGGCTCGATGGATCTGGACGAAAGCCTGAGCAAGCGCGACGAGATCAACGCCCGCCTGCTGCGCGTGGTGGACGAGGCTACCCATCCGTGGGGGGTCAAGGTCAACCGTATCGAGATCAAGGACATCGC
>JAJXYE010000122.1 GCA_021780735.1 Pseudomonadota bacterium | reverse complement strand
GTCTTCTGGCCGATGTTGTGCGGGTGCAGACGCATGAAGCGGGCCAGCGCCTTGGCGGCTTTCTTGCGCTCGACGTTCGGATCGTCCTCGGCCTTCTTGATCAGCCTGTAGTAGGTCTTGTAACTGACGTAATTTTTCAGCACGTCCTCGATGAAGTGTTCCTCGATGGCCTGGCGCATGGTGTAGCGGTGGAAGGGTTCGCCGTTGCGGCCAAAGATCGCCAGCGTCTTGTGCTTGGGCGTGGCGGTGAAGGCGAAGAAACTCATGTTCGGCTGATGGCCGCGCTTGGCCATGGAACGGAACAGGCGCTCCAGATCGACTTCACCTTCCTCCTTGGCCATCTCCAGCGCTTTCTTGCGCAACTCGGCGCCGCCCAGCACGCCCTTGAGCTCGGTCGCCGTCTCGCCCGACTGCGAGCTGTGCGCCTCGTCGATGATCACCGCGTACTTGCGCGTGGGCAGATGGCTCTTACTGCCGTTTTGCCCAGGGACGGGCTTATGCCCCGGAGGGCAGGACGCCCGAGAGGGGCCGCCGCGCTCCTCGCTCAGCTTGGCCAACTGCCCAGACACGAACGGAAACTTCTGCAGCGTGGTGATGATGATCGGCACACCCGATTCGAGCGCCTCGGCGAGCTGGCGCGAGTCCTCGTCGATCTTCTGCACCACGCCCTGACGGTGATCGAACTGGTAGATCGTGTCCTGCAACTGCCGATCCAGTACCACGCGGTCGGTGATGACCACGACGCTGTCGAACAGGCGCTCGTCGCGCGCGTTGTGCAGGCTGGACAGGCGGTGCGCCAGCCACGCGATGGTATTGCTCTTGCCGCTGCCGGCCGAGTGTTCGATGAGGTAGTTATGACCCACGCCCTCGCTGGCAGCGGCCGCCACCATCCGGCGCACGGCCTGCAACTGGTGATAGCGCGGAAAGATCAGGCTTTCCCTGCGCACCTTCCTGCCGTCCTCGGCCATCTTCTCCTGCACGTCGAGGTGCAGAAAGCGCGCCAGCAGATCGAGCAGGCTGTCGCGCTGCAGCACCTCTTCCCACAGGTAGGCCGTCTTGTAGTTCCTGCCGTCGCGATCAGGCGGGTTGCCGGCGCCGCCGTCCAGGCCCCGGTTGAAGGGCAGGAACGTCGTCGACGATCCCGCCAGGCGCGTGGTCATGTGCGCCTCTTCGGTGTCCACCGCGAAATGCACCAGTGCGCGCTTGCTGAAAGCAAAGATCGGTTCGCGCGGGTCGCGGTCGTGGCGGTACTGGTGGATCGCATTGGCGGCGGTCTGGCCGCTGAGCGGGTTCTTCAGCTCCAGCGTCACCACCGGGATGCCGTTGACCGACAGCACCACATCCAGCGACTGTTCCGAGCGCGGGCTGAAATGCAGTTGCCGGGTCAGCCCGAGGCGATTGGCCTGGTAGCGTGCTTCCAGCTCGGGATTCAGTCCGTGCGCCGGGCGAAAGAACGCGATCCGCAGCGTCTTGCCAAAACACTTGAAGCCGTGGCGCAGCGTGTCCAGTGTGCCGTAGGTATCCAGCCACTTGCACAGCGCCTCCAGCACGCGCGCGCCGGTCTGCTCCTCGTGCAGCGCCTCGAGCTTGTCCCACAGCTTGGCCTGCGTGGCCTGGATGAAGGCAAGCGTCTCGCCGGGGAAGATCGCGCGCTCGCGGTCGAAGCCCTTGGCATCGACCCGCGCATAGCCATCACCCAGCAACACCGCTTCGATGGCGGTTTCGAACGCGGCTTCGGAAGTCGACTTCACCTCAGCGCCCTGTCTGCCAGGGCGCAGCCTCTTCCGCCACGCGTGATGCATCGGCGTTGATCACCGAGGGCTTGCCGTGCCGCCACACCACGGCGTACTGGCCCAGTCGGCGCTTGCGCTCCAGCGCCTTGCCGACGGCCTGTCGCAGGCTTTCCAGCATGCGCCGGCCATCGGCGGAGGGTGCCGCCTCGTGGTTCGTGTTCATGGCCTTGCCTCCTCCAGCAAGCGTTGATAGTAGCCTTCGTGGACCACGTTGCGCCGGTCGCCCTGCTGCTCGAATACCAGCACCGGGCTGTCACCGTCGTTCATGAAGCAGGTGCAACGATCCACGCGCTGGCCGAACGCGTCCAGCAGATGGCGCAGGCTGCGCGGAAAGCGACGCTCGATATCGGCCAGAGGAATGTCGTGGCCGCCATGCGCCACACGCTCGGCCACGCGCAGCCGCGACATTTCCGCGCTGGGCAGGGCGAGATAGATCAGCTCCACGCGCCAGCCGTCGCCGCGCAGGCGCTCCACCAGGCGCAGATAACCGCGTCCGGCCAGGGTGGTCTCGAAGGCAAAACTCTCCCGCGCCGCGATGCGCGCTTCCAACTCGTGCCGAAAGATGCGGCTGGCGGCCAGCAGCTCGCGTTCCGGTGCGAGCGGCGACAGCCCGGCGGCGATCAGGTCGGCATTGATGAAATGCGCGACACCCGCCACCTGCGGCAGGTATTCCAGCGCGAAGGTGGTTTTGCCCGCGCCGTTGGGGCCGGCGATGATCCAG
>JAJXYE010000289.1 GCA_021780735.1 Pseudomonadota bacterium | reverse complement strand
TGGGCCGGCTCGACCGGGACACCACCGGGTTGCTGTTGTTCACCGATGACGGTGCGTTGCTGCACAGGATCATTTCGCCGAAGGCGCAGGTGAGCAAGGTGTACGAGGCCACCCTGGCACAGGATCTGCGCGGTGACGAAGGTGAATTGTTCGCCAGCGGCACGCTGATGCTGGAAACCGAAAAGGAGCCGCTGGCTCCGGCGGCACTGGAGGTGCTGGGGCCACGCCATGCCCGCCTCAGCGTGACCGAGGGCCGTTACCACCAGGTGCGCCGGATGTTTGCCGCCGCCGGCAATCACGTCGAAAGCCTGCAGCGCATTTCGGTCGGCCAGTTGACCCTGGGCGAATTGCCGCTGGGTGAATGGCGGGCGCTCGATGCCGGCGAAGTGGCGTTGATCTTCGCGTAGAAGCGCATCCTGTGCGCGATTGCTCTTGCATGGCATGACGAAGAGCAATCGCGCACAGGGTGCGCTCCTACGGGTCTTCGAGGGGGTGGGCTTACAGCATGTGCACCGCGGTGGGAATGCTGGCGCCGAACCATTTGTGCCGCTCGTCGCGGCAGCTCGGGCTGCCCATCGCGTACTTGCGGCAGATGCCGGGGCGGTCTTCGTAGATGGTGCAGGCGGAGGTGTTGGGATTCACCGCGGCGCACCAGCCGTCCTCGCCCTTGGCCAGGATTTCCAGGCCTTGCTCGTCATGGTCGACCAGCCAGGCCGGCACACGATCCTCGGGCATCAGTACCACGGTGAGACGGCAGCAGACGGCTTCGCAGGTCGTGCATTGCACGGCGGGATCGATGCTGTGTTTGTAGGGGTCGGGGACGTTGATCACGCGCCAGCATGACAGCATCGGCCTGAATGCTTTGTTGGGCGCGCCGGTTCAGTCGGTCTCGTCGCGCCACAGCGCCTGCCAACCGTCGTGGCCCAGCCGTTGCAGCGTCTCGATATTGCGCCGGTAGATGGCGTCGGTGTCGCTCATCTGTTGCATGGCCCGCTCGACGCTCGATTCGCGCAGCAGATGCAGGGTGGGGTAGGGTGATCGATTGCTGAAGTTCTCGATCGCATCCGCCGCGCTGTCGGCGAACTGGTAGTGCGGGTGGAAGCTGGCCACCTGCCATTCGCCTTCCAGGCCGAGGGTCTGCACCGCCGCGTCCGCCACGTCGAGGAAGTCGTTGTAGTCGAGGAAGTCGTTCAGCACGAACGGATGGATCAGCAGGCCGGTCTCGCATTCGTGCGGACTCAGCGCGTTGAGCGACTGCAACTCCCCGCACAGGTCGTCGAGCAGGGCATCGCTGTCGCGCGCCTGGCTCACATGCATGCGCAGCTTGCCCTGCACATGCGGCGCGCGCGCGAACGGACACAGGTTCAGGCCGATCACTGCCCGTTCCAGCCAACGTGTGGTTGCGGCGAGGTAGGGCGCATCCGCCGGCACGGCGTCGGCATTGAGCGGGTTTTCGGGAAGGGAGTTCATGCGGGTTCCGGTGTGGCTGCGCCAGCGACTATAGCGTTGGTGGTGGTCATTGCCGGCACCATCGGCCAGGTCGCGTGCATTTTTGCGCCATCCAGCGGCTTCCGGCCAGCGCCACAGGCATGGGATTTGCTTGTGTTCATACCCGGGAAATCGGGGCAGTCCGGGCCGCCGCGATCTCCTGGCGCAACCAACTGCGCCTCGAAGCTGCTTTAATGACGCCCCGCCGCGGCAGGCATCGCCGTGGCGGGTATATCGCCAGGCTGCCGGCCGGTCTGCAGACCAGGCCGGCAGAGAGGGCCGTGTGGCCTGACAAGGATTCATGCGTGGATGGTTCGATCGGCGGGAAAACGGATGCCTTGCGTCCGAGCATTCCCAGCATTGCGGATGACGCTGATGCTGACGCAGTGACGGCTGCGCCTGCATGGCAGGCGACGGGCGCGTGCGCGGCGCCAGCGGCGAATCGACTGGGCTCCCTGCGGGGCAGGCCCAACCCGCATCCCATGCCTTCGCCCTTCGCCGCGTGGGATGTGCATCTGCCGAACCATGCCGGCAGCGCCGCGGCGAGTGCGGGATACCTCACGCCAGCTCGAAGCCATCATCGGCGCCCGCAGGCCGGGGCAAACCCCGGCCTGCCGTCGAGCGCGTCGCCGGGTGCGCAACGCAGCCCGGAGACAGCAGCTCATCAGCGTCCCGGTCGCATCAACCTGCCGCCACCGGTGCGCTGGAAATCCGCCCACCAGGCATTGCGCCCTCACGCTCCCGGCGGATCCGGCCTGATCCCCGCGCCGGCCAGTTGGAGCCGTGCGAACGCGTTGCCGGCGCAGACACCTGCGCCGGCATGGTGGCAACCTGCGATGCGCGAACTGGTCGAGCCGCTGTCTGACGAGTTGCGGCGACGATGCTTGGCAGGGATGGCCGCTCTGCGTCACCTCGCGCAGGCGCGCCTTGCCCATGCGGCGAGGTTTGCCTGGTTGGCCAGGGCGCGCGGGTCGCAGCTGCCGCGCCGCGTCGTGGTGTTGGCTTGGCTGTGCGGTGGTCTGGCGGTTGCTGCCGTGTCGATCGGATGGGGTCTGCGCTATCGGTTCCCGGCCATGCAAGCGGCTGCTGTGCCGGTCACGGGATCCGTTCGCCCGCTTGCCACCGTGCGGCCTGTGCCGGCGGCCGCAATCGTTGCCGCCCGGCCCGCCACCCGTCGTTCCGCGGTTGCCGTGGCAGCGGATCGCCCCGCGGATCTGCCGGCGGCAAAGCACGCCGGCGCTTTCGTCTCGGATGCCAGCACCATGGATCTGATGATGCGGATCGCCGAGCCCGATCTGGACATCACCTCGCGGCACAGTCTGTGGGCGCAGATCGGCAAGTCGTCCGGTATCGACCCGCTGCTGCTTTACA
Organism: Pseudomonadota bacterium; assembly: GCA_021780735.1. GTDB lineage: Bacteria > Pseudomonadota > Gammaproteobacteria > Xanthomonadales > Rhodanobacteraceae > Rhodanobacter. The sequence goes on along the minus strand of JAJXYE010000289.1, from coordinate 7,483 downwards.
GCGTCGCCCTGGTCGAATCGAAGGCACTGTATCCCGATGGCAGGATTGCCCCCACGCCCTGGCTGTTTCGCGTCGACGATCATCTGGTGCGTGGCAGCCGTCAGCATGTCCAGTTGCAGATGGCGGCGGCCAGCCAGTTCGGATCCGACGTGCAGGACGTCGGCATCATGCAGGTCTACTACCCGATGCACCGGGACGCCGTGCGCGATCCGCTCACCCTGCTCAACCCGCGCACCAATATCACCGTGGCGGCGAAGATCCTGCGCAAGGGCATGCGGCAGACCCGGGACCGCGTGCTTGGCGTGGGCTACTACCACAGTCACACGCCGGCCCTGGCCAGGGACTATGGCACTGCCGTGCTGACCGTGTACCGGCGGCTGAAAGGCATCTATCGGCCGAAGGGAAGCGAGCCCGTCGTGGCGCGCTAGCCGACCCTGCCGGCGCGGGCAGCGCCATGGACTTGCATGCCAACCCGGATGGCCGGATATAGGGGGTGTGTTCACCGGGTTGACTGTTTGCCATGTTCAAGCTGCATTTCGACAACGCCTTCGTGCGTGACCTGCCCGGCGACCCGCGATGCGAGCCGGGCCCGCGCCAGGTCGAGGGTGCGCTGTACTCGCGGGTCGATCCCGATCCGGTGGCGGCGCCGCGCCTGCTGGCGCACTCGGCCGAGATGGCGCAGAAGCTGGGTTTCACTGGAGCCGAGGTGACTGCGCCGGAGTTTGCGCAGCTGTTCGGTGGCAATGTCCTGATCGAGGGCATGCAGCCGTTTGCCGCCAACTACGGCGGCCATCAGTTCGGGCAATGGGCCGGGCAGCTCGGCGACGGCAGGGCAATCTCGCTGGGCGAGGTGATCAACGCCGCCGGCGAGCGCTGGGAGCTGCAGCTCAAGGGTGCCGGGCCGACACCGTACTCGCGCAGTGCGGATGGCCGGGCGGTACTGCGTTCGTCGGTGCGTGAATTTCTGTGCAGCGAGGCGATGCATCATCTGGGCGTACCGACCACCCGGGCGCTGAGCCTGGTCGAAAGCGGCGAGCCGGTGCTGCGCGACATGTTCTACGACGGTCATGCGGCGCCGGAGCCCGGAGCGATCGTCTGCCGCGTGGCGCCGTCGTTCATCCGTTTCGGCAACTTCGAGTTGCCCGCCTCGCGTGGCGATACGGCCTTGCTGCGGCAACTGGTCGAGTTCACCATCCGCCGCGATTTTCCCGAACTCGAAGGGCACGGCGAGGCGCTGTACGCGGCGTGGTTCGGCCAGGTGTGCGAGCGTACCGCGACGATGGTCGCGCACTGGATGCGGGTCGGTTTCGTGCATGGCGTGATGAACACCGACAACATGTCGATCCTCGGCCTGACCATCGACTACGGCCCGTATGGCTGGATCGACAACTTCGATCTGGACTGGACGCCGAACACCACCGACGCGCAGCGCCGTCGCTATCGCTACGGCCAGCAGCCGGACGTGGCGTGGTGGAACCTGAGCCGGCTGGCTGGCGCGCTGGCGCCGCTGTTCGGCGATGTCGCGCCGTTGCAGGCCGGGCTGGATCGCTACGCGCAGGCCTACGCCGCGGCCGATCGCGGCAACATCGCCGGCAAGCTCGGTCTGGCCGCGTGTCGTGACGAGGACGTGGCGCTGATGCAGTCGCTGCACGCGCTGATGTCGTCGGCTGAAATCGACATGACCCTGTGGTTTCGCGCACTGGCCGAGCTCGATCCGCAGGCGCCGACGCTGCTGCCGATGCGCGACGCGTTCTACGACGAGAGCAAGTGGCGCCAGGCCGAACCGGTACTCGCCGACTGGCTGGCGCGCTATGCCGCCAGGCTGGTCGACGATCCGCTGACGGCCGAAAAGCGGCACGCGCGCATGCGGGCAGCCAACCCGCGCTATGTATTGCGCAACTATCTGGCGCAGCTGGCGATCGATCAGGCGGCCGCGGGCGATCCGTCCGGCATCCACCAGTTGCTCGAGGTGCTGCGCCATCCTTACGACGATCAGCCCGGTCGCGACGCATTCGCGCAGAAGCGTCCGGACTGGGCGCGGCACAAGGCTGGCTGTTCGATGCTGTCGTGCAGTTCCTGAGCCTGGCCGTGCGCGGAAAAGCACAAGGGCCGGCATGGCCGACCCCTGTGCGTGCCGCTATTGGTGCCCCCGATACGATTCGAACGTACGACCTGTCCCTTAGGAGGGGACCGCTCTATCCAACTGAGCTACGAGGGCATGAGGTGGGGGCGAACTGCGCCCTTGCCGTAGTGATGCGGGGCATTTTCGCATGATTGCCGTGCGACGCAAACCTCAGCGCTCGCGAACGCGGGCAAAGATACGGCCCGGAACCGCACGCGCTGCCAGCGGCACCGAAGCCGGGTTGGGCCAGTAGATGCCGTGCTTGAGCAGCGGCTTGCCGTAGATGCTGATCTGGTTGAAACCGGCGTGCTTCAACTCCCGCAACAGCGATGTGCGAGAAAACATGCGCATTTCCAGTGTCGATCCCTCGCCACCGTGAAAAATCAGCTGGTCGAAACGCTCGATGGCGCCGTCGCGGGTAATGTTGGTGAGCACGCGCTGCTCGCCCGAACCTTCGATGCGGAAATCGTGCAGGTTGGGGAAATGCTCGGTGGTCTCGCGTTGCCGCCATGGCAGTATCTGATAGGGCACCGAAAATACAAAGACGCCATCGGGCTTGAGCAGACGTCGGGCATTGTCGAATGCCACGGATACCGGGGGAGCGACGTGCTCGAACACGTCGGTAGAGGTGATGAAATCGAGCGTGCCGACCATCTCGTCGGGAATATCGGTGATGTCCAGGCGTGGCTCCTGGTGGTAGTAGGTGTTGCGGAATGCCACGCGGTGCGCCAGGCGGCTCGCGTAACCGTCCCAGCAGCTCATGCCGATGCCCTTGATGTCCGGCCGCTCCGGCGCGATCTCGGAGATACTGAGGCTCTGCCCGAAAAGTTCGGTGGTGAGGATCTGGATGATCGAGCGCATGCGCACGGTCGACCCGCAATTCGTACAAGAGGGTTCCTCGCGCCGGAGTTGATCCAGCGCCGCGCTGTTGACCGCATCGCAGATGTTGCACGTGAACTTCAGGGCAGCGCTGTTCATGCGTGTATTCCATGAAAATCCGGCCCGTCCGCCACGCGCTGACATCGTGACGCGGTGTTGCACGGGGTGGAGGGTGGTGTTTGACCGCAAAGAGGTTAGCAACAAAGGGGCGGTTTGCGAATGCCGATGGCGCCTGTGCATGGCGTCGACGCTGCGGGCGGCCTGCTACAATGACGGGCTGACGCTTTCAATTCACGGTACCGGCGGGTGCCATCCAGTTTCAGGAGTCACGTATGTCCCATGCAATCCTCAAGTCGCTCGGTATCGGCAACGAACATTCCGGTGGCTACCTCGGCAAGGGCGAGTGGTCCAGGACCACCGATGCCGGCGTACTGCAGCCGGTGAACCCGGCGACCGGCGAGGTGATCGCCACGGTGCATGCGTCCAGCGCGGCCGACTACGAAGTCATCCTCAAGCGCGCCCAGGAAGCATTCAAGGTCTGGCGCACCACGCCGGCGCCGCTGCGCGGTGAAGCCGTGCGCCTGTGCGGCGAAGCGCTGCGCAAGCACAAGGACGCGCTCGGTTCGCTGGTGTCGCTGGAGATGGGCAAGATCAAGCCCGAGGGCGACGGCGAAGTGCAGGAGATGATCGACATCGCCGACTTCGCCGTGGGCCAGAGCCGCATGCTGCACGGCTACACCATGCATTCGGAGCGCCCCGGCCATCGCATGTACGAGCAGTACCACCCGCTGGGCATCGTCGGCATCATCAGCGCGTTCAACTTCCCGGTCGCGGTGTGGGCCTGGAACGCGATGCTGGCCGCCGCCTGCGGTGACATCTGCATCTGGAAGCCGTCGCCGAAGACCCCGCTGACCGCGATCGCGACGATGAAGATCTGCAACGACGCGCTGAAGGACGGTGGTTATCCGGATCTGTTCTTCCTGTTCAATGATGCCGGCAGCGAGCTGGCGCAGAATTTCGTCGATGACAAGCGCGTGCATCTGATCAGCTTCACCGGTTCGACCAAGGTCGGCCGCATGGTCGGCGAGCGCGTGGCGCAGCGCCTGGGGCGTTCGCTGCTGGAGCTGGGTGGCAACAACGCGATCATCCTGGACGAGTCGGCCGACCTGAAGCTGGCCATCCCCGGCATCGTGTTCGGTTCGGTCGGCACCGCCGGCCAGCGCTGCACCTCGACCCGTCGCCTGTTCGTGCACGAGTCGATCTACGACAGCGTGCTCGACACCCTGGTCAAGGCCTACAAGCAGGTCGAGGGCAAGATCGGTGATCCGAACCTGTCGACCACGCTGATGGGCCCGCTCAACAGCCAGGACGCGGTGCAGGGTTATCTGTCGGCGATCGAGAAGGCCAAGGCCGCCGGCGGCACGGTCGCCACCGGCGGCGCTGCGCTGACCGAGCGCGCGGGCAACTTCGTCTTGCCGACCATCATCACCGGCCTCAAGAATTCGGACGAGGTGGTGCAATCGGAGACGTTCGCGCCGATCCTCTACGTGATGAAGTTCAAGACGCTGGACGAGGCGATCGAGCTGCAGAACGGCGTGCCGCAGGGCCTGTCGTCGTCGCTGTTCACCGAGAGCATGAAGTCGGCCGAGAAGTATCTGTCGGCTGCCGGTTCGGATTGCGGCATCGCCAACGTCAACATCGGTACCTCCGGCGCCGAGATTGGTGGCGCCTTCGGCGGCGAGAAGGAGACCGGTGGCGGTCGCGAGTCCGGTTCGGATGCGTGGAAGGTCTACATGCGCCGCCAGACCAATACCATCAACTACTCCGATTCGCTGCCGCTGGCCCAGGGCATCAAGTTCGAGTTCTGACTCATCGAGTGGGCACGGGCGGTTCGCCGCTCGTGACCTCGGCTCGATGATTTGCGTCGTGTTACTCCGTTGTCCGGACCCAGTCTCCTTCGATGAGTGAGCGATCCGATGAGCGATCAAGCGTCCGTTGGACCCGCCGTCCCGACCAGTTCGCTGGCCGTGACGAGCCTTGTCTTCGGTATTCTCGCCTGGTGCGTGCTGCCCTTCGTGGGCGCGATCGTGGCGATCGTCTGCGGTCATCTGGCGCGCGCTGAAATTCGCAACACCAGCGTGGATCGCCGCCCGGAAGGCGATGGCCTGGCCGTCGCCGGGCTGGTTCTCGGCTATGTGCAACTGGCCCTGTGCCTGCTGGTGCTGCTGATGGTGATCGCCGCCGTGATTTTCGGTGTAGCCCTTTCGCACTGGCGTTGAGGAGCAGTCGATGCTTGCAGAGCGCTCTGCCATCCCCCTCGATTTTCGCGGCTACCGCGTACTGGTGGCCGGCGCCAGCCGTGGCATCGGGCGCAGCATCGCGCTGGGCTTCGCCGAAGCCGGCGCGACGGTCTCGATCTGTGCCCGCGGCGAGACAGCGCTGGAGCAGACCCGCCAGGACATCGTGGCGCACGATGTGGCGGCGCATGCGCAACGCTGCGATCTGGCCGATCCGGCAGCGATTGCCGCCTGGGTGGCGGACGCGGCCAGCGCGCTGGGCGGCATCGACGTGCTGGTCAACAATGCCAGCGGCTATGGTTTTGGCGACGACGATGAAGCCTGGCTGGCCGATTTCAACGTCGACCTGATGGCGGCGGTGCGCGCCTCGCGCGCGGCCTTGCCGCACCTGGCCAGGTCGAGTCACGGCAGCATCCTGCACACCAGCTCGATTGCCGCCTTGCGGCCGCGTCCGGGCGGGCCGTCGTATGCGGCGATGAAGGCGGCGCTGAGTCACTACACCATGTCGCAGGCGCAGGCGCTGGCGGCGCAGCGCATTCGTGTCAATGCCATCGCGCCCGGCTCGATCGAATTCGCCGATGGGCTGTGGGATCGCTGCCGGCAGGAAGACCCGGCACGTTATGCCGCCGTGCTCGGCAAGATTCCATTCGGTCGCTTCGGCAAACCGGAGGAAATCGCCCATGCTGCGTTGTTTCTGGCCTCGCCCTGGGCTGGCTGGATCACCGGGCAGACCCTGGTCGTCGACGGTGGCCAGATGCTCAATGGCTGAGATCGGGGAACAGGGAACGTGGAACGGGCCACAACCACTGAAACGCGGGCGCCGGGCCAGCGACTCTCTGGCGGTTTTTGTTCCCCGTTCCGACCTTTGTCGTACACCATGACCCGGTGATCCACACGCAACCGCCACGTGAACCGTTCGACGATGGCGTCGGGCGCGGCACGATAAACTTCGATGACGACACCTGCATCCTTGCAGGGCAACCGGTTTGATCCATGTACGAATATCTTCGTCCGCTGCTGTTCCGGCTCGATCCCGAAACCGCCCATCGCGTGACCATGTATGGCCTGGGCGTGGCACAACGCAGCGGTTTCGCGCATTGGATCGCCACGCCGCCGGCGGATCTCCCGGTCACGGCCTTCGGCATCAATTTCCCCAATCCGGTCGGCCTGGCCGCCGGGCTGGACAAGAACGCCGAGCATCTTGACGCACTCGACGCACTGGGCTTCGGCTTCATCGAGGTGGGTACCGTCACCCCGCTGGCGCAGCCGGGCAACGACAAGCCGCGCATGTTCCGTCTGCCGCGCTACGAGGCGATCATCAACCGGCTCGGCTTCAACAACGGCGGCGTCGATGCGCTGGTGCGCAATGTGCAGCAATCCAGCTACCACGGTGTGCTCGGCATCAATATCGGCAAGAACAAGGACACCCCGAACGAAAAGGCAGTCAACGACTATCTGACCTGCCTGCACAAGGTGTACGAACACGCCAGCTACATCACCGTGAACATCTCTTCGCCCAACACGAAGGGCCTGCGCGACCTGCAGGAAGAGGCGACCCTGCACAAGTTCATCTCCATTCTGCGTGCGGCGCAGGAGCGGCTGGGGTCGCAGGCCGGCCGGCGCAAGCCGATGCTGCTGAAGATCGCGCCGGATCTGACCGAGGCCGAACTGGATTCGATGGCCGAGGTGCTGCTGCGCACCGGCATCGATGGGGTGATCTGCAGCAACACCACGATCGACCATGCCGCCGTGGCCGACGACCCGCACGGTGGCGAGGCCGGTGGTCTGTCCGGCAAGCCGCTGTTCGAGCGTTCGACCGCGGTGCTGTCCGGCATGCACAAACGCCTGCAGGGGCGCGTTCCGCTGATCGGCGTCGGCGGCATTCTGGACGGCAGCGACGCCGCCGAGAAGATCGATGCCGGCGCGACCCTGGTGCAGATCTATTCGGGTCTGATCTATCGCGGACCGCACCTGATCGGCGAATGCGTCAATGAAATTCGTCGCCAGCGCGAAGCGATAGTCGACGAGAGCAGCCAAGGTGGTTGAGCGCATCGACATGGGTGGCTATACGCTGATCGAGCAAGCCCCGCTGGCGCGGCTCAACACCATGCGTGTCGCCGCCACGGCGAACCTGCTGGCCGATATCCGCGACGCGGCGAAGCTGCCCGAACTGCTGGCTTTTCCG
>JAJXYE010000072.1 GCA_021780735.1 Pseudomonadota bacterium | reverse complement strand
GATGCCCTACGCGGCGCATGCGCCGCTGCAGGGCAGTGGGCAGGCACGGGTGGCCGTTATCGGTGGTGGTTTTGCCGGCCTCAACACGGTGCTTGGCCTGGCCGAGCGCGGTGTGCGTGACGTGGTACTGCTGGAGCGCGAACAAATCGGGTTCGGCGCCTCCGGTCGCAACGGTGGTTTCGTGTTTGCCGGGTATTCGCTGGGTGAGCAGGCCTTGCTCGACCAGCGTGGCGGCGAGCGTGCCAGGGCCCTGTTCAGTCTTACCACCGCCGCAGTCGCTCGCATCCGCGGGCGCGTGGCGGACTACGCGATCGACTGTGATCTCGTCGATGAGGGCGTGATCTGGGCCAACTGGTTTCGCGATCCGGCCGTGTTGCGGCAGCGCCAGCAACTGCTCGCCGAGCGCTACGGTGTGCATTGGCAATGGCTGCGCGAGGAGGAGTTGCGTGACTGCATTCGCAGCGAGCGCTATCACGACGGTCTTTTCGAGCGCGACGCGCTGCACTTGCATCCGCTGAATTACGCCATTGGCCTGGCCGCGGCGGCGACTGCGCAGGGAGTCCGCATTCACGAACAGAGCGCGGTTCGCCGGATTGTGCGCGAAGGCATGCAATGGCGCCTGAGCACCGGGCAGGGTGAGTTGTTGGTCGATCAGCTGGTGCTCGCCTGCGGTGGCTACCTGGCCGGCCTGCAGAAGCCCATCGACCGCGCCATCTTGCCGATCGCCACCTATGTGATGGTGACCGAACCGCTGGGTTCGCGGATGGACGACTGCCTGCATACGCGCGCGGCAATCTACGACAGCCGCTTCGCTTTCGACTACTACCGTGCACTGCCGGATACCCGGCTGCTGTGGGGTGGACGCATCTCGATCCGCAATCGCTCACCGCAGGCGGTGCAGCGACTGCTGACCAGGGATTTGTTGCGGGTGTTTCCGCAGTTGCGCGGCGTCAAGGTCGACTACGCGTGGTCGGGGCTGATGAGCTACGCGCGTCACCAGATGCCGCAGATCGGCGGTGGCGACGATGGTCTGTGGTGGGCCCAGGCTTTCGGCGGCCACGGTCTGGCACCGACCTGTGTCGCTGGTGAACTGCTTGCCGCGGCGATCGCCAGCGGCGACGACAGCTGGAAGCAGTTCGCCGGGTACGGCCTGGACAGCACTCATCGGCCATTCGGCTATCTGGCGGCTCAAGGCACGTATTGGTGGCAACAGGCTCAGGACTGGATGAAAGCGAGGCTGGAAGGATGAGTGAACCGATCCCCGGGGATATCAGCTGGACCGATTTCCAGAAGGTGCTGATCGTGGCCGGTACCGTCACCCGGGTCGAGCCATTCCCCGAAGCACGCAAGCCGGCGTGGAAGGTATGGGTGGACTTCGGTCCGTATGGTGAAAAAAAGACCAGCGCGCAGATCGCCGCGCTTTACCGCGCCGAGGATCTGCTCGAACGGCAGGTGGTTGGCGTGATCAACTTTCCCGAAAAGCAGATCGGACCATTCCGCTCGCAGTTTCTGCTCACCGGCTTTCCCACCGACGAAGGCGTGGTGCTCACCGCGCTGGAGCGACCGGTACCGAACGGCACGCGGCTGGGCTGAGCCTGCGGGCTGGAAAGGCCAGCCTCACTCGCCGTGCCAGTGGTGGCCTACCACAGATAGACCTGTAGCGAAGGCTCGCTCGACTTGAGCGGAATTCGCTGCAGCAGATCGCGCTGGTCGGGGTAATTCATCGCGCTGCGCTCAAGCAGGTTGTCGATCTGGCGGAGGTCGTGCTGCGCCTCCTCGGGCGTGGGCGGGCGCATGTCCCGAGGATCCGGGAACAGGCCCATGCCGGCGAGCAGGCTGTACCACGACAGGGTCGGATAGCCCTGGCCGAACAGGCCTTTCTGCAGCCCCGGGATGATCGGCCTGCTCGACAACCAGGTGGCCAGCAGCTGCTTCAGCGGGTTGGACAGGTGGGTATTGGCGGCATTGGCACGCCAGTAGTCGGTGTCGGTTCGCGTGTTGGTCTTGTAGTGGGTGACGATGTAATCGCGGGTGCCTTCGAACTGGGCGTTGACGGTCTGGTTGAAGTTCGCCCGTGCTTGCGTGCTCAAATCACCCTTTTCAAGCGTCGCGACGAACATGTTCAAGGTTCGTTGCACAAACAGCAGGGTGGTGGCCTCCAGCGGCTCGATGAAGCCCTGCGACAGACCCACCGCAAGGCAGTTGCGGTTCCAGCTCTCGGTGACGCGGCCGACGCGCATCTTCAGGTGGCGTGCGGGCACATCGGCGTCCAGCGCACCCAGGTGGGTGCGCAGTTCGGTTTCGGCGTGGTCGGCTGAACAGTACGCGGTGCTGTAAACGTAGCCGTTGCCATAGCGGTTGGTCAGCGGAATCTTCCAGGCCCAGCCGTGCCTCAGCGCGGTGGAGATGGTCTGCGACATGATCGGCCCATCCAGCGGCGTGGCCAGCGCAACTGCTGCGTCGTTGAACAGATTCTCCGCATACGGCACGAACGGTGTCTTCAGGGTTTTGCCGATCAGCAGCGAGGCAAAGCCGCTGCAGTCGATGAAGAAGTCGGCCGCCAGCGTGCCGCCACCCTCCAGCTGCAACGAGGCGATATCGCCGTTCTCCTTCTGCGTCACCTCGTTCACGTGACGCGGCACGTGGCGCACGCCGCGCTCCAGCGCCTTCTTGTGCAGGAAAGCGCCGAGCAGGGTGGCGTCGAAGTGGTAGCCATGCCACACGTCGAACGGAAAGCTGCGCACCGGCTTCGGCGCCAGGCCTTCACGCGCCAGCCGGGTCGCGATGAAGAAGCGGTCGGGGTGGGCGTGCACATCGGCATGGTTCAGGCGTGCGTGCACGTTGTTGATGAACTGCGTCATGGTCAGGTTGTCGAGCATCGACGCGAAAGGATGAAAATAGCTTTCGAATCCAGGGCGGGTCGACCACTTGTCGAAGGTGATGCCGTTCTTGTATGTCGCATGGCAGGCGGGCATCCACTCCGCCTCCTCGATGCCGAGTTCCTCGAAAAAGCGGCGCAGGAACGGTGTCGAGCCTTCGCCCACGCCGATCGTGCCGACTTGTGGCGATTCGATCACGGTCACCTGAAGCCTGTTTGCACAGGCCGAGTTGGCCAGCATCAGCGCCGCCATCCAGCCCGCCGTGCCACCGCCGACCACCGCGATCCGCTGCAGTGGCGGTTCGGCCGCGATCGGCGAAGCCGCGTGGTCTGCGACGGAGGTCTGACTGGGCAGGGTGACGGGATCGGACATGTCTCGGGGTACCGGTTGAGCAGATGAACAAGGATGAAGGCAGTCAAGTCAACGTTGCGGTCAACAGTCGCAGCCGCGGTCGCGAGGCGTCAGCCCGATGTGCGATCGAGCCAGACCTCCAGGCCCTGGGCATTCAGCTCGATGTCCATGTGCAGCAGTTGCTCCAGTGCGGCAGTACCCCCCGTCCAGCCGTGCGCGCGGGCGCGGGCGGCGTACAGCTCGGTCAGGCCGTCCAGCAGGCGTGCGTGCCGATCCAGGTTGGTGCCGGCCTCCAGCGCCAGCGACACCATCGTGTCGATCTGTACATGCAGGTCGGCGCCAAGCCGGTGGACATCCTCGATCCGGCCGAAGTGGGTCGGGTACATCGCGACCGGTTGCAGCGCCAGCAGCCGGTCGATCGACGCATGCAGCTCTTCCGGATCGAATTGCACCGGGGAGGTCGTGGGCAGGATGAACGGGCCTTTTCTGGTGTCGAACTCGCGATAGGACAGCCCGAATACGTCGCCGGTGAAACACACATTGGCGAGCGGGTCATGGATCGCGATGTGATGTCGGGCGTGGCCGGGGGTGTCGATGCAGTGCAGGAGTCGCCCAGCCAGATCCACCACGTGGCCATCCCCGGCCTCGACCACGCGCTCGGCGGGCACCGCGCGCAGCCGGCCATATTCCCGTTCCATCACCGCCTCGCCGTAGACCGCGCTGGCACCGGCCCACAACTTCGACGGGTCGATCATGTGGCGCGCACCGCGCGGATGCACCACCAGCCGCGCGTTCGGCAGTCGCGCCATCAATTCACCGGCGCCGCCGGCGTGATCCAGGTGCACGTGGGTGAGAATCAGCCAGTCCACCTCGCCGACACCGAGTCCGGCCACCTCGAGCGCCTCGAGCAGGCGCGGAACCGAGTGGTTGGTGCCGCAATCGACGAAGGCGCCGCGGCCCTTCTCGACGATCAGATAGGCCGCATCGAAGCGTGGCCGGAAAAAGCCGGTGTCGATGGTGTGGATGCCCCGGGTGGATTTCATGCAGGTTCCGTCAATGACAAGCCCGGTCAGACTAGCAAATCCCCCGGCCCGGCTCATCGCCGCCTAGCCGGCGCGGCGGAACGTGAGGTTGATGCGGCTGTGGCCCAGCGCCTGGTGCTGGGCCGGCCTGAGCGGCAGCACGCCGTGATAGCGCAGCCGGGCCGGGCCTCCCCACACCACCACGTCGCCGTGCGCCAGCGCCACGCGCTGTGCACGATCGCTGCGCTGCAGGCCGCCGAACAGGAATACCGCGGGCACGCCCAGAGACACCGAGACGATCGGCTGGTCGAAGTCGCGCTCGTCGCGATCCTGGTGCAGGGTGAGCTGGTTACCTGTCTGGTAGCGGTTGATCAGGCAGGCATCCGGCACGAAACCGGCAAACCCGGCCTGCGCGGCGGCGGCCCCGGCCAGTTGCAGAAAGGCTTCCGGCATCGCAGGCCACGGCTTGCCGCTGTCCGGGTCGAGCGCAGCATAGCGATAGCCGCGCCGATCGCTGACCCAGCCCAGAGGCCCGGCATTGGTCATGCCTACCGACATGCGCCGGCCGCCCGGCGTGATCAGGTGACGGAACGGCGCCTGCGCCACGATCGTCTCGATCGCCTGCAGCAGCCGCAGCTGCTCGGCCAGGGCAAAACCGCGCAAGACCATCGCTCCCTCGCACAGCGGCTCGTCCTGCACGGCGTGGCCGGTCGAGGCGGGGAACAGGTCGCCGCTGATCATGTGGCGTCGTGAAAGATAACGCCGAGCGTGTGGCGCTGGCCGGCGTGTACACGGCTGACGCCATGGCGCAGCGTCACCCGGAAGATGCCGCGGGTTCCCGACACCGGCCGCTGATTTACGGCAAACACCACCGCGTCGCCCTGGCGCAGCGGCACCACCTGCGGACGCGACTGCATGCGTGGCCGCTGTTCGGTCAGCACGAACTCGCCGCCGCTGAAATCGCGGCCGGGCTCGGACAGCAGGATCGCCAGCTGCAGGGGAAACACCTGCTCGCCATACAGATCCTGGTGCAGGCAGTTGTAGTCGCCGGCGGCGTACTGCAACAGCAGCGGAGTCGGCCGCGACTGGCCGGCGGCATGGCAGCGGGCCAGAAATTCCGCATGGGTGGCGGGGTAGCGCACGTCAATGCCCATCGCCGCATTCCAGCGGTTCGCCAGCGGCGCCAGCAGCGGATAGGCCGCGCCGCGCAGGCTGGCCACCGGAGCGGGCAGGGGGTAGCTGAAGTAGCGGTATTCGCCCCGCCCGAAGCCGTGTCGCGCCATCACCACGCGGCTGCGGAACGCCGCGTCGTTCGCATACAGGGAGGCCAGCGCGCGACATTCCGGCGGCGACAGCACACCCTCCAGTACCGCCCAGCCCTGCGCATCGAGATTGCTGGCGACGCCGATCCAGTCGAACTGCTGCAATCGCGCACCATGGGCATCCGCGATGGTGATGGAGGCATCACGCAGCTGCGCATTCATGCCTGCGCCTCACGTTCCAGCAGGGCCCGCTTGCGTTGCACGCCCCAGCGGTAGCCGGACAGCCCGCCGTCATGGCGCACGACCCGATGGCAGGGGATTGCCACCGCCAGCATGTTCGCCGCGCAGGCGCCGGCGACCGCACGCGCCGCCGTGGGCGAACCGATTCGCCGCGCGATCTCGGCATAGCTTGCGGTGGTGCCTGCCGGAATCTCGCGCAGCGCCTGCCACACGCGCTGCTGAAAGGCCGTTCCGCGCACATCCAGCGGCAGCGCCAGGCCCAGCGCCGGCGCCTCGACAAAGCCCACCACGGTGGCGACCAGCCGTTCATAGGCCGGATCGCCGCCGATCAGGTTGGCCCGCGGAAAACGATCCTGCAGCTCGCGCGCCAGCGCGTCCGGATTGTCGCCGAACAGGATCGCGCAGACGCCGCGTTTGCTTTGCGCGACCAGGATCGCGCCCAGCGAACATTCGCCGATCGCGAAATGGATGTCGTTGTCGATGCCGCCGGCGCGATAGCTGGACGGGGTCATTCCCAGCAGCCCGTTGGACTTCTCGTAGAAGCGGCTGCTGGCGTTGTATCCGGCATCGAAGATCGCCTCGGTCACGCTGCCGCCGCGAGCCAGTTCGCTGCGCACGCGGCCGGCGCGATGGGCGCTGGCGTACTGCTTGGGGGTGACCCCGGTCAGGCGCTTGAACACCCGATGGAAATGGAACGGGCTGAGGCCCGCCTGCTGCGCCAGCTGCTCCAGCGATGGCGCCGTGTCGGCCTGCTCGATCGTGCGGCAGGCCGCGGTGACCCGTGCCGCGTGCTGTTCCGGCAACGACGCCTGATCCGGCCGGCAGCGTCGGCATGGCCGGAATCCCGCACGCTCCGCCTCGGCGGCGCTGGCGTGGAAGGCGACGTTTTCCGGACGCGCCGCGCGGGCGCTGCAGGATGGCCGGCAGTACACGCCGGTACTGCGTACCGAATAGAAGAACGTGCCATCGGCGCGAGCATCGTGCGCGAGCACGGCGGCCCAGCGAGGGTCGTTCACGGTGGCGGCGGCAAGGCGGGCGGTTTTCGGGGAGGCTTTCATGGCTGCACCTGGCGGGAGGTTATCGCGTGCCAGCCATTCTGGCGACCGCCTTGCCCCGTGACACTCCGACTCTTGCGCTGCAATTCCGGCCCCGCCCTGAGCCGGCTCGGTTCAAGCGGCGCCGTTCACCACTGCAGCAGCAGCTTGCCGATGTGTTCGCTGCTCTGCATCAGCGCATGCGCGCGGGCCGCTTCGGCCGCCGCGAACACCTGATGGATCACCGGCCGCACCTTGCCTGCCTCGAGCAGCGGCCAGACTTTTTCGTGCAGTTGGCGGGCGATCGCCGCCTTGAACGCGACCGGCCGCGGACGCAGGGTCGAGCCGGTGAGGGTGAGCCGGCGGCGCATCAGCACCCCGGCGTCGATGGCCGCCTTGCCGCCACCGAGCGTGGCGATGAAGACCAGCCGGCCGCCCTCGGCCAGACTGTCGATTTCACGCGCGACGTAGTCGCCGGCCACCATGTCCAGGATCACGTCGACGCCGCGTCCGGCCGTGGCCTGGTTCAGCACGGCCACGAAATCCTCCTCGCGGTAGTTGATCGCGCGCTCCGCCCCGAGCCGTTCGCAAGCCGCACACTTTTCCGCACTGCCGGCGGTGGCAAAGACCCGGTGGTCGAACGCCCTGGCCAGCTGGATGGCGGTGACACCGATGCCGCTGGAGCCGCCTTGTACCAGCAGGCTTTCAGTGTGACCGCCTTCGCCGCGACCGAGCTGGCCGCGATCAAACACGTTGCTCCACACAGTGAAACAGTTTTCCGGCAGCGCGGCCGCCTCGAGCAGCGAAAGGCCTGCCGGTACCGGCAGACACTGCGGCAGTGGCGCAACCGCGAACTGCGCGTACCCGCCGCCGGTGAGCAGGGCGCACACGGCGTCGCCTGGCTTGAGGCCGAACGGGTTCGCCCCGCCGAAATCACCCTCGATCAGTTCACCGGCCACTTCCAGCCCGGGCAGGTCGGACGCACCCGGCGGCGGCGCGTAGTTGCCCTGGCGCTGGAATACATCGGGCCGGTTGACCCCGGCCGCCGCCACCTTGATCAGCACCTCGCCCGGGCCTGGCTGCGGTATCGGGCGCCGGGTCAGCTGCAGCACCTCGGCGGCACCGGGCCGGCTGATTTCGATCGCTTGCATGGTGGTCATGGGGTTTGCACCTTGATGGCTGGAGCTTGGCTGGAGCACACCGCTCAAGCGGCCGTATCGACCAGGATGCGCCGCCTGGCCTGTGCCGAACAACGCAGAGCGGGCGGCGACTGCATGAAACGCTTCGGGCGGAAACGGGGGTGTCGTCGCCTCATCGTCATTGAGCGGACGGGTCGATCGCCGATGCGGACATTACCAGTCGGTCGGCTTGTAGTCTTTCAGGAACTGGCCCCACACATGCTGACCGCTGTTGATGCCGCTGATGATCGGATCGACGATGCGTGCCGCGCCATCGACGATGTCCAGTGGTGGATGGAAGCGTTCCTCGGCGACCTTGCGCGCGGCCAGTGCCGCCGGATCCTCATCGGTGACCCAGCCGGTGTCGACGCTGTTCATGTGGATGCCGTCGTTGTGGTAATCCGTGGCCGACGTGCGCGTCATCATGTTCAGCGCGGCCTTGGCCATGTTGGTGTGCGGGTGCCGGGTGGTCTTGAAGTTGCGGTAGAACTGGCCTTCCATCGCCGACACGTTGACGATGTGCTTGTCGCGCTCGGGCGTGCGCAGCATCAGTGGCTTCAGCCGCGCGTTGATGATGAACGGTGCGATCGCGTTGACCAGTTGCACCTCCAGCAATTCCACCGACGGCACCTCGGCCATCAGCAGCCGCCACGAATTGCGCTCGCGCAGATCGATCTGCTGCAGATCCTGGTCGAGCCGGCCTTCGGGAAACAGATGGCTCTGCGCCAGCAATTCCTCCGGCAGCAGCGGCAGTTGCGACAGCTCGGCGGCACGGGTCAGGCCGGGCAGCGGGGCGTCGCGACCGGTGCTGAGCGCGGCGGTGCCGGCCTCGGGCAGGATGTTGGCGCTGCGCATGCCTTCGTAGTGGCCGACCAGCTGGCGTACGTGTTCGGGCAGGTCAGGCAGCGCTGCAGTCTCGCCTTCCATCATGTGCGCGTAGAAATCCGGCGGGCGGCGCACGGTCTGACAGGCGTTGTTGATGATGAAGTCCAGCCGCGGACGGGTCGCCACCAGCTCGTGGCAGAACGCCTCCACGCTGGGCGTGTGGCGCAGGTCGAGGCCGTAGATCTGCAGCCGATGGCTCCACTGGGCAAAGTCCGGCTCCTCGGCGTAGCGTGCGGCCGAGTCGCGCGGAAAGCGCGTGGTGACGATCAACTCGGCACCGGCGCGCAGCAGCTTCAGGCCTGCCTGGTAGCCGATTTTCACCCGGCCGCCGGTGAGCAGGGCCACGCGCCCGCTCAGGTCGGTGAGCTCGGTGCGCTTGGCGTAGTTGAACGCCGCGCAGTCCGGGCACAGCTGGTCGTAGAAGAAGTGGATCGTCGAATACTTCTGCTTGCACACATAGCAGTGCTGCGGCTCGATCGACTCGCGCGGTTGATCGGCGTCCGCTTCGGGGCCGATGTCCTGCGGCTGGAAATCCGCCGGCAGGAACGCATTCGGCGTGGTGAACACCGGACGACGGCGCAGGGCGCGGATGCCGGTGTTGTTGAGCACCGCGTCCTCGGCCTGGATCTTCGCCGCGTAGCGGGCCTTTTCCGCCGCCTTCAGCTTGATCCGGCGCGCTTCCGGATCGGGGTGATAGAGCGTGGCCACGGCCAGGTGCAGACGCCGACGGTCATCCGCCGGCAGCTGATCCAGCAGCTGGCGATCGGCCGCGACGGCCTCAAGCAGATCTGCCGCAGCGCGCAGGCGCTCGAGCAGCTCGCTGTCGACATCGTGGGGGGTGGGCGGATTGGCCTTGCTCGTCGTCAAACGGTTGGGTTCCTGGTCAGGTGGGCGTGGCGTCCGGGCTCTGGCTGGCGAGCCACGCGTGCGTGCGGTCAGCCGCCCATTCTGCCTGTTTTCGTCCGGACTTCGGGGGATTCACCGGCAAATCGGTCAGACCGCGCCGACGAGGCAAGCCAGCCGGCGGCGCGCGGATCGTTGCAGTAGTGGGTTCCATTGCACATTCCGGCGGCAGCGCTTGTGCAAAGCTGGCCCCGAAGTCGTCCAGCATCGCGATGACTCATGGCAGGAAGATCCGTTCGTGCGAGTGTCCCCAGCAGCTACTGCGAGTAGGCAAGCGGCCTCAACGGCCTCATTCCTTGCTCCTCCGACTTCAAGCATCGACGCCCTGTTGCACCATCTGCCCGACGCGCATCTCGCGCCGCCGGTCGGGCGCCGCATGGCCGGGCAGGACTGCCACGGCATATCGCACCGCCCGACGGCCACCTGCGCCACCGGCACGGCGCGGATCCGCTTTGTCTATTTTGCGGTGGTCGGCGACAACGACCCGCACGCCCGTTATCACCAGTTTCTGGTCACCGCCGAAGTGCTGCTCGATCGACTGCTGGCTGCCCAGTATGCGGGCTCGCGCCCGATCGCTCCCACCCTCGAC
>JAJXYE010000281.1 GCA_021780735.1 Pseudomonadota bacterium | reverse complement strand
CGCGCCGGGCTGGTTCGGCGATGGGGCGAAGTAGGGCGGGTTTACCTCGCCGATATTGGCGGTGCCGACGTAGTCGTACACATACGGACGCTGGTTGAGCGTGCGCTGGAACGTGCTGGCGCCCATGCTCAGCTCATGGCTGAGCATGCCGGTGTTGAACGAGCCCTTGAGCACGGCGCGGACTTCGTCGTTCTGGCGGGTGTCGTTCGGGCTGCGATAGTCATAGACGTCATAGTCGCCATTGGGGGCGAAGAACCAGCCCGGCGTGGCACCGCTGGCGCAATCGGACGAGTAGAAGCAGCCATAGGCAAAGGCCACGTTGTCGTCGATCACGACGTGGCTGTGGCCGGCCGAAAGCTGTGCCTCCCAGGTGTCGTTGAACTGGTAATCGAAGCGCAGGGTGCTGTTGCTGGCATTGATGCCGACCGGCTGTTGCCACGGTTCGAAGCCGAGCATGCGACTACGGCTGGGGTTGGGCGGAATCACCGTGCCGCCGAGCAGTTGGTAGCCCGACACCGAGCGTTGGCCGCTGGTCTGGTAGTCGGTGTCCAGCTGCACGGTGGCCTTGCTGCTGATCTTCCAGTCGGCCGCCAGCGAAATGAAGTTGCGCCGGCCATCGGCATGCTGCACGTAGGAGTGCATGTCCTCGTGGGCGGCGTTCAGGCGCACGCCGACATCTGGCGTCAGCCATCCGCCGATATCCAGCGCGCCATAGCGCGAGCCCTCGGAGTCGGTGCCCACGGTGACGGTATGCACATCGGCAGGACGCTTGCTGACGTAATTCACCAGCCCTCCCGGCGCGACGATGCCCGCTTCCAGTCCGGCGAGACCCTTGAGGATTTCCACCTGTTGCTTGTCTTCGAGCGTGAGGTACTGCTCACCGGCAATGCTGAGATCGTTCATGCGGAAGCCGCTGGCCAGATCCAGCGGGAAGCCGCGAATCGAGATGTCCTGGTAGTAGCCGACGGCCGCGTAGTTGTCGCCCAGAGCTGCATCGGCATGAGCCAGTTCGCTCAGCGAGCGGGGCTGACGGTCGTCCAGCTGGGCACGGGTGATCACGGTGATCGCTGCGGGCGTGTCATGCAACGGTGCATTGCCAAGGCCGCCCAGATCGCTGCTGTCGGCGTGGTAGCCCTTGCTGCTCTTGCCTTGCACGTGCACCGGCGCCAGCGGCGTGACGTGCGACGGGGCGGTGCCGTCGTCCTGCGCATGGGCCACGGAGATGGCCGGCAGCAGGGCAAGCAGGAGGGCGGTGCGGGGGAGTGTCATGGTCATCGTCGTCGTCTTCGGGGCTACGGACGAAGCGACGGCGAACCGATCCCGCGGCAGGCACGGATCGACTCAGCAAGCTCCCTACGCCGGTACGGACCGGATCAGGTTCCAAGGGACTCTCTCAGCCCGGCAACGCCGGGCACCCCCGCTTCAAGAGCGGCTATTGAACCACGAATTGCTCCGGCCGGTCAGGCGCAATCGCGCACGGCGTCGAGCATGGCCTGCCCGGCGGCGGTGCCGAACCATTGCGCATGACCTTTCAGGAAGGTGTTCCAGGCCACCTCAGTACTTTCCGGTGAGCGGGTGATGGCGTGGAAATACTCGACTTCCGACAGCGCGAAATCGACGTGTACCAGGGGCAGCAGATCGGCGAGCAGGTGGATGTCGTCACTGTCCAGCGGGCGCACCTGGCGGTAACCCTCGATCAAGGCCTGGGCGATAGCCGGATGTGCCGCTGCGGCATCGTCAAGGGCCAGCCAGGCGATGGCGTTGCGCTCGATCGCGGTAGCCAGGTCGAACAGGGCGCAATTCGCCGCGGCCAGGCCGAAGTCGAGCACCGAGGTGATCTGCGCCTCGTCGCCATGCTTGCTCCAGCACAGGTTGGAGACATGCCAGTCGCCATGCGTCCACAGCCGCGGCTGCCTCGCCAGCCCCGGCTGCAGGCGGGCATGCCAGGGCGCAAGAACGGCGGCCAGTCCGCAGCGCCAGTCGCGCTGCTTCAGATAACCGGCCAGACCTGGCCGCTGCGGCAGTTGCGCCTGCAGTGCGGCGATCGGATCAGGGGCGGCGATCAACTCGCTGCGTGCGACCAGGATGTGGGTGTCGCGCTGCGCGGCGGCGTAGCCCTGTGCTGCGTCATGCAGTGTGGCGAGCATCCGGCCTGCCTGCCACGCGTGCTCGCCACTGGCCGGTGGTGTCCATGAGATCGCATCGCGGTACACATCGACGCCGCTGGCGCACTCATGCACCTCGTAGACCCAGTCGCCACGGCTGACTGCGGTGCTTCCCTGTGCGTCACACAGTACCGCGGGTATCGGCATGCCGCGTTCGCGCAGGTGGGCGATGAAGCGGTGCTCCTCCTCCAGCGTGACGGCTGTACGAACGCTCCGGTGGTGACGCTTGATGAAGACGCTGCCGTCGCGGGTGTCGACCAGGCATGCGGCCGAAAGCGGGCGCGGGCTGTGCCAGACGATGCGTTGGCAGGGGGCCAGTTGCGGGTAACTTCGCAGCAGCACCTCGGCTTCGCCTGCGGCAAGCACGGG
>JAJXYE010000092.1 GCA_021780735.1 Pseudomonadota bacterium | reverse complement strand
CAGGGTGGCGCGCAGCGCAAACGTCAAGCAACAACCGAAGGAAGGTCTCAGCGAGGAGTTGAAGCGCCGGCTGCGTGAAGCCGGCGCCTTGCTGCTGTTGCCGCTGGCGGTATACCTGCTGGTGTGCCTTTTCAGCTACAACCCGCATGACCCGAGCTGGACCAATGCCGGCCAGCTGCAGCACGCGCACAACTTCGGCGGTACGGTCGGCGCCTATGTCGCCGACCTGCTGCGCTGGATCTTCGGCCTGGTCGCCTACTGCTTTCCGTTGTTGCTGCTGTTGCTCGGCGTGCAGGTGTTGCGCCAGCACGGCGCACGGCCGCTGCACCCGTGGGAACCGGCGCTGCGGCTGATCGGCTTCGTGTTCTTCTTCATCACGCTGCCGGCGCTGTTCTGGCTCAATGCCAGCCATCCGGATCTGGTGCAGCCGCAAGGTGCCGGTGGTATCGCCGGCCAATGGCTCGGCCACGCGCTGCTCAACGCACTTGGCTCCACCGGGGCGCCGCTGCTGCTGCTGGCCCTGTTCCTGATTGCGGTGACCCTGGCTACCGGCCTGTCCTGGTTCAAGGTGATGGACTGGACCGGGCAGGGCGCACTGCGACTGACTGCCTGGGTCAGGGACAAGCTGCGCCAGGCGCCGCAGGCGCTGGCCGCCCGTCAGGCGCGTACCGAGCGCGACGTGATCAAGAAGGCCGATGCGGTGAAGCAGGCCCGGCGCGAGCCGGTGCGCATCGAGGCGGCGCCGGCACCGGTCACCAAGAGCGAGCGGGCGAAGCTGGAGACGCAGATTCCGTTGTTCGTCGGCGCGGCCACACCGGGTGAGTTGCCGCCGCTGGCGTTGCTGGACGAGGCACCGGAACAGGGGCCCGGCTACACCGAAGAGACCCTCGAGGTGCTCTCGCGCCAGGTCGAGTTCAAGCTGAAGGACTTCAAGATCGAGGCCAAGGTGGTCGGTGCCTATCCCGGTCCGGTCATCACCCGCTTCGAGATGGAGCCGGCAGCCGGCGTGCGCGGCTCGCAGGTGTCGAGCCTGGACAAGGACATCGCCCGCGGTCTGTCGGTGGTCAGCGTGCGCGTGGTCGACGTGATTCCGGGCAAGAACGTGATCGGCCTGGAGATCCCCAACACCAAGAAGCAGATCGTCTACCTGTCCGAGATCCTGCGTTCGGACAAGTACGACCAGATGAAGTCGCCGCTGGCACTGGCGCTGGGCAAGGACATCGGCGGCAAGCCGGTCGTGGTCGATCTGGCCAAGATGCCGCACCTGCTGGTGGCCGGTACCACCGGTTCGGGCAAGTCGGTGGCGGTCAACGCGATGGTGCTGAGCCTGCTGTACAAGGCCAGCGCGAAAGACGTGCGGATGATCATGATCGACCCGAAGATGCTGGAACTCTCGGTGTACGAGGGCATTCCGCACCTGCTGGCGCCGGTGGTCACCGACATGAAGGAAGCGGCCAACGCATTGCGCTGGTGCGTGGCCGAGATGGAGCGCCGCTACAAGCTGATGGCCGCTGTCGGCGTGCGCAACCTGGGCGGCTTCAACAAGAAGGTGGCCGACGCCGACAAGCAGGGTCAGCCACTGCTCGATCCGCTGTTCCGGCCCAACCCGGAGATGCCGAACCTGGCGGCCGAGCCGCTGGAACCGTTGCCGAACATCGTGGTGATCATCGACGAGTTCGCCGACATGATGATGATCGTCGGCAAGAAGGTGGAGGAGCTGATCGCCCGCCTGGCACAGAAGGCGCGCGCCGCCGGAGTGCACCTGATCCTGGCCACCCAGCGCCCGTCGGTGGACGTGATCACCGGCCTGATCAAGGCCAATATCCCCACCCGCATCGCGTTCCAGGTGTCGAGCAAGATCGACTCGCGCACGATCCTCGACCAGAGCGGCGCCGAGGCGCTGCTCGGCCATGGCGACATGCTCTACCTGCCGCCGGGCACGGCCACGCCCGAGCGCGTGCACGGCGCCTTCGTCGACGATCACGAGGTGCACCACGTGGTCGCGTGGCTGAAATCGCAGGGCGCGCCGAACTACATCGAGGGCGTGCTGGAAGAAGTCCAGGCCACCGCCGACGGCAAGTTCATCAACGACTCCGGCCTGCCGCAGGAGGGTGAGGAGGGTGGCGACGCCGATACCCAGCTGTATGACAAGGCGGTAGCCATCGTCACGCAGACCCGGCGCGCCTCGATCTCCGGCGTGCAGCGTCACCTGCGCATCGGCTACAACCGCGCCGCGCGCCTGGTCGAGCAGATGGAGCAGGACGGTGTGGTCAGCGCGCCGCAGCACAACGGCAACCGCGAAGTGCTGGCGCCACCCCCGCCGAAGAACTGAATGGCCATGGGCCAGGAGCGCACCCTGTGCGCGATGCTCTTTCTCGATGCCCAAGGCAAGAGCATCGCGCACAGGGTGCGCTCCTACAGTCCGGTTAAGCCGCTGCCGTTCACAATCCGGATCCTCACCTCTCGGGAAAGCCTGATGAAACGCCTGTTGCTCGTCCTGTCCACCTTGCTGTTGATGTTTTCTGTTTCGGCGCAGGC
>JAJXYE010000095.1 GCA_021780735.1 Pseudomonadota bacterium | reverse complement strand
CACCATGAATTCGCCGACGAAGCCACTGGTGCCCGGCAGACCGCAGTTGGCCATCGCAAACAGCACGTAGAAGAAGCCGAACCACGGCATCACGTTGATCACGCCGCCGTAATCCTTGATCGAGCGAGTATGCATGCGGTCGTACAGCACACCGATGCAGGTGAACATCGCGCCGGAAACGAAGCCGTGCGAGATCATCTGCACCATCGCACCCTGCATGCCCAGCTCGGCCATCTGGGTATTGCCCTGCTCGCGCACCAGCCAGAACGCGATGAAGATGCCCAGCGTGACAAAGCCCATGTGGGCCACCGAGGAATACGCCACCAGCTTCTTCATGTCCTCCTGCACCAGCGCCACATAGCCGATGTAGACGATCGCGACCAGGCTCAGCACGATGACCAGCCAGGCGTAGTGCGCGCCCGCATCCGGCACGATTGGCAGGATGAAACGCAGCATCCCGTAGGTGCCCACCTTCAGCATCACCGCCGCCAGCACCACCGAACCGCCGGTCGGCGCCTCGACGTGCGCATCCGGCAACCAGGTATGCACCGGCACCATCGGCACCTTGATCGCAAAGGCGATCAGGAACGCGAAGAAGATCCAGGTCTGCTCCTTCATCGTCAGCGGCAGCGCCGCCAGGGTGGCCATGTCGAAGGTGCCGGCCTTCTGGTACAGGTACAGCAGCGCGATCAACATGAAGACCGAGCCGAAGAACGTGTAGATGAAGAACTTCAGCGTGGCGTAGACGCGCCGCGGCCCGCCCCAGATACCGATCAGGATGAACATCGGGATCAGGATCGCTTCGAACAACGCATAGAACAGCAGTGCATCAGTGGCACAGAACACGCCGATCAGCAGGCCTTCCAGCATCAGCATGGCGGCCATGTACTGGTGCGGCTTGTCCTGGATCACCTGCCATGCGCCGGCGATCACCAGGATGCCGACGAAGGTGGTCATCACGATCAAGGCCACCGAGATGCCGTCGACCGCGAGGCTGTAGTGCACGCCCCATGAAGCGATCCACAGATGACTCTCGACCAGTTGCATGCCGCCCGCATCGGGGTGGTATTGCAGCAGCAGGAACAGGCTGACGACGAACGTCAGCACCGCCACCAGCATCGACAGCCAGCGCGCCAGGTTGGGCCGGGCCGCGCCGGCAAGCAGCACCGGAATGGCGCCGGCGACGGGTAGCCAGATGAGCAGGCTGAGCAAGTGATTGAACATGTGTGCTTGCTTCCCTTATTGCCCGGCCAACACGGCGCCGATGGGCCCGGAGCCGAAGAGCCAGTACCCGCCAAGCAGCAGGATCAGGCCAAGAATCATGGCGAAGGCGTAGTGATAGAGGTAGCCGGACTGCAGCCGCCGCACCGCCGCCGCGATACGGTGGATCAGGCTGACCGAGCCATTGACCATGCTGTCATCAATCACTGCCGTGTCGCCGACCTTCCAGAACAGACGACCCAGCCTGACGCCACCACGGGCAAAGATCGCGAAGTACACCTCGTCGACCCAGTACTTGCGATCGAGTACCGTCCACAACGGCTTCAGCGTGCTCTTGATCTTGCCTGCCATCGCCGGATTGAACACGTAGATGTAGGTACAGCTTATGAAGGCAATCAGCACCAGCACGAAGGGCAGCTGGGTGAAACCGTGCAGAGCCATCGCCAGCGAGCCGTGGAATTCCTGGCCGAGTTCGCCAAGCACATTGTTCGCTTCATCGACGTGGATCGCCGTGCCGAACCAGTTGCCGAACAGCACCGGACCCACGGTGAAGAAACCGACCAGCAGCGACGGGATCGCCAGCAGCACCAGCGGCAGCGTCACCACCCACGGCGACTCCTTCGGCGCATGCGCCAGCACGCCCGGCTCGTGATGACCGTGATCATCATGATGGCCGTGACCATGCTGTTCGAGCACGGTGAAGCGCTCCTTGCCATGGAAGGTCAGATACATCTGGCGGAACGTATACAGTCCGGTGACCAGCGCACCGGCCATGACGCAGAAGTAGGCGTAGTGCGCACCCCAGCGGTGCGAAAGGCCAACCGCCTCGATGATCGCATCCTTGGAATAGAAGCCCGAGGTGAACGGTACCGCCACCAGCGCCAGCGAACCGATCCACATGGTGATCCAGGTGATCGGCATGTACTTGCGCAGTCCACCCATGTAGCGCATGTCCTGCTCGTGGTGCATCGCGATGATCACCGAACCGGCACCGAGGAACAGCAGCGCCTTGAAGAATGCATGCGTCATCAGGTGGAATACCGCGCCGCTGTACATCGATACGCCCAGCGCCACCGTCATGTAGCCAAGCTGCGACAGTGTCGAGTAGGCGATCACGCGCTTGATGTCGTTCTGCACGATGCCGATCAAGCCGGTGAAAAGCGCCGTCGTCGCGCCAATCACCAGCACGAAGCTCAGTGCTGCCGGAGACAATTCGAACAGCGGCGACATGCGCGCCACCATGAAGATGCCGGCGGTGACCATGGTCGCCGCGTGGATCAGCGCCGAGATCGGGGTCGGGCCTTCCATCGAGTCAGGCAGCCACACATGCAACGGCACCTGTGCCGACTTGCCCATGGCACCGATGAACAGGCAGATGCAGATCACCGTGGCCGCGTCCCAGTGCGTGCCTGCGGTGATCTGCAGGGTCTTGCCGATCAGCCCTGGCGCCGCACCAAACGCGGTGGCGTAGTCCAGTGTATGGAGGAAATACAGCACCGCCGCAATACCCAGCAGGAAGCCGAAATCGCCCACGCGGTTGACCAGGAAGGCCTTCAGGTTGGCGAAGATCGCGGTCGGCCGCTTGTACCAGAATCCGATCAGCAGGTAGGACACCAGGCCGACCGCCTCCCAGCCGAAGAACAACTGCACGAAGTTGTTGCTCATCACCAGCATGAACATCGAGAACGTGAACAGCGAGATGTAGCTGAAGAAGCGCATGTAGCCGTCGTCGTCGGCCATGTAGCCGATGGTGTACACATGCACCAGCAGCGACACGAAGCTCACCACCACCAGCATCATGGCGGTCAGGCGGTCGACCAGGAAACCCACGCTGGCGTTGAGCTGACCGATCTGGAACCAGGTGTACAGATTCTGGTTGTAGACCTCGGCGCCGCCCAGGGTCAGCTGGTACAGCACATAGAACGACAGCGCGCAGGAAATCGCCACACCGAGGATGGTGACGCTGTGCGAACCGGCGCGTCCGATGAACTTGCCGAGGAAACCGGCGAGCACGCAACCGACCAGCGGCGCCAGTGCGATCGTCAGCAGGATGGATGTCGAAAGACCCATGTGATCAGCCCTTCATGCTGTCGATGTCGGCGATATTGATCGTGCTGCGATTACGGAACAGCAGCACCAGGATCGCCAGGCCGATGGCGGCTTCCGCCGCAGCCACGGTGAGGATGAAGAACACGAACACCTGCCCCGAAACGTCGCCAAGGAAACGCGAGAACGCCACGAAGTTCATGTTCACCGCGAGCAGCATCAGTTCGATCGACATCAGCAGCACGATCACGTTCTTGCGGTTGATGAACAACCCGGCGACGGCGATGCAGAACAGCACCGCGCCAAGCACGATGTAGTGCGCGAGCGAGATCATGGGCGTGGCTCCTGTGCGGCATCATTCTCAAGGGCGGCGGGAGCGGCTGGCCGAACCGCCGCCATCTTCACCAGTCGCACGCGATCGCGCGGATTCACCTTGACCTGTTGCGCCGGCGACTCGTGACGAGCGTCGCGACGCTCGCGCAGGGTCAGCACCACAGCGGCGACCACACCCACGGTAAGGATCAGCGCGGCGATCTCGAACGGCAGCAGGAACCGGGTGTACAGCGCCTGTCCCAGCCACGCGGTATTGGACATGCCGTCAGCCGCCGCGGGATCCGCACCGAGCACCTGCGCGTGCATGGCACGCACGCCGATCAGGCCGACCATCTCCACCAGCATGACCAGCGCCACGAACAAGCCCACCGGCAGGAACTTGACGAATCCTTCGCGCATTTCTTCCTGATCGATGTCGAGCATCATCACCACGAACAGGAACAGCACCATCACCGCGCCAACGTAGACCACGATCAACGCCAGCGCGAGGAACTCGGCGTCGAGCAGCATCCACAGGCAGGCCGAGCTGAAGAAGGTCAGCACCAGCGCCAGCACCGCGTGCACGGTGTTCTTCAGGCTGATCACCGACAGCGCGGCGGCCACGGTGACGAAGCCGAAGGCGTAGAAACAGATGAGTTGGAGCAGTTGGGGATTCATCGTTGGCCTCAGCGGTACGCTGCATCCTGCGCGCGGTCAGCGGCGATCTGCTGTTCGAAGCGATCACCGATGGCAAGCAACTGCAGCTTGTCCACCACGTTCTCGCCGCGGTGCTCGAAATGGTATTCGTGGATCGAGGTCTCCACGATCGAGTCGACCGGGCAACTCTCCTCGCAGAAGCCGCAGAAAATGCACTTGAACAGGTCAATCTCGTAGCGGGTGGTGCGACGCTGGCCATCCGACGCGCGCGGCGCCGAATCGATGGTGATCGCCAGCGCGGGGCACACCGCCTCGCACAGCTTGCAGGCAATGCAGCGCTCCTCGCCGTTGGCGTATCGGCGCAGCGCGTGCAGGCCTCGGAAGCGGTTTGACTTCGGGATGTGCTCCATCGGGTAGCGCACGGTGTACTTCGGCTTGAACATGTAACGCATGGTCAGCCCCATGCCCTGGAACAACTCGATCAGCAGCAGACTCTTGAAGTAGCGGGTTATCGAATTCATTGCTCAGACCCCTGCGCCGATGCTGACCCAGCCGAAATACTTCATGCAGCCGGCCACCATCACCCACGCGATCGCGATCGGGATAAGCACCTTCCAGCCCAGCCGCATGATCTGGTCATAGCGGTAACGCGGGAACGCCGCGCGGAACCAGAGAAACAGGAAGCTCATCGCGAATGCCTTGATGAACAGCCAGGCGAAGCCGCCAGTCCAGATCCAGTTGATCCAGTCCGGCGCATCGGCATGGATCCAGCCCTGCAGCGGGCTCAGCCAGCCGCCGAGGAACAGGATCGAGGCGAGGAAGCTGACCAGGATCATGTTGGCGTATTCGGCCAGGAAGAAGATCGCGAAGGCCGAACCCGAATACTCAACGTGGAAGCCGGCGACGATTTCCGACTCGCCTTCGGCCACGTCGAACGGGGCGCGATTGGTCTCGGCCACGCCGGAGATGAAATAGATCACGAATACCGGCAGCAGCGGCAACCAGAACCAGTCGAACAGGCCCTTGCCGCCGGCCTGCGCATTGACGATGTCGCTGAGATTGAGGCTGCCGGCGAGCACCAGCACGCAGACCAGACACAGGCCCATCGCCAGTTCGTAGGAGATCACCTGCGCAGCCGAGCGCATCGCACCAAGCAGCGCATAGCGCGAGTTGGAAGCCCAGCCGGCGATGATGATGCCGTATACGCCCAGCGAGGTCATCGCCAGCAGGTAGAGCACGCCGGCGTTGGCGTTGGACAGCACCATCCGGCTGCTGAACGGAATCACCGCCCAGGCCGCCAGCGCTGGAATCAACGCCAGCAGCGGCGCCATGTAATACAGAAAGCGGTTTGCCTTGGTCGGCAGGATCACTTCCTTGATCAGCAGCTTGACGACGTCGGCAAATGCCTGCAGCAGCCCGAACGGACCGATCTTGTTCGGTCCCATGCGCACGTGCATCCAGCCGATGACCTTGCGCTCCCAGTACACGAACATGGCCACCGCGACGACCAGCGGCAACACGATGCACAGGATGTAGATCAGCGGCCACAGGACCTGGTTGATGAGTTGATCAGCCATGATGGTCAAGCCTTGGTCAAGGTGATGGACGCGCCATACGGCGGCAACGTGGCGGTGTGATCCCGGGCCGCCTCGATCCAGACCGCGCCAGCGGGCACGGCCGCATCGAGCTGCAGCGGCAACAGCACCTCGTCGATGCGCACCTGTTCGCCAGCGGTCAGGCCCAGTTTGGCAGCCTGTTGCGGGTTCAGCCGAACCGCCGCAGCCCGGTTGAGCGGATGCGCATTCAGAGCAGTCGCCCGGCGCAGCACGGCATCGCCGCGATAGATCGGCCAGGTCGCGATGCGGGCAAGATCCACCGGCCCCTCTCGCGTGGCCAGGCCATGGCGCGGCGCCATCGGGCGCTCGGCCATGCCGTCGCGCAGACCCGCGATGTCGTCGAATTCGAAGCCGGCCAACTGCAGCGCGCCGCCCAATGCCCGCAACACCTTCCAGCCTGGCCGGGTCTGTCCCGGTGCCTTCGCACCGGCGCTCACGCCCTGCATCAGTCCATCGACGTTGACCAGGGTGGCTTCGATTTCCGGCAGCAGCGCGATAGGCAGAATCACGTCGGCCACTTCACGCAGGGCCGCACTGGCGTAGGCACTGAAGGCCACCACCTGGGCGGCCCCGCGCAGCGCCTTCAGCGCTGCCGAACCGTCGGCGAAATCGTGCGGCGGCTCAACCCCGTACAACACGTAGCTCTTGCGCGGTTGCGCCAGCATTGCATGCGCGTCAAGCCCGCCGCTGCCCGGCGCCACGCCGAGTCGGGCCAGACCGATCGCATTGGCGCCCAGCGGCAATTCGTTGTAGCCGGCGCCGGTGGCATCGGCAATGAAACGGGCAATCGCGCGCAACCATGACGCCTGCGGATGGGTTGCCGCCGCCTCACCGAGGATCACCACCGCCTTGCCCGATTTCAGCGCGGCAATCGCCGCGGCGTCGCCCTCGGCGCGCGGCGCCGCGCCGATCGCCTCCGCCAGCGACGCGGGTGCCGTGGCTCCGGCAGCAACGGCAGCCCCGGCCAAGCCCAGCATGGCCTCGACCAGCGCCGACGGTGCCACCACCGCTTCGCCGGCCAGCGCGTAGTTGAAATCGAAATGCAACGGGTTGACCGCATAGACCCGGGCGCCGTTCTTGGTCGCCTGATGCAGTCGATGATTCAGCAGCGGCATCTCGTAACGCAGGTCCGAACCCACCAGCAGGGCGGCCTTGACCTGGCCGATTTCGGCCACCGGCAGCGCAAACGGTTGCGCCATCGCGTTGTCGGCGAAATCAAGCTGGCGCAGGCGATGATCGACATGCCCGCTGCCCAGCCCGCGGGCCAGCCGCATCAGCAGATCGCCCTCCTCGTTCGAGGTCGCCGGGTGCACCAGCACGCCAAGCTCGCTGCCCGGCGCCTTCTTCAGCGCCTCACCAGCGAACTGCAGAGCGTCTTCCCAGGTTGTCGCCTGCCACTGGCCGTCGCGCTTGATTTCCGGCGCACTGATGCGGTCGTCGGCATACATGCCCTGATGACTGTAACGGTCGCGATCGGACAACCAGCACTCATTGACGGCCTCGTTGTCGCGCGGCACGGTGCGCAGCACTTCGCCGCGACGGGTATGCAGCCACAGGTTGGAGCCCAGTGCATCGTGGTAGCCGATCGACGGTTTGGCGATCAGTTCCCAGGCGCGCGCCTTGAACTGGAACGGCTTGTTGGTCAGCGCACCCACCGGGCAGACATCGATGATGTTGCCGGACAGTTCGGTCTCGACCGTCTTGCCGATGTACGTACCGATCTGCAGGTTTTCGCCGCGATTCATGCCGCCGAGTTCATAGGTGCCGGCGATCTCGCTGGTGAAGCGCACGCAACGGGTGCACTGGATGCAGCGGGTCATCTCGGTGGCGACCAGCGGGCCGAGGTTCTCGTCGGCCACCGTGCGCTTGCGCTCGGTATAGCGCGACACGCTGCGGCCGTAGCCCAGCGCCACGTCCTGCAGTTCGCACTCGCCACCCTGGTCGCAAATCGGGCAGTCCAGCGGATGGTTGATCAGCAGAAACTCCATCACATCCTTCTGGAACTTCAGCGCCTTGTCCGAGCGCGTCATCACCTTCATGCCCTCGGCCACCGGCGTGGCGCAGGCTGGCTGCGGCTTGGGCATCATGCGACCGCCCATCTCCACGTCGACCAGACACATGCGGCAGTTGGCGGCAATCGGCAGCTTGCGGTGGTAGCAGAAACGTGGAATGGCCACGCCGATTGCATCGGCGGCCTCGATGATCATCGCGCCCTTGCGAATCCGGGTCGGCTTGCCGTCGACCTCGATGTTCAGCAGTTCGGTCGGCGGGGTGTTCGGCTGCGCGCTCATGCGGCAACCTCCTGGCTGGTCTTGGCGAACTGGTCTTCGGTCATCGAGCGGCCGTGCTTCACGAAATATTCGAACTCGTCCCAGAACCGGGCCAGGAAACCCTGCACTGGCCACGCGGCTGCCTCGCCGAACGCACAGATGGTGTGCCCCTCGATCTGGCCGGCGATCGCCTTCAGGCGATGCAGGTCATCCTGGGTACCCTTGCCCTCGACGATGCGCGACAGCACCCGATACATCCAGCCGGTGCCTTCGCGGCACGGCGTGCACTGGCCGCAGGACTCGGCCATGTAGAAGCGCGATATGCGATGGCAGACCTTGACCATGCAGGTGGTTTCGTCCATCACCACGACCGCGCCGGAACCCAGGCCGGAACCGGCCTTCTGCAGGCAGTCGTAATCCATCGTGCTCTCGAGCATCACGTCGGCCGGCAGCACCTTCATCGACGAACCACCGGGAATCACCGCCTTGAGCTTGTGGCCGTTGCGCACGCCACCGGCCATCACCAGCAGATCCTTGAAGGACGTACCCAGGCGAACCTCGAAATTGCCCGGCTTGTTGACGTGGCCGGATACCGAGAAGATTTTCGGGCCACCGTTGTTCGGCTTGCCCAGATTGAGGAACCAGTCCGCGCCGTTGCGGATGATCGCCGGCACCGAGGCATAGGTTTCGGTGTTGTTGATCGTGGTCGGCTTGCCGTACAGGCCGAAGTTGGCCGGGAACGGCGGCTTGAACCGCGGCTGGCCCTTCTTGCCTTCCAGCGACTCCATCATCGCGGTCTCTTCGCCGCAGATGTAGGCGCCGGCGCCCAGTGCCGCGTAGATGTCCACGTCGATGCCGCTGCCCTGCACGTTCTTGCCCAGCAAACCGGCGGCGTAGGCTTCCTTCAATGCTTCTTCGAAGTGCTCGTACGGCTCATGATGGAACTCGCCGCGCAGGTAGTTGTAGGCCACCGTGGAGCCGGTGCAGTAGCAGGCGATCGCCAGGCCTTCGATCACTGCATGCGGGTTGTAGCGCAGGATATCGCGATCCTTGGCTGTGCCCGGCTCGGACTCGTCCGAGTTGCACAGGATGTATTTCTGCATGTCGCCCTTGGGCATGAACGACCACTTCAGCCCGGTCGGGAAACCGGCGCCACCGCGTCCACGCAGGCTGCTTTTCTTCACTTCCTCGATCAGCGACGCGGGATCGGGCTTTTCGGCGAGGATCTTGCGCCACGCCTTGTAGCCGTCCACCTGCTCATAGCTATCCATCGCCCACGGCTTGTCGAAATGCAAGGTGGTATAGACGACCTGGTGTTCCTGGGGTGCGGGTCCGACTGCCATTAGAGCCTGCCTGTGATTTCACAGTAGTCCGCGCCGGAAGCTGTATGTGCGCAGGACAAGGAAGAGCGAAGAAGTGTATGTCGATACACGACTGAGTGATGACGCCGGCCTGCGTGCATACAGGTTCGGCCCGAAGGGTTGCGAAGCAACGCGGGCTGCTGGGAAGTCACAGGCAGGCTCTCCATTACTCCAACCCGTCCAGAATGTCGTCGAGCTTCTCGGCGGTGAGGTGCTCGTGGTAATGCCCGTTGACCGTGGCCGCTGGCGCGTAGACGCAGGCGGCGATGCATTCCTCTTCCCGCTTCAGGTAAACGCGGCCATCCGGCGTGCTCTCGCCAAGCTTGATGCCCAGCTTCTTCTCGCAGTGGCGCACCA
This sequence comes from Pseudomonadota bacterium, assembly GCA_021780735.1. Taxonomy (GTDB): domain Bacteria; phylum Pseudomonadota; class Gammaproteobacteria; order Xanthomonadales; family Rhodanobacteraceae; genus Rhodanobacter. The sequence continues at coordinate 553 of JAJXYE010000095.1, read as the reverse complement.
GATCCTCGGCGCCATTGAGCCAGCAGGAAATGTTGGTGCAGATCGCCACATTGTTGCGGCCAACCGGCCTGGTCTCGAGCATGGAATAGAAACTGGCGACTTCGTATGCCCAGACCGACGGCACATCGAGGTACTTCGCCACCGCGGTGATCAGTTCGTCGGTGAGGAATCCCCGGTTCTGCTCCTGTGCGGCAAACAGCGACTGGATCAGCGCCGAGCGCTTGCGATCCGGCGGGAACTTGGCTACCCACTCGTCGACGTGATGGCGCGTGTGCTCGGTGAGTACGACGAGCGGATCGACGTTCCTGACCTGCTCGAAATGTCCGGTGGCTTTCATTTGCTTCTCCGTCGTGCCGGCTCAGCGATCCACTTCGCCGAACACGAGGTCGTAGGATCCGATCATGGCAACCACGTCGGCGAGCATGTAGCCGCGCACAATGGAGTCCATGGATGACAAGTGGGCAAAGCCCGGCGCACGCAGATGGGCGCGGAACGGCTTGTTGGCGCCGTCGGAAACCAGGTAGCAGCCGAACTCGCCCTTCGGCGCCTCGAC
>JAJXYE010000132.1 GCA_021780735.1 Pseudomonadota bacterium | reverse complement strand
ACGCTGGCGAACAGCGTCAGCGGCCGCAACATTCTGATGAACCAGGCGCTCAAGCGCCTGCGCGCCGGCAATACGGCAGGAGCGCGACAGTCGTTGCGCGACGCTGACGACCTGTTTGCGATCAATCCGCTGATCAACCACATCGTCAGTCAGGAGAACACCCTGCTGGCCGCGCGCGAGGCCGCGGCGGCACGCCAGCGCAGCAATAGCCAGCTGGTGCTGGCGATAACCGCGTTGGCGCAGTTGCTGCTGCTGGTGATCATCGTCGTTGCCTCCGAGCGGCAGATTGGCAAGCGCCGGCTCGCCGAGACGCGCGAGGGTCATGCAGTGCAGCGTTCGCGGCTGATATTTCAGGCGATACGCGAGCCGATCGCCTTGTTCGACGTCAATCTCGACAGCCTGCTGGTGAACAACGCCTTCAGTGAATTGTACGGATGCGATCAGCAGCAGACACAGTCGCTGGCAGAGATCGGCAATGGCGCGTGGAGCGACAGCACGCTGCTGCAGCGGCTGAGGGATGTCCTGCTGCGCGACCGCGAGCTGTGGGATTACGACGCCGTGCAGCGTACGGTTGATGGCCTTGAGCGCAACGTGGTGATCAACGCGCGCCGGTTGCGGCAGGAGAACGATGAAACTGCCCTGCTGCTGACGGTGAATGACGTCACCGTGCGGGCGCTGGCCGAGCAGCGGGTGAATCAGCTCAACCGCCAGCTGGAAGGCAAGATCAGCCAGATCACCGACATCAATCGTGAGCTGGAGGCATTCAGCTACTCGGTGTCACACGACCTGCGCGCGCCGCTGCGCCACGTCGCCGGGTTCGTGCGCAAGTTGCACGATCACCTGGGTGACCACCTGGACGACAAGGCCGAGCACTACATCGAGGTCATCGGCAATTCGGCGCAGCGAATGGCGCAGCTGATCGACGACCTGCTGGTCTTTTCACGGCTGGGGCGAGGCCCGCTGCGGTTGCAGGCGGTGGACATGCAGTCGATGGTCGAGGAGGCGAGGTCGCTGGCCGAGACCGGCTGCGAGGGGCGTCGAATCGTATGGTCGATCGACCCGCTGCCGATGGTCATCGGTGACGGCAACATGCTGCGCACGGTATGGCAGAATCTGCTCGGCAATGCGGTGAAGTACACCGGAAATTGCGAGGTGGCGCGGATCGACGTCAGCGTGCGCGAAGGGAGGTGGGGCGACTACGAATTCACCGTCGCCGACAATGGCGCCGGGTTCGACATGCAATATGCTGACAAGCTCTTCGGCGTATTCCAGCGCCTGCATCGCGCCGCGGAATTTCCCGGCAGCGGCATCGGCCTGGCAAACGTGCGACGGATCATCACCCGCCACGGAGGTCAGGTCTGGGCCGAGGCCGAACCGGGGCAGGGTGCCCGTTTTCATTTTTCACTGCCGGCCATCGATCGGGCCGGGCCAACCGCCGAGAGCCAGCCATGAACAGGAAGGAATTCCGCACCATATTATTGGTGGAAGACAGCCCGGCCGATGCCGAAATGGCGATGGATGCGCTGGCCGATGCGCACCTGGCCAATCCTGTCGTCCATGTGCAGGATGGCGTCGAGTGCCTCGACTACCTGTATTCACGCGGTGCGTGGGCGGGGCGCGAGTCGGGAAATCCGGCGGTGGTGCTGCTGGACATCAAGATGCCACGCCTGAACGGGCTCGACGTGTTGACCGAGATGCGCGCCAGCGACTTGTTGAAGCGGGTTCCGGTGGTGATTCTGTCATCCTCCCGCGAAGAAAGTGACCTGGCGCAGAGCTGGGACATGGGTGCGAACGCCTATGTGATAAAGCCGGTCGACGTGGACCAGTTTTTCGAAGCGGTACGCACGCTGGGTCAGTTCTGGGCGGTGTTCAACGAGGCACCGGACGAGCAATGACGCATGCTGCGGCGTCTGGCTGCGGCTGGCCGGAAGCAGCAGTTGTCGAAGCAATGCAGTCGAGAACGGGGAACAACATGCCATACCGGCAGCAGGCGCCCTTGCAGACCATCCGGATACTGCAGGTCGAAGACAGCGAACTCGACGCCGAGCTGGTGCTGGGCGAGCTTGAGGCCGACCAGATAGCCTACGAGGTGCGCCTGGTCGACGATCAGGCAAGCTTCCTCGAAGCGCTGGACACGTTCGACCCGCACATCGTGCTGTCCGATCTCAGTGTGCCCGGATTTTCCGGGCAGCACGCGCTGGAGCTGCTGCGTCAGCGCGATGAAGACCTGCCCTTCATCTTCGTCTCCGCCACGCTGGGCGAAGACGCGGCGATCGAGGCATTGCGCAAGGGTGCCACCGACTACATCCTGAAGCAGAGTCCGGTGCGGCTTGCCAGCGCGGTGCGTCGCGCACTGAGCGAGGCCGAGGCGCGTCGAAGCAGTCGCCGGTCGGAGCTGGAACTGATTCGCGCGCAGCGTTTCGAGAGCCTGGCGATGCTGGCCGGCGGCCTCAGTCACGATCTGCGCAATCTGCTGCAGCCGCTGCTGCTGGCCGGTGACAGCCTGCAGGACTACCGGGATGATCCGCGCCTGGCGCGGCTGGGCACGCTGGTGCGCGAT
>JAJXYE010000038.1 GCA_021780735.1 Pseudomonadota bacterium | reverse complement strand
GCGATGCGCAGATCACGCAGCGAGAACCGGCCCAGTCGCGGCGACTGCACGAACGGCGTGGAGCGGAAGTAGCCGAGCGGTCCCTGCATGTCGACCAGTGGCATCACGGCGTTCACGCGGGCGGTGGGGTCGTTGTCGTCTTCGGCATCCAGTTGCGGATGCACGGTGTCCCAGAGGTTTTCCAGCAGGCCGCGGATCAGCGCCAGACCGTCGGCCCAGCCGGCCAGGCCGTGCAGGCGCGTCCAGGCCGCGGTGAGGTGCACGGCCACGCGCAGGTCGCGGCTGCGGCCGAGCAGGCTTTCGCCCAGGCTGTCCACCTTGTCCCAGTCGGGTTCCTCGGCGGTCTTCACGCTGTCGCCGATGGCGCGTTCGGCCTTGGGCGTGGCGATGCGTTCGAGGTTCTGGAATTCGGGGTCGTATTCCAGGTCGGGGCCGCTCGGCGCCGCGTCGTCCAGTGGCGTGAGCAGCGAATCCAGGTCGCGATTGGCCATCGGTATTCCCCCCTGTGTGCGAGCACCGGATGGTACATCAGGCACACCGCAGGCAAGCGATGCGGCAACGCGCCGGCGCACGCATGACGCGTGCGCCGGCGCGACTTGCTCAGAACCGCCAGTTGAAGCTGCCGCGGAAGCCGCTGTCCACCGACTGGTGGGCCAACTGGCCGTGCCAGGAAAGGTCGAGCGCGGCGTGCCTGGCCACCTGCAGGGTGAGGCCGGCATCGGCAGCCAGTGCGTTGCGGGCGATAGGCAGGCCATCCACCACGAACGGCGCGCCGCCCGCAAAGGCCATTGTGGTAGCCGTGCTGTTGCGACCCCACGCACGTCGCCAGCCCAGCATGGCATGCGCGCTGACCTGCTGGTTGCCGAGGAACGGGAAGCCCGTCGCCATGCGCGCGCCCAGCGTGCTGTAGCCGATCGTGTGGTGAGCTCCGCTGCCGGACAGATCCGCCATGCCGCCGTGCTCCTGGAAGCCGGCCGTGTGCAGGCGTACCCAGGCGGCCTGGGCGAAGGGTTCCAGCGCGGCATGCTTGAACGTGAAGCGGTAACCGGCTTCGCCGAACAGCTGGGCCGTGTCCGCGTCGTAATGGCTCAGCTCGTTTCCTGCCAGCCCTGGCACCGGGACGATGCGCGTGCCGTCCAGCACGTGCCAGCCGTAGGCGGCACCCGCGCGCAGGCCGAGGTTGCCCAACTGGGTGCCAGCGTAGACGCTGAGGTCGAGATCGCGGCTGGACAGCGACGAGCCGCGCGCTGCGGCATTCAGCGACGTCTGTGTGTAGCCGGCGGCCATGCCAAAGCGCGAGTGCTTGCCAAGCGCATGGTCCGCACCGAGCAACAGGCCGCCGCTGGTGTGCCTGGTCGATGCGGCATTGCTGTCGCTGTCGTGCTGGCCCCACTCACCGACGAACTGTCCCCACCACGCCAGACCGCCCTTGCCGTCCTGCACGGTCGGCCCATCCGTCGCAGCCAGCGTGCCTTCGCCCGCCTGGCGCAGGCGGCCAGTGACCGCATTGCGCACGTAGCGACTGTCTTCCAGCAGCACGCCCTGCGCGGTGGCGTGGATCTCGCCGGACAACTGGTCGGCGGCGGCACGAACCGCCGCTGCGGTAGGCAGGTTGGCCAGCACGTTGAACACGGTGCCGGCAGGCGTGCCGCCGATCGCCTCGGCCTGCCACGCCGCGGCATGGATGCCGGCGCCGGCGGGCTGGCCGGCGATGGCTGCTTGCGACGCCAGGCTTTGCGCGCCGCCCAGCGTGGCCACTTCGTTCGGCGTGCCGCCCAGAGCGGACAGCGGGCGGCTCTGCACCACGGTCAGGTAGACGTGGTTGGCATCGTAGCTGGGCGTGACGCCGAGCACGATGCTGAGCGCGCCATGGTCGATCAGCTGATAGCTGCCGCTGAGTCCGTTCTGCGCATCGAGCACGGTGTAGCGCATGCCGGGGCGGTAAAGGCCGCCGGAGGCCGAGGACAGGCCGATGCCGGTGCCGCTGGCCAGTGTCGCGCTGCCGTTGACCGCGAGCAGGCTGGATACGCCGGCCTGCGCCGGATCGAGCTGCACCAGGTACGCCGCGCCGGCACCCTGCGTGTAGTCGCCGCCGACGGTGAGCGTCTGGTACTGGCCCGGTCCGTTGCCCGGCGCCACGATGCCGGTGCTGGCAAGGCTGCCGCCGATACGGCCATGGCCGGCCATCAGGCCGCTATTGGCCACGTTGCCGAGGATGCTGCCGTTGTCGACCAGCGTGCCGAGGTTGGCCACGCCGCTGGCCAGCGAGCCTTCCACATCGAGCGCGGCGCCGGCGCCGATGCCGGTGGCACCGGTGAAGGTGTTGTCGCCGGTCAGCGTCTCGTGGCCTCCGGAGAGCAGCAGCCGGCCGCCCGTGCCGCCGCCGATGCCGCCGTCCGCGATCTGGCCGGCGAAGCTGCCGCTGGCATTGGTGAGGTCCAGCGTGGTGCCGCCCAGCTGCACGAGTCCGGCGCCGGAGAGCGACTGCACCGTGGTGGTCTGCCAGGTGCGCGAGATATCGAAATAGCCGTCCACATGCAGATCGGACGAGGCCGCGATGC
>JAJXYE010000417.1 GCA_021780735.1 Pseudomonadota bacterium | reverse complement strand
CGTTGTCCGGGACAAAATAGGGTGTGCTCAGCCACAGTCGCTCGCGCGCCGCGTGGATCGCGGCGGTGAAAAACAGCGAGCCGGTCTCGAGCAGGTCCGCCGGCCCGCTGGCGACGATCAGGGCGCTGGCGCTGCCCGCGCAAGAGCGTGCCGGCAGCAGGGGTGGCAGTGTGCCGGTAATCCACTGCCAGTCATCGGCGAACACTTTTTGCAGGTCGGCCACCACCGGACCACGCAATTCGAGCTGGGTATCGCGCCACGGCGCCAGCGGCGGCTTGAGGCCGAGGTACTCGTCACCCACGTTGAGCCCGCCGACATAGGCGCAGACGCCATCGATCACCACGATCTTGCGGTGATTGCGGAAGTTGAGCTGGAAGCGGTTGCGCCAGCGATGGGTGGCGAAGCGGTGGATCGTCACGCCGCCCGCGCGCAGCACGTCGAGGTAGTGCTGCGGCAGTGCGTGACTGCCCACACCGTCAAACAGCACGCAAACCCGAACACCGGCCGCTGCGCGTTGCAGCAGCACCTGTTGCAGGCGGCGACCCAGGTGGTCATCGTGGATGATGAAGAATTGCACCAGCAGGCAATGCTCGGCGGCGTCCATCGCCGCCAGCATCGCTTCGAACGCTGCGCTGCCATCGATCAGCAGGCGAACCTGGTTGCCGGCACGAAAGGGCCAAGGTTGCAGTGCGCTGATTGCAGTGAAGCGCAGGCACTGTGGATCGACCGGGACTTCGTGCGCGGACGCCGTCGTTGATTGCCTGGCTGGCGCCGGATATCCGGCGCGATAGCCTAGAAAGCGGCTGGAACCCAGGTAAAGGTAAGGAAGCAACGTCACGTAGGGCAGCAGTATCAGGCCCAGTGCCCAGCCGATTGCACCCTGTGGCGTTCGCGTATGTGTCACCGCATGCATGGCGGTGAGGATGCCCAGCAGATGCAAGGTGGCAATGCCGAGGGTGAGCACGCTGGTGGTCATGGCGGATGCGGGTACCGGTTGCCCGCTCGGCATGCGCCCGGTCAGGCGGCGAACCGACCGGGCCTCATGCGTCGTTGCGGTGGATGATCCCAGCCTAGCGCGCCACGGGGTGATTCTGTAAACCCCGGCGCATCGGTGCCGCCGGGCAACCGACCGGCCGACACTTTCGCCGGCCGGCGGCGGTGGCCAGGATGCCTATTCCTGCAGGTCGAAATTCACCGGTACCCGCGCCCAGGCGCGCACCGCGTGCCCGTTCACCATGGCGGGCTGGAAGCGCCAGCCGGCCAGAACCTGCTCGCGCGCGCTGCGGTCGAGCAGGGCATAACCGCTGCCGCGTTCCACCGTCACCTGCAGCGGTTTGCCGTTTTCGTCCACCAGCACGCGCAGCAGCACCGTGCCGTGCATGCCCTGGCGCAATGCCTGGATCGGGAAGTGCAGCGGTGCCACGCGATAGGCCAGGCTGGCCTCGACCGGCGCGGCAGCCACGGCGTCAGTGAGCGTGGCCTGTGGCAGCAGGCTGGGCGTGGTGGTCGGTATGGCGGCGACATGCCCCTCGCTGCTGGGTATCACCACGGGATGGCTGACTGGCAGCGCATGCGGATGGGGTTGCACCACGGCGGGTGCGTGCAGCAGCGGCTTCAGTTCGACCGCCGGCGGGGCCTTGAATACCGCCGGAGGGTTGATCAGGCGGATCGTCGGTATGGGCTGGAGCTGTCGTAACGGCGACAGCTGGGTCGGCCCGAGTGGGCGTGAGGCGATCAGCACCACGGCCAGATTGAGGGCAATCGCGGCGCTGAGGGAAGCGATGCGGGCGGGGTCGGGGTGGGCGTGAGCACGACGGGAAAAAGCCAGGCTAGCGGACGACATGGGCGACCTCCTGACAACAGTGGGTTTGTTGCGGCGGTCACGCTGCGGGTGCAGGGGGATCGTGCTGCCGCGTTTGCAGGGTATGCCTGCGCGGCGCGAATTGGCAAGTGGACGGCTGGACGTCCATCCCGAACGCCGTTGTCGAACCGGGCGGGATGAGCGCCAGCTTCAGCGCAATCAGCATGGGCAAAAAAATCCCCGCAAGCGCGGGGTTGAATGCGGTATCGGGGGGAGGGTGATTCCGCACTCGCAGCATCGCTGTTCCGGCGTGGGATGAATGTGGAATTCGTGTGAGTGGCGATTTAACAACTGGGTCGGGTTGCTGCGGTCAACCTGCAATGACGGGCTGCTGAAATCGGGCCGGGCTGACGGGAGCGAACGATGCGATTGATCAAGTGGGCTGGCGTGCCGGGACTGGCGTGTGCCTGGCTTTTCCCGGCAACGCCGGCGCGGGCGGGAGAGACTTCCTGCAAGATGAGCTTTCAGTTGTCCGGTTGGTCGCTGTTCTACAAGACCGCCAGTGGCAGTGGCACGGTAAGGTGCAGCAATGGCCAGACCCTGCATGTGAAACTGCGCGCCAAGGGTGGTGGACTGACCTTTGGCAAGACCACGGCAAGCTACGGCATCGGCAAGTTCAGCGGGGTCAGCAGCGTGCGCGAGGTGCTCGGTCGCTACGCCCATGCCGAAGGGTGCCGAACGCTTCGCCGATGCCCAGGTACTGACCAAGGGCAACGTCTCGCTGGCACTCAGCGGCAAGGGCGAGGGTTGGAATCTTGGCGTGGCATTCGGTGCTTTCAGCATCGAATAGGCGACTGAAGCAACCGGCTGCGTTGCGGAGCGGTGACATCCGGATCGCGCGGCCATGTGCCGCAGCAGGCAAGCACTGCCGCGACGGCTAAGGTATTGTTGCATTGCAATACGCCACGTCTCGGCTAAGGAGTCACCCATGTTCGCCTCATCCGCTGCGCTGATCCCGCGCTATACCTTCGCCGACGAGCTCGCCAGCAGCATCATCCATGGTGTCGGCATCGTCTTGAGCATCGCCGGCCTGGCCGTGCTGGTGGCGTTCGCCTCGCTGCACGGCAATGCTCTTACCGTGGTGGCCTGCGCGGTGTTCGGCACGTCGCTGATCCTGCTGTACACCGCATCCACGCTATACCATTCGATTTCCCTGGCCGCAGCCAAGCCGGCACTGCGCGCACTGGACCACATGGCCATCTACGTGCTGATTGCCGGTACCTATACGCCGTTCACCCTGATCGCCATGCCCGGCATCTGGGGCTGGAGCCTGTTCCTGGCCGTGTGGTCGCTGGCGCTGGCTGGCAGTGCGCTGGAACTGGGTCTGCTCGGACGTTACCGCAAACTGTCGGTGCTGCTGTACGTGGGCATGGGCTGGATCGGCATGATTGCGTTCGGCCCGCTGAGCCACCATCTGCAGACCGGTGGCATGTTGCTTCTGCTCGGGGGTGGTGCCGCGTACACCCTGGGCGTGCCGTTCTACCTGTGGCGGAAATTGCCGTTTCAGCACACGCTTTGGCATGTGTTCGTGCTGACCGGCAGCGTGCTGCATTTTCTCGCCGTGCTGCTCTATGTGATTCCCGGGCGGACGGCCTGACCGTTCGTCTTGCCGCATGTGAATCCGGCGCGTGCAGGGGGTCAGCCGAACAGCATGGCGACGCCGAACAGGCCGACCATCAGGAACGACAGCACCAGCTTGAGCAGGGTGCCGAGCAGCAGGCCTAGCCAGGTCCCACGCCGACATGGGTCGAACGCAAGACGCTGTTGCCGGATGCCAGTTCGCCCAGCAAGGCGCCGACAAACGGTCCGAACAGCAGGCCGGGAATGCCGAGGAACATGCCGACAATGGTGCCGATGGCGGCACCCCAGAGTGCCTGCTTGCTGGCGCCGACACGTTTGGCACCCAGTGTGCTGGCAACGAAGTCGACGACCACGCCAACCGTGCCGATCGCGCCGATGATCAGCAGCCACCAGATCCCCAGATGACGGTATCCGTCCACCGCCGCGGCCAGCCAGATGCCGCCGAACACCATCGGAATTCCCGGCAGCGCAGGCAGTACCGAGCCGGCGAGGCCGCCGACGATCAGCAGGGCGGCGAGTACGTACAGCGCGATGTCGAGCATGCCCGATCCCTTGTGGATGAAGTTTGAAATGCTCCGACCAGCCACCCGCGAGGTTTACTTCTCCACGAAGGCGCGTTCAATCACGTAGTCGCCCGGTTCGCGTGTTCGTGGCGAGATGCTGAATCCGCGGCCGTCGAGCAGGGCACAAAGGTCGTCCAGCATCATCGGGCTGCCGCACAGCATCACGCGATCTGTCGCCGGATTGAGCGGGGGCAGCCCGGTCGCCTCGCTCATCAGGCCTTCGACGATGGCGTCGGTGATGCGACCGCGATGGCGGAACGGCTCGCGCGTCACCGTGGGGTAGTAGATCAGTTTTTCGCGTACCAGCTCGCCGAGATATTCGTGCTGTGGCAACTCGTGCTCGAGATAGTCGGCATAGGCGAGGTCGCTGATCTGACGCACACCGTGTGCCAGCACGATCTTGTCGAAGCATTCGTAGGTGCGCGGGTCGCGGATGATGCTCAGGAAGGGGGCCAGCCCGGTACCGGTAGCGAGCAGGTACAGATGGCGGCCCGGTTTCAAATCGTTCAGCACCAGGGTGCCGGTGGGCTTGCGCGTCACGATCAGCGGATCGCCAGGCTTGAGGTGCTGCAGCCGCGAGGTGAGCGGACCATCGGGAACCTTGATCGAGAAGAACTCCAGGTGCTCCTCCCAGCTCGCACTGGCGATCGAATAGGCCCGCATCAGCGGGCGCGTATCGGTTTCCAGGCCGATCATCACGAACTGGCCGCTGTCGAAACGAAAGCCGGGGTCGCGCGTGGTGCGAAAGCTGAACAGCGTGTCGTTCCAGTGCCGCACGTCGATCACGTGCTCGGTTGCCAATGCCACCATCGTGGGTCTCTCGTAAGATTGCCGGATCTGCGCCTGATCAGCGGTGCCGCCTGTGTTGCAGCTGCTGTTTCAGTATCGGCAGGTCAGGCCGCTGTGCTGCGCGAAGCTCGGGAGCAGACGCGCCCACGAGGGTACAAGGATACCGCGCTGCAGGTGATCATGTCCGGCTCAGAACCGGTGTCCGTCGTCGGCTGTATCACCGAGCAAAGACGGCGCGACGCCCGGATGGCCGAAGGGTGATCGAGCGCCGTTCCCGCAGCGTCACGTTGGCGCAAGAGGTTATCTGTAGGCTGCGGCCTACATGGATAGCAGCCGGCGAACAACATCGGCGACGTTCCTGAACTACAGCGCGGATGCCGATCGTGCTGTCAAGGTTGCTCCGATCCGTTGCGTCACGAACGGATGCAGAAGGAAGCCAGGGGGATTCCCAAGGACACGTCGATGCTGACGTGACAGGTTTCTTGTTGGTGACTTCGGGGGTGGATGATGCCGGTCATGCTCGGCCAATCCCAGGCAATCGAAACCGTGCGGGCACAGTTGCAGCGCTTTGCCGCCTGTGATGTTCAGGTGCTGATCGAGGGCGAGACCGGCACCGGCAAGGAATTGGCTGCGCGCGAGATCCACTATGCCGGCGTGCGCAAGGATCAACCATTCGTTCCGGTCAATTGCGGAGCCATTCCCGACAGCCTCATCGAAAGCGAACTGTTCGGTCATGGCCGCGGCGCGTTCACCGACGCCAAGGTCGCGCAGCCTGGTCTGGTCGATCATGCACGCGGCGGCACGCTGTTTCTCGACGAAGTGGACGCGCTCTCCGGCAAGGGCCAGGTAACCCTGCTGCGCTTTCTGCAGGACAACGAATACCGGCCCGTCGGCAGCGGTGCAACGAGAATCTCCGATGCCCGCATCATCGCCGCCACCAACAGCTGTCTGGCGTTGCAGGTGGAGGCCGGGCGTTTCCGTCGTGATCTGCAATATCGCCTCAACGCGCTGTATCTGCGGTTGCCTCCGTTGCGCTCGCGTGACGGCGATGTGCCGCTGTTGGCTGAACATTTCCTGCGCGCCGTGGCGATCCGGCTGCGCGGTCCGCTCAAGCACTGGAGTGCTGCAGCGATGCAGGCACTCGACGCGCATGCCTGGCCGGGCAACGTGCGCGAACTGGACAACATCACCCTGCGTGCCTACATGTCGGCCGAAACGGCAGTCATCAGCCTCGCCGACCTGGCGCTGGCGGAGCCAGCATTCGCCGATCCGCAGCCGATCCCCCGGCGCCGGGCGAGCGAGCCCGAGATCGGCTTCAGTGCGGCCAAGACCCGCGCCATCCACAAATTCGAGCGCGACTATCTGTCGCAACTGATGCAACGTGCGCGCGGAAATGTCAGCGCGGCCGCCCGTCTGTCCGGCACCGAGCGCCGTCAGCTGGGCAAATTGCTGGTCAAGCACGGCATCGAATCCAGCGCATTCCGTTCGCGCTGAACCGTGCGCAAGGCCGTGCATCGATCCGGGTGCCGAGGCGCCCAGCGCGCTGACATAGCGGGTCTCGGCTGACCCGGGAGTAGCTGCGTGCCCGGACTGCCGGCGCATGCGCCAGCCACTGGCGTGCAGCTCGTCTGTGGCACTCAAGTTGCTTTTCACCCGACACGCACCTGTCGTGCGCAGGCGAGCGCCATGAGCACATATCACCCCAGATCTACGCAGGTCGGAAGCGAGCGGGAGCTTGAGCGCTCGGTGCTCGACTACTTGCGCAGGCACCCGCAGGCGGCCGATACCCTGCGCGGCATCGTCAACTGGTGGCTGCCGCAACAGCGCTACGAGAGCGCTCTGCAGCGTATCGAGCACGTGCTCAGCCGGCTGGTCGTGGAAGGGCGACTGCACTGCAACCGCCTGCCCGATGGCGAGGTGCTCTATGAGCTCGAAAAGCACGTGAATCCGCTGCTGCATTGATCGTGACACGGGTTTGCACTAAAGGGTCATCCCGGTACCTCCCCAGATCCACCCGTCAATGTGTTCGCAATTCGATTATCCTGACCCATCTTCCACAGGGGAACGGGCCACATGCTTGTCGGGATCGATCTGGGCACCACGCATTCGCTGGTGAGTGTCTGGAGTGACCATGGACCACGCCTGATACCCAATGCGCTCGGCTCGGTGCTGACACCCTCGGTTGTCGCGCTCGACGATGCTGGCCAGGTACTCGTAGGTGCAGCCGCAAGGGAGCGGATGCGCAGCCATCCTCGCCATGCGGTGGCGACGTTCAAGCGCTATATGGGCACCGACCGGTTGAGTATGCTTGGTGAGCGCAGTTTTCGCCCCGAGGAACTGTCGGCATTGGTGCTGAAATCGCTGCTGGCTGACGTCGAGGCGGAAACCGGCGAGCGTGCGAGCGAGGCGGTGATCAGCGTGCCAGCGTATTTCAGCGATGCCCAGCGCAAGGCTACCCGCAATGCCGGCACGCTGGCCGGGATCACCGTTGAGCGGCTGGTCAATGAGCCGACCGCAGCGGCACTGGCGTATGGCCTGGAGCAGCGCGATGGGGAGTCGCGCTTCCTGGTGATCGACCTCGGTGGCGGCACATTCGACGTGTCGATTCTCGAACTGTTCGAGCAGGTGATGGAAGTACACGCAACCGCGGGCGACAACTTTCTCGGCGGGGAGGACTTCGTCGATGTGCTGGCCCAGGCCTGCTGTGCCGATCTCGGCCTGAAGAAATCCCAGCTCGGCCTGGCAGACACGGTAGAGCTCTGCGCGCGGATGGAGCGGCTCAAATGCCAGCTGAGTCAGGGCGGAGGCTCGACCGAACTGAGCATCAATGGCCGCAGCCACGCCTGGCAAATCGACGAGGCGCGCTTCGAGCAACTTGCTGCGCCACTGCTGGCACGCATGCGCGATCCGATCGAGCGGGTGTTGCGCGATGCCCGGCTCGGGGCGGCCCAACTCGACGAAGTCATCCTGGTTGGCGGAGCCTCGCGCATGCCGATGGTGAGCCGGTTGGTAACCCGCATGTTCGGTCGACTCCCGCTGCGCCACATCAATCCTGACGAAGCGATCGCCCGTGGCTCGGCGGTGATGGCCGGACTGAAAAGTCGCGCAGCGGCGCTCGACGAGGTGGTGATGACCGATGTGTGCCCTTATACGCTGGGCATCCAGACTGCGGAGAGGCTGCCATCCGGCCACGTGCAACAGGGAATCTATTCGCCGATCATTGAACGCAATACCGTGGTGCCCACCAGCCGGTCCGGCGTATACAATCCGCTGGCCGACTTTTCGCCGGTGCTGAAACTTCGCGTGTACCAAGGCGAGTCGGTGCAGGTGGCCAGCAACGTCTTTCTCGGGGAACTGGAGATCGAGTTGCCGCAGGCGAAGGCTTCCGAAATGCCGGTGGAAGTACGTTTCACTTATGACATCAACGGACTGATCGAGGTCGAGGCCACGCTGCTGGCGACCAGGGTCAAGCACCGGCTCATGATTCAGCAGAATCCCGGCCTGCTCACCCCGGCCGAAATCGCCGAGCGACTGGCGGCCCTGCAGCATCTGAAGGTGCATCCGCGTGATGATCAGGCCAACCTTGCCATCATTGCGCGGGCCGAGCGGCTGTACGAGGAGCGCTCCGGCAGCCTGCGCCAGCAATTGGCGCAGTGGCTGACGGCGTTTCGGGGCGAGCTGGAATCACAGGAGCCGCTGCGCATACGCGCGGCGCAAAGGCGCATGCAGGAATTGCTGACTCAGCTTGAGGCGGATTCTCCATTTTGAACGTGGACGCCTGGCAACTGCTTGGTCTCGCGCCGACCGATGATGTGCGGGCGCTCAAGCGCGCCTACGCGGTGTGCCTGAAGCGCTGCCGCCCGGAAGATGATGCCGAAGGTTTTGCGCGACTGCGCGGTGCCTATGAATATCTGTTGGCGCAAGTCGCCGGTCGTGGTGCGGCACGTGCAAGCCAACCCATGCTGAAGGCGGCATTCGCTCAGCCCCGACCCTTCGCGACTGAGGCGCCGGTTGCTCCAATCGCTCTGGCGGCGCCCGCAACTCATCCACCATCACCCGCAGAGTCGCCTCCACTGTCAGTGCGTTCGCCGCAACAGGTCGCTGCGGAGGTTGTGACGCAGGCTTGCCAGGCTCAGGGTTACGACGCCACCGCGGCGTTCGAGGGATGGCTGGCGGGGCACCCGGAGCTGATGCTGCTGGATCGCAAGCCCCTGATCTCGAGCTTTGTGTTGGCGGAAATCCTGCGTGGGCAGGCACCCACGCCAGAGGTGTTTGGCAAGCTGGAGGCTTTCTTTCACTGGGATGACCGGGTCGAGCAACGCCGCCTCGCGCAGGTTGGCCTGCCGATCGAGTCGGTGCTCGCTGAGGTGGAAGCCACCCAGTTGCACCGGGTAATGGCCCAGGGCCTGGCACGCAAGCGGCCGCTGGAACGGCGACTCGATGCTGCGCGTCGGGCTGGTACTGGTTGGCGTGCGTGGTGGCTCGCGCTGATGCCGCTCAGGCGGCATGGTGTACCGCAGCTGCTGCGCAATGCGATCCAAGAACACGGCTACCGCGCCGTGGTGAAGGTCTTTGGTGAGCAGGTACTGGCGTTCTGGCAGCGTTCGATCGAGCCCAGCCCGACGCGGATGCAATGGATCATCGGTCTGGCTCGACCGCTGATGCTGGGCGTGCTGGTCGCCCTGGTCGGGGTGACCATGGGTGGGGTCGCGGCAGTGTTTTCGGTCGACACTGGTGAGCACGCGGCGCGCGAGGCGTTCCGGCTGCCGGCCGTTGCCATGGGCGCTGCGGGGCTGACCATCAGCATGATCGGAGCGGCGTTCAAAGCCCTGCAACTGGCCATGCGCTGGCTGCGGCTGGGCCCGATGCAGCGGGCCTGGGCGCGCTGGAGCGACCTGGGTCGGTGGTTGGCACTGGATCGGCAGTGGTACCGGGCCTTGCCAGTGACCGTCCTGTTGCTTGCGCTGGCGTGGTATTGGCCGGTGGCATTCAGTCCGTTGCCTTACGTGCTGCTGGTGGGTACGTTGCTGCTGTTGTATCTGCGCGACCTGGCCTCGGTCAGCGGACTGCTTTTCGTGGCGGTGGCAGCATTCACGCAGTGTGGCTTGCATGGGCTTTCGCCATTGCTGGTTGCCCCGGTGTTGCCACCCAGTCTCTGGCTGGGCAACGCAGCTCATGACGCTTTGCTTGCACGACGTGGCCGCCATCGTGTTCCGGCCAATGGCAGTGTGATGATGGTTGCGGGACTGATCCTGGCGGGGGTTATCCTGGCATTGTAGGGGTTGTCCGGGAGCTCCTGAGCCTCCCGGCCGATCACTTCCTCGTCGATCCGGAAGGTCTCGGGCACGCCGTACAATGTGCCCATGAATGATTCCTCGACCGTCGGGTCCTGGCGCATCTGCGTCGCCCCGATGATGGACTGGACCGACCGTCACTGCCGCTACTTCCATCGGCTGCTGTCGCCCCGTGCACGGCTGTATACCGAGATGGTGACCAGCGCGGCACTGGTGCGCGGCAGGCAGTTGCGTCTGCTCGAACACAGCCAGCAGGAGCATCCACTGGCATTGCAGCTCGGTGGCAGCGACCCGCTGGAGCTGGCGCAGGCAGCGCGTCTCGGCGCCGAAGCGGGGTATGACGAGATCAACCTCAACGTGGGTTGTCCCTCGGATCGGGTGCAGTCCG
>JAJXYE010000152.1 GCA_021780735.1 Pseudomonadota bacterium | reverse complement strand
CCCTGGCCTTGGTCGGCTAGCACGCCGAGCAGGTACTGCGCCGTCCCCAGCCCGGCCTCCGCGGCTTTGGCCAGATACGACGCGCCGATCTGGTAATCCTCTGGTGCCTTGGCGCGCCGGAGCAGCGCCATGGCATAGCCCAGCAGTCCCTGCGGCGAATTTGCGTCGGCGGATTTGCGGTACCACTCCTCAGCCTGTGGCAGATCCCGCATGGATTCGGGGCCACTGGTCAGAATGTACGCCAGCAGCGCCTGCCCGTCCCCGGACCCCGCCTCGGCCGCGCGGCGGGCCCAGGCGGCAGCGCGCTCGAAGTCAGGCGTTACCTGCGCGGGCGCGCCGAACAACGCCTCGGCCGCCACACCCGACTGGGCCTCGACCGGCGCGGACACGCCGTTCAGATAGACGGCGCCGAGCAGCGATTGAGCCGCAACGTAGCCGTGGTTCGCGGCCTTCTCGAGCCATCGCGCCGCCTCGGTCGGGCTGCGCGGCACGCCGCCGGCTTCCAGATAGGCGCGCCCGACCAGATACTCCGCCTCCGCGACGCCAGCGTTGGCCGCCTTGGCGAGCAGCGGGAACGCCTCGGCGCGCTTGCCCCCCTCGACCAGTTGCTGCGCCTTGCGCAGCGACGACTCCGGCGATGACCAGCCGGTGAGCTTGCCAAGCAGTCCCGCCACCGGCTCAGTCCTCCGCCAGATCGCGCGCGCCTTTGGCCATCCGGTTCATGTCGGCTCACGCATGCCGGACGCCAGGAAGGGGAGGATGCGGTCGAACAGATAGTTGAAGATAGCCCGCTGTCCCACGCGAATGTCTGCCTCGATCGGCATCCCCGGCATGATACGGAACGATGCCGGAGGATGCTTCAGCTCCAGTTTGTCGATCGAGATGGTTGCTTGGTAGTAATACACGGGCGCAGTCCCGAGGTTCTGCGGCGACTGCGTGGAAATGGCCGGCTGCTGGCCGGTCGGGTTGCTCTGCCCAGCGGTCGGATCGGTGAAGCTGTCGCTGCTCATTTTGACGACGTGCCCGACGGCGTAGCCGAAACGGAAATACGGCAGGGTGTCGAACTTGATCGCCACCGCATCGCCCACCGACACGAATCCCGCATTGGCGCCGTCGATCGGCGCGGTGACCTCCAGCTTGGCGTCAACCGGGACCGTGGTGATGAGCTGCACGCCGGATTGCAGCACGGTGCCGGGGGCCACCCGCGCGACGCTGAGCACAATGCTGTCAGCCTCCGCCTTCAGGGTCACCAGATCGGCACGCAGCGTGTTTTTGCTGGCCTGCGCCGACATGTCCGACAACAGCCGCTCCTGCTGGGACTCGAGCTGCTGAGTATCGGCGTACCACTGATGGATCCAGGCGTCGCGCTGCGCGGCCTGCGCAGCAAGGTCCTTGCTGGCGCCTTCCAGCGCCGAACGGGCATCCGCCAGGGACTGCTCAACCTGCAAACGCTGATCGATCGCCGCCAGCGTGTTGAGGCGGCTGCCGACCTCGAATTTCTCCAGATCCTTGCGCATGTCCTCGACCTTGCGCAGCCCGACCAGCCGCTGCGAGTAAAAGTCGATGTCATGCTTCGCCAGATCGACCTTCGCCTGCAGGCTGTTCATCTGCTGGTTGTACTGCTCGATCTGAGTATTAAACTGCTGCCGCCGCTGCAGGTACGCAAGTTCTTCCAACTGCCCGTATTGGGTGCCATCCGAGAAATATGGCTTCTGCGCCAGTTCCGCCTTCAGCCGGTCCACCTGTGCCTTCAGGCTGGCCGACTGCGCGGAGGTGGACTTTTCGTCGCTCTTGGAGAAGGTCGGGTCGAGTTCGGCGAGCACGTCGCCCTTCTTCACCGTGTCGCCTTCCTTGACGTAGATTTTGCGCACGATCGCCGTTTCCAGCGGCTGCACGATCACGTTCGGCGATTGCGCCAGCACGATGCCGGTGGTGGCGACGACGCGGTCCACCGGAACGGTCGCGAACAGTACCATCGACAGCACGACGAGGCTGCCGATCAGCCATAGAGTCATGCGCGCGGTAATCGGCGCGGGTGCAGCGATCAGCGTCAGCGTCGGAGACTGGAATTCCAGGATGGCACCGGCCGACACCGACTCATCGTTGCCCTGAAACGCCACCGCCTGACCGCCCGAGAGCGGCAATCCGACGATCTTGTGATTCTTCGCCATCCGCTCAGTCTCCCTGCGCCAGGACGGGGGCCGGGCCACTGGCGCGCGCGGCGCTGCTTTCCAGATGGCGGTTCTGCTGCAGCCAAAGCTGACGATACACGGAACACCGCTCCACCAGCACCAGATGCGGCGCCATATCCACGACCTTGCCCTTCTCCAGCACCAGGATCTGATCGCATTCCGTCAGCGAGGTCAGGCGATGGGACACGATGACCATCGTCCGCCCCTTGCCCAGACGGGTGAGGTTCGCGTTCACCAGCGCCTCGCTTTCCGGGTCCAGCGCGCTGGTGGCTTCATCGAGGATGAGCAGGCGCGGATCGTGGATCACCGAGCGGGCGATCGCCAGACGTTGACGCTGGCCGCCCGACAGGTTCGGCGAGCCTTCCTCGATCCAGGTC
>JAJXYE010000137.1 GCA_021780735.1 Pseudomonadota bacterium | reverse complement strand
ATGTCAAAGAACGCCACACCTTCGGGCAGGCCCGTGACCGGCGCGGAGATGGACGCCGCGGACGCCGCGGCCGAGACGGCCAGACCGGCGACAATCGCCAGCGTGAGCGCGGATTTACGGAAGTTCGACATGTCGAAAAGACTCCTAGGTGGACTTTCGGGACGTAGCTTCAACCGGACACCCGACCCGACCGGTACCAGAAGGATCGCGGCGCTCGGCGTTCCGGCAAAACGGACGGATCGGGAGGAAGGATTCTTGTGCCCGCCCCCAAAAGCCATCCAGGACCACAAGCTACGCCCGCATACTAGACAGCACTTCACGTGTCCGTCAATCGTCTTTTGGCGA
This sequence comes from Pseudomonadota bacterium, assembly GCA_021780735.1. Lineage (GTDB taxonomy): Bacteria > Pseudomonadota > Gammaproteobacteria > Xanthomonadales > Rhodanobacteraceae > Rhodanobacter. Next base: position 2,227 of record JAJXYE010000137.1, on the reverse strand, counting down.
CCGGGCACACAATTTTGCTGCGGTTTGCGGGCGCGGAGGGCGTTCAGGCACGGGGGTTGCAGCGGGGTTCCTGTATTCTGCGACACCGGATTGACCCGCCGCCATCCCCGCCGCGCATGCTAGACCGCCTGTTTCTGCACCCGTTTCGGCATCGTGGCGTGATCGCCGCGCTGACCCGGCGCGAGATCGCCAGCCGCTATCGCAGCTCACTGTTCGGCAGCGGCTGGATGGTGATCACCCCGCTGCTGATGCTGGGCATCTACACCCTGGTGTTCGGGGTGATCTTCCGCTCACGCTGGCCCGGCGCCGAAGCGCAAGGCGTCGGCGGCTATGCGATCCACATCTATCTGGGCCTGCTGCTGATCGGGGTGCTGCAGGAAACCCTGGGTCGCGCGCCGGGGCTGATCCTGGAGCAGCCCAACTACGTGAACAAGGTGGTGTTCCCGCTGGAGACGCTGCCGTGGGTCAGCCTGCTGACCGGACTGTTCCATTTCGCAATGGGCTTACTACTGCTGATCGCGTTCGGCCTGCTGCTGGGCGGCTCGATCGGCTGGAACGCCCTGTGGCTGCCGCTGGTGATGGCGCCGTTCGCGCTGTGCCTGCTGGGGTTGTCGGCCTTTTGCGCTGCCCTCGGCGTGTACCTGCGCGATCTCAAGCAGGTGATGGGATCCCTGATCACGATGCTGATGTTCCTCAGCCCGATCTTCTACGTGCGCGCGCATGCGCCGCTGCTGATGCAGCACCTGATGGCCTTCAACCCGCTGACGGTGCCGGTGGAGCAGGCGCGCGTGGTGGTGCTGACCGACCACGCACCGGATTTCGTCGCGCTGGGCGAATATGCACTGGCGGCGCTGCTGGTGTATGCGCTGGGTTCGGCCGTGTTTGCGCGACTGCGCCCCGGCTTCGCGGATGTGCTGTGAGGATGATCGATGGAGTCGCGCTTGCTGGGTGAATTGCTGATCGAACGCGGTCTGGTGACGGCTGCCGACGTGCAGCGCGCGCTGGATATGCAGGGTCGCATCGGCGGTCGCATCGGCGCGCTGCTGATGCGTGTCGGCGCGGTGTCGGAGGACAGCCTGCTCGACGCGCTGGGCGCGCAGCTCGAACTGCCGCTGCTGGGCCGCGATCTGGAACTGCCCGACGAAGGCGCGATCCGCGACGGCGCGCTGGCCAACGGCATCAGCGTGGACTGGATGCTCGACCAGCAGGCGCTGCTGTGGGAGGACGCCGAGGGCAGCTGGTGGTGCGCGGCGCGCGATGCGCAGGCGCCGGCGCTGGCGGAATCGCTGCGTTTTCTGCTTGGCGCGCGCGCGCTGCGCTACTGCCTGGTGCGTGCGCAGGATCTGGAACGCAGCCTCGATGCGCTGGCGCGTCTGCACGAGGGCAGCCGCGGCGACGGTGACGGCGATGTGCGCCATCTGCGCGAGATGGCCGAGGAAGCGCCGGTGGTCGAGCTGGTCAACAACCTGATGGCGCAGGCGGTCGAGCAGCGTGCCTCGGACATCCACTACGAACCGGATGAAAAACAGTTCGCGGTGCGCTTTCGCATCGACGGCGTGTTGTACAGCCGGCTGCAGTTGCCGCGCGACCGTTTCAACGCGGTGGCGTCGCGGCTGAAGCTGATCTCGGGCATGGACATCGCCGAGCGCCGGCTGCCGCAGGACGGCCGCATGAGCACGCGCGTCAGCGGCAAGGACATGGACATTCGCGTGTCGGCGCTGCCCGGCGTGCACGGCGAGTCGATCGTCATGCGCCTGCTGCCCAAGGAGCGCCGCGACCTGCGCCTGGACCGCCTGGGCATGCTGCCCGATCACCTCGAACTGATGCAGGCGTGGACGCGCGAGGCGCACGGCATCGTGCTGGTCACCGGACCGACGGGTTCCGGAAAATCCACCACGTTGTACGCGGCGCTGGCGGCGGCCAACGACGGTCTGAAGAAGATGATCACCGTCGAGGATCCGGTCGAGTTCCAGCTGTCGGGGGTGACCCAGATCCAGACTCACAGCGAGATCGGACTCAACTTCGCGCACGTGCTGCGCTCGGTGCTGCGCCAGGACCCGGACGTGGTGATGATCGGCGAGATCCGTGATCTGGAAACCGCCGAGATCGCGATCCAGGCCGCGCTCACCGGCCATCTGGTGCTGTCCACGCTGCACACCAACGATTCGATCAGCGCCTTCACGCGGCTGGTGGACATGGGCGTGGAACCGTTTCTGGTGGCGACGCC
>JAJXYE010000325.1 GCA_021780735.1 Pseudomonadota bacterium | reverse complement strand
GTGCTGCAAAAACCCATGGCCGGCTCGACCACGGCCCGGTTGTACCAGCTGCGGTCGAACAGCACGAACTCGCCCGCGCCCGGCAGGTGCGCCACATAGCGCTGGAAATACCACTGCCCGGCCTCGTGCTCGCTGGGCTTGGGCAGGGCGGCAATGCGATAGCCGCGCGTGTCCATGCTTTCGGTGATGCGCTTGATGGTGCCGCCCTTGCCGGCGGCGTCGCGGCCCTCGAAGATCACCAGCAAGCGCTTGCCGCTGCTGCGCAGGCCGCGCTGCAGCCGGATCAGCTCGAGCTGCAGTTGATCCATCGTCTTCTGGTAGTGCTTGCCCATGGTTGCCTCGTCGTGGCTGCAAGGTGGATGCCGCGCCAGTTGACACAGTGCGACGTGATGACCGGGTTCAGACGTTGCCCAGCGCCTGCAACTGGTCGGCCTGGTTTTCGCGGGTCAGCGTGTCGATCAGCTCATGCAGGTCGCCCTGCATGATCTCGGTCAGCTTGTACAGATTCAGGCCGATCCGGTGGTCGGTGACAAGATTGTCCTTGTAACGATAGGTGCGGACACGTTGGCTGCGGTCACCGGTGCCCACCTGCAATCGGCGCGATTCGGCCTGGGCGGCAGTCTGCCTGCCCTGTGCCTCGTCGAGCAGGCGCGCCTTGAGCAGGCTCATGGCGCGGGCCCGGTTCTTGTGCTGGCTGCGTTCTTCCTGGCATTCGACCACGGTGCCGCTGGGCAGGTGGGTGATGCGGATTGCCGAGTCGGTCTTGTTGACGTGCTGGCCGCCTGCACCGGAGGCACGGAAGGTGTCCACCTTCAGATCCGCCTGATTGATCGGAATGTCCTCGATTTCGTCCAGCTCGGGCAGCACCGCGACGGTAGCGGTGGAGGTGTGGATGCGGCCCTGCGACTCGGTCGCCGGAACCCGCTTGACGCAGTGCGTGCCGGATTCGAATTTCAGTTGCGAGTAGGCGCCTTTTCCTTCAATGCGCGCCACGATTTCCCGGTAACCACCGTGTTCGCCGGCATGCTCGCTGAGCACCTCGACATGCCAGCGGCGGCTTTCGGCATGGCGCAGGTACATGCGGAACAGGTCGCCGGCAAAGATCGCCGCCTCGTCACCGCCGCTGCCGGCGCGTACTTCGAGATAGATATTGGCTTCGTCGCGCGGATCGCTTGGCAACAACAGCAACTGCAGTTCGACGTCGAGATCGCGCAGCCGCTGTTCCAGGCGCGCCACGTCGTCGACCGCCATCTCGCGAAGCTCGGGGTCGTTCAGCATGGCGCGCGACCCGGCCAGTTCCTGCTCGGTCCGGTCATGCTCGCGCAAGGAGGCAGCCACCGGCTCGAGCTGGGCGTACTCCTGCGACAGTTCGCGAAATCGCTGGTTGTCGCCAAGCACCTCGGGCTGCGACAGCAGCAGACTGATCTCCTGATGGCGTTCGGCGAGTGCTTCGAGCTTGCGGCGGATCGATGGCGTCATGGGGCGCGTTCGTTTCCTTGGTAGGAGCGCACCCTGTGCGCGATCAGACGTGGAGAAGGGTTGATTGACGCAGGAATGGCGCGCAGGGTGCGCTCCTACAGATTCTCGTCAATGCCGTAGAGGCGTTCCGCTGCCTGCAGCAGATCCAGGTCGCCGTTCATGGCAGCTTCGCGCAGGCGTGCGCTGGGGTGGTGCAGCAGCTTGCTGGTCAGGGTTCTGGCGAGGAAGGCCAGTGCCTCGTCCGCAGACTTGCCGTTGGCGAGCATCGCACGAGCCTTGCCGAGTACTTCATCGCGATAGATTTCGGCATGCTGGCGCATGTCCAGCGCGGGGTTGCGCACCGACAGCGCGCGGCGCCAGGCCATGTAGCGGTCGACCTGCAGGTCGATGATCGCCTCCGCCTCGCTGGCCGCAGCGGCGCGCGAACGGCGATTGTCGTCGATTACCTGGCGCAGGTCGTCGATGCCGTAAAGATAGACGTCGGGCAGTTCGCCCACACTGGCCTCGATGTCGCGCGGTACAGCGATGTCGACCATGAACATCGGCTTGCGCCGGCGTGTCGATATGGCCTGTTCAACCATGCTGCGGGTGACCACCGGCTGCCTCGACGCGGTCGAGGAGATCATGATGTCGGCATCCGCCAGGTGCTGAGGCAGGTCGGTCAGTGCGATCGCGTAGCCGCCATAGCGGCCAGCCAGTTCCTGCGCGTTTTCCAGTGTGCGATTGGCCACGATCAGTCGGTGCACCTGCTTGTCGGCAAGATGCCGCGCAGCCAGCTCGATCGTGTCGCCGGCGCCGATCAGCAGCACGCAGGCCTGTTTCAGGTCGGCGAAAACCTGTTCGGCCAGGCGCACGGCGGTGAACGCCACCGACACGGTGTGCGCACCGATGCGGGTATCCGTGCGCACGCGCTTGGCCACGGCAAAGGTGCATTGCAACAAGCGATCCAGCGGCGCCCTCAGTGTCTGTGCGCCGCGCGCCTGCTGATAGGCGTCCTTGACCTGGCCAAGGATCTGCGGCTCGCCCAGCACCATCGAGTCAAGCCCGGTGGCGACGCGAAACATGTGGCGCACGGCATGGTGCTCATCATGCCGGTACAGGAACTCATCCAGCTTGCCCGGGGTCAGATGGTGATGGCGGCTCAGCCAATCCTGCGGAATGTGCTCGGCGCCGCTGGTGACGCCGACGTAAAGCTCGGTGCGATTGCAGGTCGAGAGGATCATCGCTTCCTCCACGCCGGGTTCGCGGGTCAGTTCGAGCAGGGCTGCGCCGGCAGCGGCATCATCGAACGCCACCTGTTCGCGCAGGCTGACTGGCGCGGTGAGGTGGTTGAGCCCGAGGGCGATCAGCGGCATGGTCTGGGAGGGATCTCGGCGAGAGGAGTTCGGTGGCGTAGGCTAAGCTTGGCAAGGCGCACCGGTGAACGAAATGATGGCCGGAACAGGTAAATCGACGGAGAGTAGTGTGCGGAGCAGGTCAGCCAAGTTCAAGCCACTGCGGCATTTTACGGCAGCCAGCGTGATGGCGCTTGTATTGAATGCCTGCGCCACCGCGCCATCGCAGCCGCCAATCAGTGCCGCGGCGCAGCCGTTGGCGCATATGGTCGTGGCTACACCCGATGCCGAGCACGATCTGCTGGCGCAGCTGCTTGCTGGCGAGATGGCCCTGGGTCATGCCGATCTCGGAACCGCCTCGGCCCACTACGACAAGGCGATGGCATTGAGCGTCGATCCTGAAGTGGCCGAACGCGCTGCCGGGCTGGCGATCGCCGTGCACGATAGCGCTGCTGCCCAGCGCGCGCTGGATCGCTGGCAGCAACTGGGTGCGCGTCCAGCGCAACTGGCGCAGTCGCGGGCCGAGCTGGCGCTGGATCGTGGCGACGCCGTGGAGGCGCGGCGGCAGCTTGAGTTGCTGATCGGCAGCGGTGGCAAGGACGTCTGGCGCCAGTTTGGTCGAGTGCTGGTGGGCGCTCGCGACCAGGCCCAGGCGGCGCGCCTGCTTGAGGCACTTGCCACACCGCAGCGGCTGCCCGCCGATGACCAGGCCTGGTTGGCCATGAGCGAGCTGGGCGACAAGCTCGGCCGGCATGCGTACGCGATGGGAATTGCCGAGGCGGCGGCGCGACGCTTCCACAGCGCCGAGACCTACGCCTGGGCGGCGCAAATGAAGTTCAAGGATGGCGACCACAAGGGGGCCGCCGCCCTGCTGCAGAAGGCCCTGGCCAAGTCGCCGGACAACACCCGGCTGCGATTGACCTACGCCAGCATGCTCAGTGAGGCCGGTGACGATGCGGCAGCCTCGCGCCTGCTCGCCCATGGGGCGCAGGATGCCGATATCTACGCCATGCGCGCAGGCCTGGCGGCGCGGCAGAAGGACAGCAAGGCCCTGGTGGCTCTCTATGATGAGTTGCGCAAGGCCTCCCCGAAAGTGCGTGAACGCAGCAGTTACCTGCTTGGCCAGTTGGCGGAGATGCAGCATCACGATACCCAGGCACTGGATTGGTACGCGCAGGTCGGTGACGACGATCCGCATGTGTTCGATGCCGACCTGCGCCGGGCGCTGATCCTGTATCAACAGGGCCAGCATGCGCAGGCGCACCAGTTGCTCGGTCAATTGCAACTGGATTACCTCGACCAGCCAGTGCAACTTCGGCAGGCCTGGCAGGCTGACGCTGAGCTGTATCTGCGCGAAAAGAACTATGTGAAGGCGGAGACCGCTTTCAGCCGCGCCCTGCAAGTGCTGCCGAACGATCCGGGGTTGCTCTACGGCCGTGGCCTGACCTATGCCGAGGCGGGTCAGATCGACCAGGCGGTGCAGGACTTCAAGCACCTGCTGAAGATCAAGCCTGGCGACGTGGATGCCAGCAACGCGCTGGGCTACACCCTCGCCGACGCCGATCGTGACCTGGCCGAAGCGGAGCAACTGATTCGCGCGGCGCGAATGGCCAAGCCCAATGATCCGGCGATTGCCGACTCCTGGGGCTGGTTGCAGTACCGCATGGGTCACCTTGATCAGGCAGAGAAAACGTTGCGTGGTGCCTGGCTTGCGCGCAAGGACGCCGATGTCGGCGTGCACCTGGGCGAGGTGCTGTGGAAGCAGGGTCGCCGGCAGGATGCGCAAAGGATATTCGACCAGGTGCGGCGGCTCGATCCGCACAGCAGCAGTCTGCAGCAGGCCATGAAGCGGTTGCAGCCATGAGGCGACGCCTGCTTTTTGCAGCAGCCGCCTTGCCGCTGCTGCTCGTCGCATGCGTGCCGGCGGTGCGGATCAAGGGCGATGCCGGCCTGCTCCGTGCCCAGAGGGGGCGTGAGCAGGCGCTGGCGCAGGCGGATCACTGGATACTGCAGGGACGACTTGGCGTCTCCGATGGTCGCAGCGGCGGCAGCGGCAGTTTCAGCTGGACGCAGAACGGCGACCAGTACGAATTCGTGCTGCGCGGACCGGCGATCAGCGGCATGGATTTTCGCCTCAGCGGCGGCCCGCAGGGCGCGTTGCTCGAGGGGCTGCGCGGTGGGGCGCTGCGGGGGCCGGATGCCGAGGGCCTGATGCGCAAGGCGCTGGGTTGGGAGGTGCCGTTGCACGACTTGCGCGCATGGGTGCTCGGCCTGCGTGCCCCGGGTGTTCCGGCCGAGCTGAGCTTTGGCTCTGACCGGTTGCCCTCGTTGCTGCAACAGGATGGCTGGACGGTGGACTATCGCGAATGGGACGGCAGTCGCCAGCCGCCGTTGCCCAGCAAGCTTTTCGCCGAACGGGCGCCGTACAAGGTGCGCCTCTTGATCGAGTCCTGGCAGTTCCGCTGATCCCTTCCGCCCTGCGGTTGGGTTAGGCTTTGCGGCCCTCGGACGGCGCGCCCGGTGCGCGCTGCGGAAGCGATGATGTCGATCCAGATCGAACGTGCCCAGCCCAGCCAGGTCGATGCCATGTGCGCGATCGAGCGCAAGGCCGTGCAGCTGTTTCGTGGTCACGCGGCGTGGGCGAGCTATGCCGCGCTGCCGATTCCGCCCGAATTGCTGCAGCAGGCAGTCAGTCGCGGCCTGGTCTGGGTGGCGCAGGATGCGACCGGTGCACCGCTGGGCTTCATCTGGCTCGATGCCGAGGCAGATTCGGCTGCCATCGGCATCGCGGAGATCGACGTGCTGCCTGAACACGGCCGGCGCGGGATCGGTGCGGCCCTGCTTGAACACGCCTGCGCCTGGGCGGGGGCGGCCGGATATCGACGTATGGATCTGGGCACTCTGGGAGATGTGCCGTGGAATGCCCCGTTCTATGCAAACCACGGTTTTGCCGTGGTCGACAAGAACGACCCGAAGTTCGAGTCCGCGCGCCAGCGTGATCGCGACAACGGCTTTCCCGATTCGCTTCGCGTGTTCATGAGCCGGCTGTTGCCGGCGCCCGCTCACGGCGAGTGGACGGTGTGGCCGGCGCCGGCCAAGTTGAACTTGTTCCTGCGCATCACCGGGCGTCGCGCGGATGGCTATCATGAGCTGCAGACGGTGTTTCGCCTGCTCGACTGGGGCGACGAGGTTCGCCTGCGCGTACGGGCGGATGGCGCGATCCGGCGCCTGCGCGGCGCGGCTGCGGTGCCCGAGCAGGACGATCTGGTAGTGCGTGCCGCGCGCTTGCTGCAGCAGCATGCCGGCACCCTGGAGGGCGTGGACATCGAGGTGGACAAGCACATCCCGATGGGCGGAGGGCTCGGTGGCGGCAGCTCGGATGCGGCCACCGTATTGGTAGCGCTGAATCTGCTGTGGCGGCTGAACCTGAACGAGTACACCCTGGCCGAGCTGGGACGCCGACTTGGCGCCGACGTACCGGTTTTCGTGCGTGGCCGTTCGGCCTGGGCCGAGGGCATCGGTGAACGGCTCAGTGCGATCAGCTTGCCACCGAGGCATTACGTGGTACTCGATCCGCAGGATCCGGTGCCCACCGCGGCGCTATTTCAAGCGCCTGAATTGACACGCAATGCGCCGCGGGCGACAATTTCATCCTTTGCTTCGGGCGAAACAACGGAAAACGCCTTCGCACCGGTGGTGCGCGCGCGGCACCCGCGAGTGGCTGCGGCGCTGGACTGGCTGGGCGGTTTCGGGTCGGCCCGACTTTCAGGTAGCGGCGGCTGCGTGTTTCTGGAGTTGCGCTCACTCAGCCGTGCGCGGGCCGTGGTGGATCAATGTCCACCGGCATTCAGGGCGTGGTTGGTCAGTGGAATGGATGTTTCGCCGTTGCTGGATGCGCTGGCGCGACATCGCGGAATTTGACGGATTGCAGGCACGACCGAACACACAAACACTGGGGCGTCGCCAAGCTGGTTAAGGCACGGGATTTTGATTCCCGCATTCGCAGGTTCGAATCCTGCCGCCCCAGCCATTTCATGATGGCTAAGTTCCGAGGTAAGCGAAGTGGATACGTCCACCCCGATGCTGCTGTTTACAGGCAACGCCCACCGGGCGCTGGCCGAAGATGTCGCCCATCGCCTGGGTGTGCCGCTGGGCAAGGCCCAGGTCGGCACGTTCAGTGATGGCGAGGTACAGATCGAGATCGAGGAGAACGTTCGTCGGCAGGAAGTGTTCGTGCTGCAGCCTACCGGCGCGCCGAGTGCGGAAAACCTGTTCGAGCTGCTGGCGCTGACCGATGCGCTCAAGCGCGCCTCGGCTGCCAGCGTCACCGCGGTGATGCCTTATTTCGGCTATGCCCGGCAGGATCGCCGGCCGCGTTCGGCGCGGGTGCCGATCACCGCCAAGCTGGCGGCGCGGATGATTGGTGCTGCCGGTGTCGATCGGGTGCTGACGGTCGATCTGCATGCCGACCAGATCCAGGGCTTTTTCGACATACCGGTCGACAACGTGTACGCCTCGCCGGTGCTGCTGGCTGACATCTGGCGCAGCTACAGCATGGACGACCTGATCGTGGTCAGTCCTGATGTGGGCGGGGTAGTGCGCGCCCGTGCCATCGCCAAGCGGCTGGACGATGCTGATCTGGCGATCATCGACAAGCGCCGGCCGCGCGCGAACGTGTCCACCGTGATGAACATCATCGGTGACGTGGAGGGCAAGACCTGCGTGATGGTCGATGACATCGTCGACACCGCCGGCACGCTTTGCGCCGCCGCTGCCGCGCTGAAGGATCGTGGTGCGCGCAAGGTGGTTGCCTACTGCGTGCATCCGGTGCTGTCGGGCGCGGCGGTCAGCAATATCGAAGGCTCCCAGCTCGATCAGCTGGTGGTCACCAATACCCTGCCGCTGCGCCCGGAAGTACAGGCCTGCGCCAGGATCCGCCAGCTCTCGGTCGCCGAGCTGCTGGCCGAAACCATTCGACGCATCGCCTTTGGCGAGTCGGTGAGTTCGTTGTACGTCGACTGATCCATCGGAATTCGCCGTGGCGGCCCAGCCGCACGGCACCACCGGCTTTTCTGGTCGCGGAAAAGTCATGAAACCACCGCGAGGCGGTTCTTCAACAACCCAGGTAGCAATCAAATGACCCAGACTCATGAAATCAAGGCACAGGGCCGCAAGGACGAGGGGAAAGGTGCGAGCCGCCGCCTGCGTCGTGCGAGCTTCGTGCCCGCCGTCGTCTATGGCGCCGGACAGGCCCCCGAGAGCATCCAGATCGAGCACAACACCATCCTGCTGGCCGCCAAGAACGAGTGGTTCTTCTCCTCGATTCTCGACCTGAACGTCGACGGCAAGGTGCAGAAGGTGCTGGTGCGTGACTGGCAGAAGCATCCGTTCAAGCAGCTGATGATGCACATGGATTTTCTGCGCGTGAACGAGAACGAGGCGATCCGCGTCAGCGTGCCGCTGCACTTCCTCAACCAGGAGAAGTCGCCTGCCGGCAAGACCTCCGGTGTGGTGGTCTCGCACAACCTGACCGAGGTCGAGATCTCCTGCCTGCCGAAGGATCTGCCCGAGTTCATCGAGCTCGACCTGGCTGATCTGAAGCCGGGCGATATCGTGCATCTGTCCGAGCTGAAGCTGCCGGCGAACGTCGAGATCGTTGCGCTGCACCTGGGTGAGAGCCACGACATTCCGGTGGTCACGGCCAATTCGGTGCAGGAAGAAGTCGAAGAAGCCCCGGCCGACGCCGAAGCTGCTGCTCCGGCCTCCGCCGCACCGGCGAAGAAGGACGACAAGAAGTAAGCTGGGGTGGCCCGCACCCGCTTGGAGTGCGGGCCATCACTGCTGTCTGCGCGCATGGCTGGTTTGCGACTCATCGTCGGCCTCGGCAATCCCGGTGCCGAATATCTTCGAACCCGGCACAACGCCGGGTTCTGGTTTGTGGACGCGCTCGCCAGCGGGCAGGGTGAGCGCTTCGGTTTCGACGGCAAGTTGCATGGCGAGGTCTGCAAACTGCGCATCGGCGGCGAGCCGGTGTGGCTGCTGAAGCCGGCCACGTTCATGAACAAGAGCGGCCTGGCGATTGCCGCGGCCCTGCGGTACTACAAGATCGAACCCGATGAATGCCTGGTGGCGCATGACGATCTGGACTTGCCCGCCGGTACCGTGCGCATGAAGTTCGACGGTGGTCACGGTGGTCAGAACGGCCTGCGCGATGCCTTCGCCCATCTCGGCCACGGAAAGTTCCATCGACTGCGCATCGGCATCGGTCATCCCGGGCACAAGGATCGGGTCACGCCGTGGGTGCTGGGCCGCCCGTCGGCGGTCGACGAGGGCGCCATCCTGGATGGAATCGCCCGCGCCATGGAGATCCTGCCGCTGGCGGTTGCGGGGCACTTCGAGAAGGCGATGCAGCAACTACATACAACAGCGGGAACGGGGAACGGGGAGCGCGGAACGTAGGCGTCCTGTCAAGGCTGCGACGTTCAAGACTCCTCCAACTTCATGTTCCCCGTTTCCCGTTTCCCGTTCCCCGGAGTCCAGCATGGGCATCAAATGCGGCATTGTCGGCCTGCCCAACGTCGGCAAATCCACCCTGTTCAACGCGCTGACCAAGGCGGGTATTGCCGCGGCCAATTTCCCGTTCTGCACGATTGAGCCGAACGTCGGCGTGGTGCCGGTGCCGGATCCGCGGCTGAACGCGCTGGCCGTCATCGTCAATCCGCAGAAAGTGATTCCGACCGCGGTGGAGTTTGTCGACATCGCCGGCCTGGTCGCCGGTGCATCGAGGGGTGAAGGCCTTGGCAACAAGTTCCTGGCGCATATCCGCGAGGTCGATGCGATCGCCCACGTGGTGCGTTGCTTTGAGGGCGACGTGATCCATGTAGCCGGCAAGATCGACCCGATCGCCGATATCGAGACGATCGACACCGAGCTGGCGCTGGCCGACCTGGAGTCGGTCGACAAGGCGTTGAACCGCGCCGAGCGGGCGGCCAAGGCCAACGACAAGGAGGCCCTGGCCAGGAAGCCGGTGTTGCAGAGGCTCTCCGCCGGCCTCAACGAGGGCAGGTCTGCGCGCAGCCTGGGTCTGGACGAGGAGGAGCGCGCCTTGGTGCGTGACCTGTTTCTGCTCACGCTGAAGCCGCTCATGTATATCGCCAATGTGGCCGACGACGGCTTCGAGAACAATCCGTTGCTGGATGCGGTGCGTGAGCGTGCCGTGCTGGAAGGTGCCGAGGTCGTGCCGGTGTGTGCGGCGATCGAGGAGGAAATGGCGCAGCTGGACGACGCGGACCGCGATGAGTTCCTGCGGGACATGGGTCTGGACGAGCCGGGACTGAACCGGGTGATCCGGGCCGGCTACAAGCTGCTCGACCTGCAGACCTATTTTACCGCCGGCGTGAAGGAAGTCCGGGCGTGGCAGGTCAAGCGCGGTGCAACCGCACCGCAGGCTGCCGGGGTCATCCACACCGATTTCGAGCGCGGTTTCATCCGTGCCGAGACAATCGGTTACGACGACTTCATCCAGTACAAGGGTGAAGCGGGTGCCGGTGCTGCGGGTCGGCTGCGCAAGGAGGGCAAGGACTACATCGTCAAGGATGGCGACGTGCTGCATTTCCTCTTCAATGTCTGATGTTCTCGCCGGCGATGCTCTTGCCTTCACGTCACGAGGTTTGCTGGCCTCTCGCCAGCTTGTCGGCATGGCGCGCCATTTCAGCGGGCGTGGTTCAGGCAGATCC
>JAJXYE010000308.1 GCA_021780735.1 Pseudomonadota bacterium | reverse complement strand
GATGCCGGTGATGAACACCGGACCGGCCGAGGGACCGGTGTTGCTGATGCGCAGGAAGCTCTGCTGCGTGGTGTTGCCGGCCGGGTTGAAGGTGTACACGTGGACCACCGGGCCGTTGTAGCTCATCGCGTTCAGCGAGCAGGCCGGACCATTCACGGTCAGGGCGTTGCGGGTGAAGCTGGTCTGCTGGCTGATCGTGGTCGCAGCGATCGTCTGCGTATTGCCCGACGGAACCGAGAAGCAGAGCTGGGCGTTCGCCGCCGTTGCAGGGAACGTGGCCCCGAGTACCCCGAGACCGTAGGTGAAACTGGCCTGGGTGCCCGTCGCGTTCAGCGTGCCGACGACGTCCTGCGTGCTGCAGTTCGAGTTCTTGGACAGGAAGACTGCCGCGCCGGCCTGATTGAACGCACCGAAGCTTCCGCTGACGGTGGTGGTGAACGAGTCGGTGGCGTTATAGCTGAAGTAGCTGAAGTTCGGCGCGGTGCTGATCTGGATCTGACCCGCGTTGTACAGGCCGGTCTGGGTGCCGCCGATGTTGCCATACAGCGAGAAATACGTGCGGCTGGCCTGCGAGGTGTTGGCCGAAACGTCGATCTTGGTGTAGAGCTGCGGGTACGGGCGATTGGTCAGATTGCAGGCGGTAACCACCGGGTTGCCCGATTGCAGCACGGAGGCGACCGGCGCCGGATTGAGGATGTTGTTGGTGCTGACCGGATCGAAGAACTGGAAGGACTCGGTCACGGTCTGATTTGGGACCTGCAGCGCAGTCAGGCTGGTCAGGATGTGGCCCACGGTGGGTGCCAGTTCGGCATCGGCCGGCGTCAGGGTGACCAGCGGGCCGCTGCCAACACCTGGTACTGGATTGGTGTTGGGCGGGTTGAAGTTGATAACCATGGTGGAAGAGCCAGCTCCGCCAGCGCCGATGCTCGTGGTCCAGCCGGCCGGCAGTGCGGCGCCTGTCGTGAACGTCGGATTCGCCGCGAATGTGGCGCCATTGCTCAGTGAGACGCGGATGGCGAAGCCGGTGGTGCGGCCGATGATGTTGTCGGTCGGATCGACGTTGACGGTGACGCCGGGCGCGACCGCGATGCCGACCTGGGTGGTGGCGCTGGCGATGTCAAAGAAGGCCACGCCTTCGGGGAAACCGGTATTGGGCACGATGGACGCCGCCGAAGCGACGCCGGATGCGGCCATACCAGCGACGATCGCCAGCGTGAGCGCGGATTTACGGAAGTTCGACATGTCGAAAAGACTCCTAGGTTGACTTCGGGACGTAGCTTCAACCGGACACCCGACCCGACCGGTACCAGAAGGATCGCGGCGCTCGGCGTTCCGGCAAAACGGACAGATCGGAAGGAAGGATTCTTGTGCCCGCCCCCAAACCCATCCAGGACCACAAGCTACGCCGGCATACTAGACACCACGGCGCGCGCGCGTCAATCGTCTTGTGGCGACCCTGAACACATTTTGCCTGCGGTCTGCGCGCCGGGGCGGCGGTTCGGGGGCTGGGGTTCCTGTATTCTGCCGCACCTGTATCGACCCGCCGCACGCCACCCCGCGCATGCTCGATCGCCTGTTTCTGCACCCGCTCCGCCACCGCGGCGTGATCACCGCGCTGACCCGGCGCGAGATCGCCAGCCGCTATCGCAGCTCGCTGTTCGGCAGCGGCTGGATGGTGATCACGCCGCTGCTGATGCTGGGCATCTACACCCTGGTGTTCGGGGTGATCTTCCGCTCGCGCTGGCCCGGCGCCGAAGCGCAGGGCATCGGCGGCTATGCGATCCACATCTATCTGGGCCTGCTGCTGATCGGTGTGCTGCAGGAAACCCTGGGTCGCGCGCCGGGGCTGATCCTGGAGCAGCCCAACTACGTGAACAAGGTGGTGTTCCCGCTGGAGACGCTGCCGTGGGTCAGCCTGCTGACCGGGCTGTTCCATTTCGCGATGGGCTTTCTGCTGCTGATCGCATTCGGCCTGGTGCTGGGCGGCTCGATCGGCTGGAACGCCCTGTGGCTGCCGCTGGTGGTGGCGCCGTTCGCACTGTGCCTGCTGGGGCTGTCGGCGCTGTTCGCCGCGCTCGGCGTGTACCTGCGCGATCTCAAGCAGGTGATGGGATCACTGATCACGATGCTGATGTTCCTGAGCCCGATCTTCTACGTGCGCGCACATGCGCCGCTGCTGATGCAGCACCTGATGGCGTTCAACCCGCTGACGGTGCCGGTTGAGCAGGCGCGCGTGGTGGTGCTGACGGATCGAGCGCCGGATTTCGCCGCGCTGGGTGAATACACGCTGGCGGCGCTGCTGGTGTATGCGCTGGGTTCAGCCGTGTTTGCAAGACTGCGCCCCGGCTTTGCGGATGTGCTGTGAGGATGATCGATGGAGTCGCGCTTGCTGGGTGAATTGCTGATCGAACGCGGCCTGGTGACGGTCGCCGACGTGCAGCGCGCGCTGGATATGCAGGGCCGCATCGGCGGCCGCATCGGCGCGCTGCTGATGCGTGTCGGCGCAGTGTCCGAGGACAGCCTGCTCGACGCGCTGGGCGCGCAGCTCGAACTGCCGCTGCTGGGCCGCGATCTGGAATTGCCCGAC
>JAJXYE010000321.1 GCA_021780735.1 Pseudomonadota bacterium | reverse complement strand
CCGCCAGCGATGCGGCCAGGCACATCGCCCTTGCATACCCTGCGCTCAGCAGACAGGCAGCCGTGTCGAACCGTCCGCCGGATCCGCCACGACGCGGATACCCGGAGTCGAGCGCAGTGCGATAAAGCGTACCGGCAATCCCCTGGCTCGATGCGCTTCGGCCACGGCAGGCAGTCGCACAGCGGGCGGCTCCGCCCGCCGCCGGACGGAGCGGACGCAGGGCCGGTCGGGGTAGCCCATGCGATCCGGAACCAGGGCTTCGGGCAGCGGAGATCGGGGAGACCTCGGATCGTCGGCACGGCGCTGCCCGGATCCCCGCCGTGCGAACCTCCGCTCACCCGCGCGACACGAGCCCCAGGTCGATCAACGTCGATGCGCTCAGGCCGCGCCCTGCGCGTAGTAGCAAACCAGCATCTGTGCCACGCAGGCGGGCTTGTCGCCACCCATGATCTCGACCGTGGCCAGCCAGTGGGCCTGCACGCCGCCGGCGACCGGCTCGAGTCGCTGCAGCAGCAACCGCCCCCGCACACTCTGACCGCACAGCACCGGCGCGGGAAAGCGCACCCGGTCCAGGCCGTAGTTGATGGCCAGGGCCACGCCATCCACGCGCAGGCACGAGGCGAACATCATCGGCAGCAGCGAGAGAGTCAGATAACCATGCGCGATGGTGCCGCCGAACGGCGATTCGCGCGCCGCGCGTGCGGCATCGACATGGATCCACTGCTGGTCACCGCTGACGTCGGCAAAGCGCTGGATTCGCTCCTGACTGATCGCGATCCAGTCGCTGCAGGCCAGCTCCTCGCCGACCAGAGCGGCCAGCGCGTCGAGGCTCTCGATGATACGCAGTTCAGTCATGGCCGATCTTTCCGACGCCGCTCAAAACCAGGCATCCTGCATGTCCAGCGTGGTTCGGTCCAGGCTCGCCAGCAGATCCAGCTGCGCATCGACCCGTGGCAGCTCCCAGCGAAAGAAATAGCACGCCGCGCGGCGCTTGCCCTCGAGGAAATCGCCAGGCCGATCCGCCGCGGCCAGGGCCTGCTCCAGCCAGATCCATGCCATGGCGACGTGCCCGAACGCTTCAAGGTAGACACTGGCGTTGGCCAGGGTGAGCTGCGGATCACCGGCAGCCCACAGCTTGCGGGTCACCTCGACGAGCCGCCCGAGACGGGCGTCGAGCGTGGCGGCATGCACGGCCTGCGTGTGGTGCGACTGCGCGCGCGCGATCGTGTCGGCGACGCGTCCGGCAAACAGCTTGAACGCCGCGCCCTCATGCATCACCACCTTGCGCCCCAGCAAGTCCAGCGCCTGGATGCCGTGGGTGCCTTCGTGGATCGGATTGAGCCGGTTGTCGCGGTAGAACTGTTCCACCTTGTATTCGCGCGTGTAGCCGTAACCGCCATGCACCTGGATCGCCAGATCATTGGCGGCCAGGCACCACTGCGCCGGCCAGCTCTTGGCGATCGGGGTGAGGATATCCAGCAGCAGGATCAACTGCGCACGGGCGGCGGGATCTTCACAGCTGGCCGCTTCGTCCACCAGTCGCGCGCAGTAGAGATTGAAGGCGAGCCCACCTTCCACGTACGACTTCTGTGCCAGCAGCATGCGCTTGACGTCGGCGTGCTCGACGATGGGCTGCTGCGGGCTGGCCGGATCCTTGCCCGCCGCGCCGATGGCCCGGCCCTGCGGACGGTGGCGCGCATAGTCCAGTGCGTGCAGATAGCCGGTGTAACCCAGCGCCACCGCGCCCAGCCCGACCCCGATGCGCGCCTCGTTCATCATGTGGAACATGCAGGCAAGGCCGTGGTGCGCCTCGCCGACGAGGTAACCGATGGCACCGGCCCGACCCTCCGGCGCATGGCGCGAGCCCTCGCCGAAATTGAGCAGGGTGTTGACCGTGCCGCGGTAACCCATCTTGTGGTTGATGCCGGCCAGTTGCACATCGTTGCGCTCGCCCGGGCTGCCGTCCGGGTTGAGCAGAAACTTCGGCACCAGCAGCAGCGAGATTCCCTTCACGCCGGGAATCAGCCTGCCATCGGCGCCGGGAATCCTGGCCAGCACCAGATGCACGATGTTTTCCGCCAGCTCGTGGTCGCCAGCGGATATCCACATCTTGTGGCCGAAGACGCGGTAGCGTGCCCCCAGCGGCGAATCGCCATCGGGTTCCGCGCGGGTGGCGATGTCAGACAGCGAGGAGCCGGCCTGCGGCTCGGACAGGCACATGGTGCCGAAGAAGCGCCCTTGCAGTTCGGGCTCGACGAAGGCCTTGATCTGCGCCGCATTGCCATGCGCCAGCAGCAGGTTGGCGTTGCCCCGGGTCAGCATGGGGTACGCACTGGTGCCGACATTCGCCGCATACAGGTACGACAGTGCCGCCATCTCCACCACCTGCGGCAACTGCATGCCGCCGAGGGCGTAGTCGTGCGCGGCGGCGATCAGGCCCGACGCAGCGAAGGCATCGAGCGCAGGTTTCACCGCATCGATCAGGCTGACCTTGTCGCCGTCAAAATGCGGCTCGCAGCGATCGGCCTGCTGGTTGTGCGGTGCGAACAGCTCGCTGGCCAGTCGCTCGCTGGTGTTGAGCACGGCATCGAAGGTGTCGCGGCTGTGGTCGGCGAAACGCGGGGCGCGGGTGAGCGCCGTCACGTCGAGCCATTCGTACAGCATGAACTCCAGGTCGCGCCGCGATATCAGCAGGGAATCCATCGTCGGCTCAGGCGATGTCGAATCGGCCGGTGACGACCCGCCCGTCAGCGGGACGGGCACCGTGAGGCCTGTTCGGTGCGCCCGTCCCGTGCCTGGCCAGACCGGTACGCGCGGTGGGGACGATGACGGCTTCTTTCACAGGCTGTGTCCTGTTCGCATGCGTGGAAAACGGTTCAGAGGTTGAACGACTTGCCGGCCCCGGCCCCCGGCGCATCGTTCACGCGCTGGCGAGCCGCTGCGCGATCGCCCATCCCATCTCGGCCAGCGGCCGCGTATTGCGTCCGATCGCGGCGGCTTCGGCGTTGCTGGCCGTACCGTCGGCGGCACGCTTGGCAATGCCTTGCAGGATCGCGGCGATGCGGAACAGGTTGTAGGCAAGGTAGTAGTTCCACGGCGCCGACACCGGGTGGCCGACCCGGGCCGCATAGGCGGCGATGTAATCGGCCTCGGCGGGTATCCCCAGGGCCGCCAGATCGAGGTTTTTCAAACCGCGGGCCAGCGCCGGCGTGGTGTGCCAGCTCATCAGGTGGTAGGCGAAGTCGGCCAATGGATGACCCAGGGTGGACAACTCCCAGTCGATCACCGCCAGGATGCGCGGCTCGGTCGGATGGAAGATGACGTTGTCGATGCGGTAGTCGCCGTGCACCAGCGACACCTGCGGCTGCGCTTCGTGCGGTATGTGTTCGGGCAGCCAGGCGATCAGCTCATCCATCGCGTCAATCGTGCCGGTTTCGCTGGCGCGGTACTGCTTGGTCCAGCGCGCGATCTGGCGTTCGAAATAATTGCCGGGCCTGCCGTAGTCGGCCAGGCCAACCGCTGCGACATCGACCTTGTGCAATTCGGCGATCACCCGGTTCAGCTCGGCATAGATCGCCGCCCGCTCGGCCGGCTGCATGCCCGGCAGGGACTGATCCCAGAAGATCCTGCCCTCGACATGATCCATCAGGTAGAACGCCCGGCCGATGACCGACTCGTCCTCGCACAGGCAATGCATCCGAGCCACCGGCACGGCGCTGCCGGCGAGCGCCGACTGCACCCGGAACTCGCGTTCCACCGCATGCGCCGACGGCAGCAGTTGCGCCACCGGGGCCGGCTTGCAGCGCATCACATACTGGCGTGCCGGCGTGCCCAGCAGATAGGTGGGATTGGATTGGCCACCCTTGAAGCGCTCGAGCGTCAGCGGTCCGCGGAAACCATCGACGTGTGCCTCGAGGTAGCGTTCCAGCGCCGCGGTGTCGATCGGCCCGCCGCTGGCCGCCGTCGAAGCGCCGATCATGCCGCCGCCCGTTGCCGGCAGTCGACGTCTTGCCGCGCGGATGGCACGTGCAGTCTTGGCATGAACTCCTCGCTCCATGTTCCGTATAACGGAATTGAATTTCAGTCCTCGATCATCCTAGCCATAGCCTGCCGGTGAGACAAGCGCATGCATGACGAATTTGCCGGGACTTCCCTCATGGTGGGTCGGCATCTACCATGACTGCATATTTCGGGGTGAAGTTCTGCTTTACGGAACTATAGTCTCTCCGGTACTCGGGAGTTGCCATGGATTTCTCGTATTCCGCCAAGGTCAAAGCGTTGCGCGGCGAGCTGCTGCGCTTCTTTGACGAGTCGATCTATCCCAACGAGCCGGTGTATCTGCAGGAGATCCGGCAAAACCGCGCGGCCGGCAATGCCTGGCAACCGACCCGGATCATCGAACAGCTCAAGCCCGCCGCCCGCGAGCTCGGCCTGTGGAACCTGTTCCTGCCGCAGTCGGCACGCGCACCGCAAGGCTTGTCCAATCTGGAATACGCGCCGCTGTGCGAGGTGATGGGGCGGGTGCCGTGGTCAGCGGAAGTCTTCAACTGCTCGGCACCGGACAGCGGCAACATGGAAACCCTCGAGCGCTACGGCAGCGAGGCGATCAAGGATCGCTGGCTGGAGCCGCTGCTGGCCGGCACGATCCGCTCCGCCTTCCTGATGACCGAACCGGCGGTGGCCTCGTCCGATGCCACCAACATCCAGTGCTCGATCCGCCGCGACGGCGACGCGTATGTCATCAACGGACGCAAGTGGTGGTCATCCGGAGCCGGCGATCCGCGCTGTGCGCTGTACATCGTGATGGGCAAGACCGACCCGGACGCGGCGACCCACAAGCAGCAGTCGATGATCCTGGTGCCCGCCGACGCGGCCGGCATCGAGGTGATCCGACCCTTGCGCGTGTTCGGCTACGACGACGCCCCGCATGGTCACATGGAAATCGTGTTGCGCGACGTGCGGGTGCCGGCCGGCAACCTGCTGCTGGGCGAGGGCCGCGGCTTCGAGATTGCCCAGGGGCGACTGGGGCCGGGTCGCATCCACCACTGCATGCGTACCATCGGCGCGGCCGAGCGTGCGCTGGAGCTGTTGTGCCAGCGCGTGCTGTCGCGCGAGGCGTTCGGCAAACGGCTCAGCGAGCAATCGATCTGGCTCGAGCGGATTGCGCAGTCGCGTTGCATGATCGACCAGGCACGCCTGCTCACGCTCAACGCCGCGTACATGATGGATACCGTCGGCAACAAGGTGGCGCGCGCCGAGATCGCGATGATCAAGACGGTCGCGCCTGGCATGGCCTGCCAGATCATCGACTGGGCGATCCAGGCGCATGGCGGCGCCGGGGTGAGCGATGACTTTCCGCTGGCCGCGATGTACGCGGGCATCCGCACGCTGCGCCTGGCCGACGGTCCGGACGAAGTGCACAACGCCACCATCGCCAAGCTCGAACTGGCCAGGCACAAGACGCAGGCGTCGGCGTGATGCCGCGCAGCGCAGACGGGGGTCGCGATGGGTAGCCCGAAACGGCATGTCGACACGTTCAGTCAGGGCATCGACGAAAAGCATCCGCAATTCGTCAGCGCGGTGGCCCGCGGCTTCGCCATCCTGCGCTGCTTCGAGCACGGCGCGCCGCGGCTGGGCAACCAGGACATCGCGCGCCAGACCGGACTGCCCAAGACCACGGTCTCGCGGCTGACCTTTACCCTGTCGGCGCTGGGCTATCTCAGCTACAGCGCGTCGCTGGAGAAATACGCTCTGGGCACCGCGGCGCTGGCGCTGGGACACGCGTTCATGCGCGGCAACGACGTGGTGAAGATCGCCCGGCCGCTGATGCGCGAACTGGCCGACTACACCCGCTCGGCGGTGATGCTGGCCGAAGCCGACAGCGATCACCAGCGCATGGTGTTGCTGGACGTGTGCCAGGGCGACGCCACCTTCCACCTGAATCTGGACGCTGGCGCCCGCGTGCCGCACGGCTCGACCGCGCTGGGTCGTGCCGATCTGGCGGCGCGGCCGCTGGCGGTGTTCCAGCGCCACCTGGCCAACCTCGAACGCGAATGCGAGCCGGGTTACTGGCCACGCCTGCGCGCCGGCATCGTCCGCGCACGGCAGGACTACGAAACCCATGGCTTCTGCTTCTCCCTCGGCGACTGGAACGCCGAGGTATTCGCGGTCGGCGTGCCGATGGTGTCGGCCGATCGCAGCCGCATCCTGGCATTCAACTGCAGTGGCCAGGTCTCGGTGATGACGCGCGAGAAGCTGCTGCAGGATGTCGGCCCGCGGCTGGTCGCCCTGCGCGACAAGGTGTGGCAGCACACCGAGGGAAATTTCTGACCCCTGCTCGATACCGTCTGCCGAACCTTCCCGCAAGCCACCGGAGTCCCGCCATGAAAGCCATCGTCTGCGCCGCCTGGGGACCGCCGTCGTCACTGCAACTGCGCGAGATGCCTTCGCCTGAACCCGGCCCGCAGCAGGTCGTGGTGCGGACACGGGTGGCTGCGGCAAATTTTCCCGACGCGCTGATCGTTGCCGGGAAGTACCAGGCGCGGCCGGCGTTTCCGTTTTCGCCCGGCGGCGAGCTGTCAGGCGAGATCATTGCGCTGGGCGCCGAAGTCAGGCAGCTGGCGGTCGGCGACAAGGTGGTCGGCCTGGCCACGTACGGTGCGTGTGCGCAGGAAGTCGCGATCGATGCCAGCCATGTCGTGCCGCTGCCGGCGGACATCTCCGACGAGGATCTGGAAATTGCCGGGAGCTTCATGCTCACCTACGGTACCGCGTTGCACGCCCTGAAGGATCGCGCCAACGCCCGGCCCGGCGAGATCCTGCTGGTGCTTGGCGCGGGCGGCGGGGTGGGTCTGGCCGCGGTGGAAATCGGCAAGCTGCTCGGCATGCGGGTGATCGCCGCTGCCTCGACGGCGGAGAAACTGGCGGCGGCACGCGAGCATGGCGCCGACGAGACCATCGACTACGCCAACGGCGACCTGCGCGAGCAGGTCAGGGCGCTGACCGGGGGGCGCGGCGTCGACGTGGTCTGTGACCCGGTCGGTGGCGATTTCACCGAGCCGGCGCTGCGCTGCGTCGGTTGGCGCGGCCGCTACCTGGTAGTGGGATTTGCCGCCGGTGCCATCCCGAAAATCGCGATCAACCTGCTGCTGCTCAAGGGCAGCTCGCTGGTTGGGGTGTTCTGGGGCGAGTTCGTGCGGCGCGAGCCGGCGTTGCACATGCAGAACATGACCCAGCTGTTCGGCTGGCTGCAGCTGCGGCGCATCCGTCCGCTGATCTCGCGCCGCTATCCGCTGTCGCAGGCGCCGCAGGCGCTGCAGGCACTGCTCGACCGTCAGGCCGTCGGCAAGCTGGTGATCCTGCCGCAACAGGTCGACTGAAACCGCTGCGTCCGGGCGACCGCTCAGTGCCGCCCGACCACCAGCACGACGAAGCTGTCGGGCACGATCGTGTGCCAGCCATTGGGCTGCAGCTTGGCTTCGAAGCGCGCCGCCGAGAGATAGAGCCGATGGGTTTTCGGATCCAGCGCCATGGTGCGCGCGCTGACCTGGGTGGGGATCGTCGCCGTCACGCGGTACTCATCCGACGTCTGCTCGTGCACTGCCGTGATGGTGCCGCTGTGGCCGTTGGAGCTGTAGATCATCGCCGTGGCCGAATCGAACACCACCGCATCGGGGCCCTCGCCGATCGGCACCTGGGCCACCTGATGGCCGTCCAGCGCATCGGTCACCGCCATGGTGCGGTTCTGGCAAACCGAAAACACACGGTGATGGACGTTGTCCAGCGCCAGCCCACTGGGTGACTCGCAAGGTTTCAGCGGCCACACGTGCAACACCTTGTTGGCGATCGTGTCGATCTCGGCCAGCTCGGAGGTGTCCTCGATGTTGACGTAAATGCGACCGGCGTTGTCGGCAGCCGCAAACTCCGGCTTGCCCGGCAACGGGATCGTGTCGATCACGGCGCCGCGCAGCGGATCGATCACGCTGGCCGAATGACTTTTGCCGTTGAAGGTATACACATGATGCGACGCTGCATCGTAGACGATCGCATCGGGGTTCTCGCCGGTGCCGTGAATCGTGGCCACTGTCTTCAGGGTCCCCAGGTCGAACTCCGTCACCGACGCACTCTTGCCGTCGCTGGTGAAGCCGCGATGCAGATCCGGCGCGATGGTGATGCCGTGCACGCCAGCGGTATCCGGGATCGTGCCGATCACCTTGAGCGTCTGCGGATTGAGCACGAGCACGCGGTCGCCGCGGCTGATGAAAAGATGGCGGGTGCCGGGGTCGAAGGCGAGGTAGTCCCAGCCGCCCTCGCCGCCCAGGGCGACACGCGAAAGCACGCGATAGCCGACAGTTTGTCGAGTCGCCGTGGTGGCCGCGCTCGCCATCAAGGGCAGCGCCAGCATCGAGAAGGACAGGACGTTGCGCAAGAGACGCTGCATGATCGTTTCCCTGGTAGGTTGGGTTCGGGTTTAGTGGGCTGAGTCAGCTCGAAACATCTTGTGACCGCTCGACGGCTCCAACTGATCGGCATGCTGCAGCCGGCCGGCACGCTTGCCGACGACGACCGGCTGGGTGAAGGCGAATGTTTCAATCATGCATGCATGAAGTGGCGGGCGGGGCCTGGCCGACCAAAGCCCGACAGGCTCCCAGGATTGTGGGCGGCAAACAGTCATTGGTCGCCAGCATGACTGGATACTGGCCTGAACCGCATGCGGGGCGAGCAAAGAGCGGAACCATGGCCGGGTGTGCTTCCACGGCCAAGGCTCCAGGCACGATCCATCGGGCAGCAGGTGATGGCGGCGACCTCAGTCCTTGCCGTTGTCGATGGAGTTCTCCAGCACCTTGCCGTCCTTGGCGTCCACGCCGACTTCGTGAACCACGCCAGCGGCACTGATATCGAAGGAATAACGCAGGCCGCTGCCGCCATGCTCCTTTTCCAGTTCGGCCGAAATGATCTTGCCGGGAAATGTCTTGAGGGCAATGCTGCGTGCCTCGGCCATGCTTACGTGCGCCTGGGCAGCGAGTTTTTCGTGGCTGGTGGCCGCTGCCGAAAACGCAGCAACGAACAATCCAAGCGACGCGGCGACCAGCGACAATTTACGCATGAGTTTCTCCAGATGATGGGGGTGTCCAATACCGGCCATGGGCATGTATCAGGCCTGTCCAGATTGCGCACTTCTACTTAGCTGGCCCTTATGACCGGACATGGACTTGTGCGTCTGTTCATCAAGGTGACGCTGGGCATCTTGACCTTGCGTGACGGTCTGCGAAGAGCGCGCGTTCGACATCAGACGGCCGGCGTCTGGCCGCGTCGACGCAGCAGCGCGTAGAGCACCGGCATCACCAGCAGTACCAGTGGTACCTGCACCAGCAGGCCGGCGATGATCGCCACCGCCAACGGCTGCTGCATCTGCGAGCCTTGGCCCAGCGCCAGCGCCAACGGCAGCAGGGTCAGGATCGCGGCGATCGTCGACATCAGGATCGGCCGCGTGCGGTGGTGGCCGGCCTGATGCAGCGCGTCCTGCAGCGAGGCGTCCTCACCTTGCTCCTGTTCCGCCTGCTGCAGCTCGGAAAAATAGAACACCGCCACCTCGGTGACGATGCCCACGATCATCGTCATGCCCATCATCGAGGAAATGTTGAGCTCGATGCCGGTCACCCACAGGCCGATGAACACCGCCGGCAGCGCCAGCAGCGGCATGGCGAGAATCGCCAGCGCCACGCGGAAACTCTCGTACAGGAACAGCAGCAGGGTAAACACCAGCGCGATCGCCGACAGCATCACGATGGTGAGTCCGCGGAATGCCTGCTGCTGCTGCTTGTACACGCCACCGAGCTCGTAGAACATGCCCTTGGGCAACAGGCCTTTTTGGGCCATCGCCTTTTTCACGTCGGCGATGGCCGAGCCCAGGCTGCGTCCGCTGATGCGGCCGGTCACCGCGACCATCCGTTTGAGGTTGTCGCGGGTGATTTCCGGCTGCCCCTGCACCTGCTTGATGGTGGCCACCTGCGACAGCGGCAACAGATGCCCGTCGGCGGCACGGATCGGTAACGCCGCCACTTGTTCCAGCCGCTGGTGCGCGCTGTCGGGCAGGCGCACGCGCACGCCGATCACCTTGCCCTGTGCGGGCAGGCGGGCCACCACCGTGCCCTGGATGGCGGCCCCGACCTGGTCGCTTACGCTGACCGGATCCAACCCCTGCAAGGCTGCCTTGACCGGGTCGACCCGCACGGTCAGCGCATCGCCCGCGGGGTTGATGCCGTTGCGCACGCCGACCACGCCGTGGATCCTGCCCACCGCCGCCGCTACCTTCACGGCCGTGCTGTCGAGCTCGGCCGCGTTGTCGCCGAACAGCTTCACCTCGATCGGCTGCGGCACCGCGACCAGATCGCCGATCAGGTCTTCCATCAGCTGCGACAGCTCGATATCCAGCCCGGGCACTTTCTGTTCGACCTGGGTTCGGATCTGCTCCATCACCTGCTCGGTAGAAGGCCGCGACCCGCTCTTGAGGCGCACGAAGAAGTCGCCCTGATTGGCCTCGGTGACGCCGCCGCCCAGCTGCAGGCCGGTGCGGCGCGAATAGGTGTCCACGTAGGGATTGGCGCGGATGATCGTC
>JAJXYE010000173.1 GCA_021780735.1 Pseudomonadota bacterium | reverse complement strand
CACCACGCCCAGGCCAGCGCCGAGGATGCCGCCGAACTTGGAACTGGCGGCAATCACGCCCGCGCCGGTGCCGCGCAGGTGCACGGGATAGATCTCGGCGGCGTAGGGAATCAGCATGGCGATGACGCCACTCACGCTGATCAGCAGCACGGCGGTGGCGGCGGTGGTGAGCGCGGCGGAGCGCAGTTGCAGCTGGACCATGACGAAAAACGCGAGCAGCGAGGCGGTGGTCAGTGCGATGAACAGCACCAGCGAGCGCACGCTGCTCCAGCGGTGGTAGAGCCATACCACCGCACCGATGCCAGGCAGCGCGATGATCGCCGAACGCGCCAGCAACGCGCTGGCGCTGGCTGCATCCACGCCCAGCTTCACCAGGTTGACCGGCAGCCAGAGCAGAAAGCCGAAGTTGACCAGCCCCCATGCCAGCCCGCAGATGATCAATCCCCAGCTCAGCGGCCCGTGGCGTCCCTGCAGCAGCTGGCGCATGCCGGTCACCGGATGTTGCTCGTCCAGGATCGGCGGACCCGGATGCTGCGGGTCGTCCCGTTCGATGGCGCTGCCTGCACGCCCGCAGAACTTCATCAGCACGGCGCGTGCGGCGTCCTCCAGCCCGGCGTTGGAGAGGAAGCGCGGCGATTCGGGAATCCAGCGGTTCAGCACGATGATGATGGCGCCGGTGGGCAGGCCCAGCAGCCACAGCACGCGCCAGCTGAACAGCGGTTCCAGCAGGGCCGCCGCGCCGGCGGCCAGCAGGTAACCCGCCGACGTGCCGATGCCGCCCAGTGCCACCAGCAACCAGCCGCGATGCGTCGCCGGAATGGTCTCGGCCATCAGGGTGAAGGCCATTGGCAGCAAACCGCCGGCCGAGGCGCCCATCAGGAAGCACATCACCAGGTTCCAGCCGAACGACGGCATTGCGCCACAGATCGCCGTGCCCATGAACATCAACGCGGAGAGCAGGATCGCCGCACGGCGACCGAACATGTCGCCGAGGCGTCCCCAGATCACCGAGCCCACCGTCGTGCCGGTGAGTGCCACCAGGGCCAGGAAGGCGCCGCTCTCCTTGCTGATGGCATATTCGGCGGTCATGCCCGGCATCACGAAACCGAGCGTGGCCGGCTTCATCACGTCCACCGCCAGGGCCACCACCAGCACCAGCACCAGGGTCCAATGCGCACGGTTGAGCGGTACGCCGTCGGCGACATGGAAGAAGATGTGCCCCTGCGCGCCCTGCAGCGTCTGGCGCCTCTGCTCGATGCGCGGCATCAGCCCCCACGCCGCCAGTGCCAGGCCCAGCGGGATCATCGCCATGCCGGTGAGCATGGTGGCATCCATCGGCATGCCGGCCAGGTGGTAATGCATGGGCGCGCCCATCAGGAACATCGGCACGTGCGCGAGCACGCCGGCCACCAGCAGGGCGCAGCCGAGCCAGAACGCCAACGGGCGATGAAACGAGATGACGTCAGGACGCATGCAGCAACTCGGGTCGGGAACCGGCAGGCTAGCAGATGCCGTGGGGAGTCGCCGGCCCGTGTGGAGAAAAAGGCAAGGCGAAAAATGGTGTCAGGGACGAGCGGGGTAATTGTCCCTGACACCATTCATCGACGAAATGGATTGGCCACGTCTCTTTGATCACCCTTTGGTCAAAACGCGGTTGGCTGCCACCACACCTGGCGCCGTGCAGACGTCCGCCGGCTTGCCGCCATCACGATGGCAGATGGCTGCGGTGAGCAGGTTGACCCTCGGCATCACGCTTCGAAACAGCGCGCTCCCGGGGTTGGCCAGCCTGTTCGCCACCTGCTGCCAGTTGTTGCCCTGCAGCGGCTTTGGCATCACCAGCAACTGGCTCAGTTCGTACTTGCCGTCGAGGTCGACAAAGGGGATGGGTTCCATGAATTTCTTGTACGGTGGCGCATCGAAGGTGCTCATGATCTTCGTCTGCGACGGGCTCAGGGTCATCAGCGGCCGCTCTGCACGATCGGCGGTTTCGACCACCTGAAAATCGAGATACGGGCTTTGGTAGCTCGCGTGCTGGAACGTTACCGTGGGTGTATTTGGATACACGTCGTCCGCGGTGGAGAGCATGTAACGCAGCCCGGTGAGTTTGCCGAAGCGAAGCAGCGTCAGCATCACGCCCCAACGTTCGCCCGCACAGTAAGGACAGTAGTCGGCGCCCACGTACAGCAGCCCAGGCTTGCCATCGGTGGTGAGGCGCGAGCCAGGGATAGCCTTCAGTTCCGCCGCATCGGGTTCGGCGCGGAAGTCCAGGCCCAGATGGCTGGCTCGCGCGAGTGTGGTCAGCAGTTCGGCCGCCACCGGCGTGTCGAGCTTGTCGGCCAGTGCTACCGGCGTCTTGGGCGCGCTCAGCCCGAAGAAATCGAGTTGCGCCGATGCGGCGGACGCGAAGGCAAGCGTGGCGACGGCGGTGAGGATAGCGGCGAGCCTGACAGACCTGAGCATGGGAATCTGCTGACGGGTAGGAGAGAACGCATCGTATGCCAAAAGGGGGAAAGCGGGGTCAGGTTCACTTGCGGCCGTTTCAATTGTCGCGGGGAGAACGTTGCGTCAGGAAGTCAACCTGACCCCGTTCGGTGGCCATGGATCAC
>JAJXYE010000012.1 GCA_021780735.1 Pseudomonadota bacterium | reverse complement strand
TCCGATCTGACGATCACGATGTCGGCCTGACGCACGAAGCTGGCCAGATCGCGGGTGAAACGGTGACAGCAGGTGGTGGTGCAGCCCGCCCTCATCAATTCCAGCACCAGCGGGCGCCCCACATGATTGGACACGCCCACCACCACCGCATGCTGGCCGCGCACTGGCCGGTCGGTGTGCCCGAGCAGGGTCATCACGCCTTTGGGCGTGCACGGACGCAGGCCGAACCTGCGCAGTGCCAGGCGACCGACGTTGACGGCCTGGAAGCCATCCACGTCCTTGCCCGGGTCGATCCGGTCCACCAGTGCATCCTCATCGATATGCTCGGGCAAGGGCGACTGCACCAGGATGCCATGCACATCGGCATCGGCGTTGAGCCGATCGATCAGGTCGAACAGCTCGGCCTGGGTGGTGCTGGCAGGCAGGTCGTAACCGAACGAACGAAAGCCGACCTGTTGGCAGGCCTTGCGCTTGTTGCGGACATAGACGGTGGAGGCGGCATCGCTGCCGACCAGCACCACCGCCAGACCCGGCGCGGCCAGACCACGTGCCAGGCGTTCGGTCACGCGCAGGCCAACCCTGCCGAGCAGCTCCTGTGCGATAAGTTTGCCGTCGAGGATGCGTGCGCTCATGTTGATGCCTGACTGTAAGGTCGTCCATTATCCGGGCTCGCCCTGATGCATACAAACAGCATGCGCGCATGAACACGAAACCGGACCCACCGGCTCCGCTTGAACTGATTGCCGACGGGTTGTGTCTGCGGCCGTGGCAGCACGGCGATGTGGCAGCGCTGCACGAAGCGGTCAGTGAATCGGTCGCCAGCGTTGGCCGCTGGCTGCCCTGGTGCCATGCGGATTATGGCTCCGCTGACGCCGCCGCCTGGATCGTGCATTGCCGATGGGCCTGGCATAGCGGCGAGCAGTTCGCGTTCGGCATTTTCGACACCGCTTCGGGCGTGTTGCTTGGCGGGGGCGGCTTGAGTCAGCGCAACCGGCTTCAGCGCAGCGCCAATCTGGGCTACTGGGTGCGGCAGTCGCGCCAGCGGCAAGGCATCGCCGCGAAGGCGGCAATCTGCGTGGCGCGCTTCGGCTTCGAGCAATGCGAACTGACCCGCATCGAGCTGATCGTCCTGCCGGACAATCTGGCCAGCCGCCGCACCGCGGAAAAGGTTGGCGCGAAATTCGAGGGGATTGCGCCCCGGCGACTGCTGGAACGTGATGCGGCGGTGTACTCGCTGGAGCCGGACGACCTGCGTTGATCCGCTGCAATGCGCAGCATCGCGGTCAGCGCGTGCGCTTGATCAGGTCGCTGACCCGGCGCCTTGCCTTCTTCTGCTGTTCCTTGGTGAGCACCTTCTTGCGGCCGGCATACGGGTTCTCGCCTTCGCGGAACGCGATGCGCACCGGGGTGCCTTCCAGCTTGTAGCGCTTGCGGAAGAAATTCTCCAGATAGCGCTGGTAGGCCGGCGCAATGTGCTTGGTGCGCGTGCCGTGGATGACGATGGTCGGTGGATTGGTGCCGCCGGGATGGGCAAAACGCAGTTTCGGCGCATGGCCGTTGACCAACGGCGGCTGGTAGCTCTCGTAGGCCTTTTCGAGTGTCTTGGTGAGGTCGGATGACACCAGCACCCTGGTCGCCGCAGCGTGGGCACGCACCACTGCACGCATCAGTTCGCGCAAGCCTGAACCATGCAGCGCCGAGATCTGCACCTGTTTGGCCCAATCGACGAAAACCAGCCGCCGATCCAGCGCACGGCGACATTCGTCGCGCTGGTACGCATCCAGCCCATCCCACTTGTTGATGGCGATGACCAGTGCCCTGCCCTCGTCCATCGCGTAGCCGATCAGGGTAAGATCCTGATCGGCCAGGTTCTCGCGGGCATCGATCATCACGACCACCACCTGGGCGGCGGCGATGGATTGCAGCGTCTTGATCACACTGAATTTTTCGACAGCCTCCTCGACCCGCGCCTTGCGCCGGATGCCGGCCGTGTCGATCAGCGTGTAACGCTTGCCGTCACGTTCCAGCGGCACCCGGATCGGATCGCGCGTGGTACCGGCGACATCGGAAACGATGAGCCGATCCTCGCCCAGCAGGCGATTGATCAGGGTCGACTTGCCGGCATTGGGGCGGCCGACGATCGCCACCCGAATGCTGCCATCTTCGCCGTCTTCCTCGCTGGCCGTTTCGTCCTCCGCCGGCAGCAACGGCAGCACCATCTCGATGAGCTCGGCGGTGCCGCGGTTGTGTGCCGCCGACAGCGGCAGGATCCGGCCGACGCCAAAGGCGGAAAACTCGGCCAGCACGGCCTCGTCTTCCAGGCCATCGGTCTTGTTGACCGCCGCGATGATGGCCTTGCCACTGCGGCGCAGCTCGTTGAGGATCACGTAGTCCTGCGGCAGCAGCCCATCGCGCGCGTCGACCACAAAGATCAGTACGTCCGCCTCATCGATCGCCAGTCGCACCTGCCTGGCGGTGAGCACGTCCATGGCATCCTCGACGCCGGACAATCCTCCGGTGTCGACCACCACGAACGGTCGCGGGCCACTGCGACAGACTCCGTAGTGACGGTCGCGGGTGACACCGGGCATATCGGCCACCAGGGCGTCGCGGCTGCGTGTCAGGACGTTGAAAAGGGTCGACTTGCCGACATTCGGACGACCAACCAGGGCGACAACGGGCAGCATGATGGGGGTGGCGTTCCGACGATCAGCGGGCGGACAGGCGATAGGCGCCGATACGTCCCTTGACGTCCTCGACATACACGATGTCGCCAACGACCAGCGGTTGCGCCCGGATCGCCTTCTTCGACAGGCGCTCACGCGCCGCCAGGGCACCGTCTCCGGTCTGCAGCCAGTGGATATAGCCTTCCATGTCGCCAACCACGACGTAGTCGCCCTGCACGGCCGGTGCCGTCAGCCAGCGGTACTTCAGCGCGTCGTTCTTCCACATGTCGGCGCCGCCGGCCTTGTCGAACGCCCACACCTGGGACTCGTCGTTGACGCCGAAAAGCACGTTGCCGCCCAGTGCCAGTCCGCCGTAGGTGGAAAATGGATGCGACCACAACGGACGACCGCTGGGACCGTCAACGGCAGTCATGTTGCCGTGGTAACCCGCCGCGTAGAGCGTGCTGCCATCGAGCACGATCCCGCCGTCGACGTCATCGAGACGTTCGATTTCGGTGTGACCTTCACCGCTTCCCAGGCGCTGCTCCCACAGCTTGACGCCGGTGTCCTGGCGCAATGCGATCAACTTGCCGTCGTCGCTGCCGAAAAACAGCACACCGTTGACGGCCAGCATCGGGCCATTGCCGCGCACACTGAGCAGCGGCACGTTGCCCTGGTCATAGACCCAGCGACGTTTGCCGGTTGCTGCATCCAGCGCATAGATGCGACCGTCGCCGCCACGCGCAAACACCAGGTCGCCGGCGATCAACGGCGAGGTGAGAACCTCGGTGTCCAGTTCAGCTTCCCATCGCGGGCTGCCATCCTTCGCGCTCATGGCATAAACGTGGCCATCCAGGGTGCCGACGACGAGCAGGTCGCCGTTGACCGCCGGACCACCGGCATACATGGCGTCCTTGCGCTTCTTGTCGCCCCAGCCGAACCAGCCATGCGTACTTGAACTCTTTGACCACAGCTTCTTGCCACTGCTGGCGTCGATCGCCGCCAGCTTCCCGTCCGTGCTGTCGGCATAGAGCACGCCATCGACCACGGTCGGACGTAGACGGACACCGCTCTCACCAGCGCCGTCGCCCACACGGGTGCGCCACAAGCGGGTCACCTGCACGGTAGCCTTGAAATCCTTGGCCAGCGGTGTCGGCGGCTGGACGTTTTCCTTCTTGAACGAGTGGCAACCGGCGAGGGTCACCAGCGAAGCAAGCGTGATCAACAAAAGTTTTTTCATGCACCCTGCTTCCCGGCCACGGCCAAATCATCGAGTTTCATCTGCAAGGCGCCGCGTTGCGGCGCGTCCTCGCTCAGCGCCGACATGGCCATCTGATAGGCCTTGCGTGCATCGTCCAAGCGTCCAAGCTTGACCAGCGCGTCACCGCGGAGTTCCTCGGTCAGCCCCTGGAAGCTGTCGGCCGGCACCTGGTCGAGGGTCGCCAGCGCTTGCTTGGCATGATCACTGGACACTTGCACCCGCGCGATGCGCAGCAGGGTCAATGACTTCAGCGGAGCTTCGGTGGCATGATTCTCGGCCCATTCCAGCGAGATTTCGGCCTTCGCCAGTTGCTTGTCCTGCACTTCCTGCCGGGCGCGATCGCTGACCGCGAATACGGCGTACGGCGATTTGGCGTAGTCCTTCATCAACTGGTCGGTGAGCTGCTCAGCGATGTCCGTCTTGCCCGACAACCGCGCAATCTGCGCCTGCTGATAGAGCTGCGAGGCATTCGCTTCGTTCTGTGCCTGATGCCGGCGCCATTGCTGCACACCGAAAATTCCGACCAGGCCGATCGCGATACCGACGACAATCGAGACGCCGTTTTCGCGCAACCACTTCTGCACCAATTCGCTCTGTTCGTACTTGTCGTATTCTTCGAAAGCCATGCAATCACCATTCAAAGGGCCACGCACCGGCAGGCGCATGCGCAGTCCCGCGCGATAACCAGGGGGTTGTGGATCAGCCCGCTCATGCAGCAAACGGGCAATGCGCAAGCATAACCGAAATAGGCCGCAAGCTGCGGCCCGGCATGGCGATCAGAGGCTGGCTGCGGAGGCCTTGCCGTCCTGCATCTGCACGCGGAAATGGGCTACGTTGGCGTGGCGATAATCGTCCAGTCCCACGGACTGACCATCAATATCGACCTGGGCGCCGTCGACATTGCCGATGCGCACCTCAAGCGGCTGGTCGCTGCGATAGGTCTTGTGGCTGCCGGCCGGCAGCAGCCCGTATTCCAGGCGCGTTCCGTCGGCCTGGGTGACTTCGACCCAACTGGCGGAGTTGAGGCTGAGACTCAGGCTATGGCCACCGTTGCCACTGACAGTCGCCGGCGGCGCCGGCTTTTCCAGTATCGGCTTTTCAGTTGACAGGTTCGGAAAGGGTGCCATCGACGCCATCAGCGGCTGATCCGCGGCCGGATTGGCCGTCGCCGCGGCCTGGGTCGTGGCGGGCTGATCGGTCTCCACCGTCTTCACGCCGGCCCGACCAGCGGTCGCGTCGGACTGACTCACCGGCGCGGCGTCCAGTGGTGCCAGATGGCTGAGGTCGCGATCCAGTGTGCTGCGCACGCCAAACCATATCGTCGGCACCGCTATCACCAAGGTCAGCACTACATAGGTTGCGGCCGTGGCGTAGCGGTCGAACAGGAAACGGGAATGAGAGATTCCGCCGGTCGCAACCAGCGCCGGATCGGCATGCCGGAGACGCTCGAGTTCGGTCTGGATCGCATTCTCGTCGATACCCAGATAACGGCTGTATTTGCCGATGTAGCTGGCCAGATAGACCTTGGAATCGCTGCCCTCGTAGCGGTCGCCCTCGAGCTGGCGCAGGACGCGGGCCGGCAGCTTCAACGCGGTCGCGCACGTTTCCAGATCCAGTCCCCGCGATTCACGTGCTGCATGCAGCCGACCACCGAAACTCGGTTCGTGAGATTCGGGGACATCCACGTCCATGTTGTGCGAATGGATTCCGAAAAGATCGGATTCACCCGAACTCTGCTCGGGTGTGCAAGGCTGGATCGAAGTCATGGGCTGGCAGTGTTTTCGAGATCGTGCGCCTGCTCGGAATCCGGAAACTGGCTGAGCAATCGCTTACGGTAATTCTGGGCGCCTTCCGGGTTGCCCATGGCGGTTTCTATGTCGTGACCGAGCTTCAACGAAGCGGCAGTGGGCCTGCCCAGCGCATCGAAACGCTGCAGAAAAGCTCTTGCCTTGAATGAATCCTTGTTCTGGTAAAGCGTATTGGCGAGCTGGAAGAGTGCCTCGGGATTATTGGGATTTCTCGCGAGAGCGTCACGAAAATCCGCTTCGGCCTTGGTCGTCTCCTTGGCACGCAGCTGGCAAATGCCGGCATTGGTCAGTGCCATGTCCGGAGTCGGATAGAACGGATCGGTAATCGCCTTGCGGAAATAGATCTCGCCCTCGGCGTACTTGCCGGTGGAGCACAGGAACTGGCCAAGGTTATTGCTCCAGGCTCCCTTGTTCGGTTCCAGCTCGACCGCCTTGCGGTAGTTGATTTCGGCGTCTGCCGGGCGATTGATCTTTTCATCCACGTAGGCAATGACGGTATGTGCCGGCGCGTAATTCGGGTCGAACTTCAGTGCCATGGTCACTTTCGCCAGCGCCGTCTGCAGGTCGCCGATGGCCAGATAATGCTGGGCAAGCTCGGTATGAATGCGCGCGGCATCCTTTGCCTGGTCGGCCTTGCTGACTTGCGGCAGGGGCTTGCCCAGGGTGTTGGTGTCACTGTGCGTGGTGACGCAGCCGGCCAGCGGCAGCACAAGACTGAACAACAGCGCGCGCTCAAATCGCATGCAAAGCTCCTTGTTCCTGACGTTTGCGCAGGTCGGCACTGCGCCGGGTTCGGTCCGCCACCTGGCCGGCCAGCTGGCCGCAAGCTGCGTCGATGTCGTCGCCGCGCGTACGCCGCAGCATGGTCAGCACGCCGGCATTGAGCAACTGGGTCTGGAAATCGCGAATATCGTCTGCGTTCGAGCGCTCGTAGCGGGTGCCCGGAAACGGGTTGAACGGAATCAGGTTGACCTTGCAGGTGGGCAGCTTGCGCATCAGCTTGATCAATTGACGGGCGTGCACGGGCTGGTCGTTGATGCCCTTCATCAGGGTGTATTCGAAGGTGATCGAGGTGCGCGGCTTGCGTGCCACCCAGCGCTGGCAGGCAGCCAGCAGCTCGGCGATCGGATAGCGCTTGTTGATCGGCACCAGCTCGGTGCGCAACTCGTCGTTGGCCGCGTGCAGCGAAACCGCCAGCGACACGTCGATCGCGTCGGACAACTGGTCGATCAGCGGCACCATGCCGGCGGTGGACAGCGTGACGCGCTTGGCGGCCAGGCCAAAGCCCAGATCGTCGCGCATGAGCTTCATCGCGCGAACCACATTGTCGAAGTTCGCCAGCGGCTCACCCATGCCCATCATCACCACATTGGTGATGCGGCGATTCTGGTGGGTGACGTTGCCAAGATGCTTCGCCGCCACCCACACCTGGCCGATGATTTCGGCGGTGGCGAGGTTGCGATTGAATCCCTGGGCGCCGGTGGAGCAGAAACTGCAATTCAACGCGCAACCGATCTGCGAGGACACACACAACGTGCCGCGGGTCGGCTCCGGGATATACACAGTCTCGATGGCGTTGCCGCTGTCCATGCCCAGCAGCCACTTGTGCGTGCCGTCGGTGGCGGCCTTGTCCAGCATGGTTTTCGGCACGCCGATGTAGCAGACCTCGGTGAGCTTGGCGCGCAGCGCCTTGCCCACGTCGGTCATGTTTTCGAAGTTGTCCTCCAGGTCGTGGTAGATCCACTTCATCACCTGCTCGGCACGATACGGCTTCTCACCGATCTGCGTGAAAAAATCACGCAGACCCTTGCGATCGAAATCGAGCAGATTGACCTTGCTGGATTGGGCGACAACCTGGTTCATGATTACCTGGACATCACTTCCGTTGCGGCGAAGAAGTACGCCACTTCGGCCTTGGCGGTGTCGACGGCATCGGAGCCGTGCACGGCATTGGCGTCGATCGATTCGGCGAAGTCGGCGCGGATCGTGCCCGGCGCGGCTTCCTTCGGATTGGTAGCGCCCATCAGATCGCGGTGCGCCAGCACGGCATTCTCGCCTTCGAGCGCGGTGATCATCACCGGGCCGGAAATCATGAAGTCGACCAGCGCCTTGAAGAACGGACGCTCGCGATGCACGGCATAGAAGCCCTCGGCTTCCTGACGCGACAGCTGCTTCATCTTGGCGGCGACGATTTTCAGGCCGGCCTGTTCAAAACGGGCATAGATCTGGCCGATGACATTCTTGGCGACGGCATCGGGCTTGATAATGGAAAGGGTGCGCTCCAGCGCCATACGAATCTGCTCCGGCAAACGGATTTTTGGGAAGGTGATTGCACCGGCATGAACCGGCGGAGGGTCAAACCTTACAAGGATTGAGGGTTTAGCCCACTAAAGTCTGACAGATTCTAGCTCAGGCGCAAGTTTCGCGCATGTTGCGGCAAACGATCGTTTGACGAGAGAGGATCGCTTGGCCTATGCTCAAACGATCGTTTGAATCGAGCGGCAGGACAACGGAGATCCACCCGCCTGTGAGCAGCCCCGCCTCCACCAAGGACCGCATACTCGGCGCCGCCGAGCAGCTGTTTGCCCAGCGCGGCTTCGATGGCGCATCGCTGCGCCAGTTGACGACTGCCGCCGGCGTCAACCTGGCCGCGGTCAACTATCACTTCGGCTCCAAGGAAAAGCTGGTGGAGGAAGTGTTCCGGCGCCGGCTGGATGCGCTGAACGCGAGGCGGATGGAAGCGCTGGCACGTCTCGGAGACGAGCATCCGCCCACGCTGGAAGAGGTTCTCGACGCCTATATCCGCCCTGCACTCGAGCTCTCCCACGACAACCATGGCTCGCTCTTCATGCGCGTGCTGGCACGAGCGTTCGCCGAACACGACGACACGCTGCGGCAGTTCCTGTCGGAGAACTACGGTCACGTACTGCGCCAGTTCACCGCCGAATTCGCCCGCCTGCTGCCGCAACTGAGCAAGCAGGAGCTGTACTGGCGCATCGACCTGGTCACTGGCGCGCTGACTCATGCCATGTCGGGCTTCGGCATCATCCAGCGCAAAAGCGATGTCAGCGAACAAAGCCACCGCGAGCAGACCGTCCAGCATCTGATCCGGTTTGCCGCCGCCGGCCTGAGCCACCCCTAGCGTCGAGCCAGCCACAACATTCCGTCATCGGCCGGTCACGGCCACCCCTGCACATTTACCGCTTTCGTCATCGCACCATCGGAGAAACCAATGACCGCTGCATCGTCAAACCCATCAGCCCTGCGCATCCGCAAGGCCGCTGTGCTCGGCGCCGGTGTCATGGGCGCGCAGATCGCCGCGCACCTGACCAACGCCGGCGTCGAAACCGTGCTGTTCGACCTGCCTGCGAAGGAAGGCCCGAAGAGCGGTATCGCGCAGAAGGCCATCGCCAATCTGGTCAAATTGTCGCCGGCTCCGTTGGCCGACAGGAACTTCGCCGCGGCGATCATCCCCGCCAACTACGACGAGGATCTGGCGCACCTGAAGGACGTCGACCTGGTCATCGAGGCGATCGCCGAGCGGATGGACTGGAAGCTGGATCTCTACAAGAAGATCGCGCCGTTCGTTTCCGCCACGGCGGTGCTGGCCTCGAACACCTCCGGCCTGTCGATCAACGGCCTGGCCGAAGCGCTGCCGCAGGAAATGCGCCACCGCTTCACCGGCGTGCATTTCTTCAATCCGCCGCGCTACATGCATCTGGTCGAGGTGATCCCGACCCGCCTGACCGAGCAGAGCGTGGTCGATGGCCTCGAGGCGTTCCTCACCACCACCGTGGGCAAGGGCGTGGTGATCGCCAAGGACACGCCGAACTTCATCGGCAACCGCATCGGCGTGTTCTCGATGCTGGCCGCGATGCACCACACCGACCAGTTCAAGCTCGGCTTCGACACCGTCGACGCGTTGACCGGCCCGGCGCTGGGTCGCCCCAAGAGCGCCACCTACCGCACCGCTGACGTGGTCGGTCTGGACACCATGGCGCACGTGATCAAGACCATGGCCGATACCCTGCCCGACGACCCGTGGCACCAGTACTTCAAGGCGCCGGCATGGCTGACTGGCCTGATCGAGAAAGGCGCGCTGGGCCAGAAGACCGGCGGCGGTTTCTACAAGAAGGTCGGCAAGGACATCGTGGTGCTGGACGTGGCCAAGGGTGATTTCCGTCCGTCCGAGCAGAAGCCGTCCGACGCGGTTGCCGCGATCCTGGCGATCCGCGACCCGTCCGAAAAATTCGCCAAGCTGCGCGCCTGCAGCGATCCGCAGGCGCAATTCCTGTGGGCCACCTTCCGCGACCTGTTCCATTACACCGCCTATCACCTGGCCGACATCGCCGACACCGCGCGCGACGTCGACTTCGCGATCCGCTGGGGCTACGGCTGGAAACTCGGCCCGTTCGAGACCTGGCAGGCCGCCGGCTGGCAGCAGATCGCCGGCTGGATCAACGAAGATATCGCCAGCGGCAAGGCCATGAGCAACGCCCCGCTGCCGGCATGGGTCAGCGACGGCCGCACGGGTGTGCACGGCAAGGCCGGTTCGTACTCGGCCAGCGCCAACGCCGACAAGCCGCGCTCGCAGCACCCGGTGTACCAGCGCCAGCTGTTCCCCGACCCGCTGATCGGCGAGAAGTTCGACCAGGGCACCACGGTGTGGGAAAACGAGGGCGTGCGGTTGTGGACGCTGGGCGACGACGGCGTCGGCATCCTCTCGTTCAAGACCAAGATGAACACGGTCAACGATTTCGTGCTCGACGGCATCCAGCATGCGATCAGGCTGGCCGAGGAGAAGCTCAAGGCGGTGGTGATCTGGCAGACAGGTGAACCGTTCTCCGCCGGCGCCGATCTGAAGGGCGCGCTGGGTCTGCTGCAGGCCGGCAGGATCGCC
>JAJXYE010000343.1 GCA_021780735.1 Pseudomonadota bacterium | reverse complement strand
GGCGTTGTACGGCGGCTTTGCGCTGGAGTGCGGTATGTCGAGGCGCACGCCGTACTGCACGGACAGCGCGTCGTTGAACTGCCAGCTGTCCTGCAGGAACGGGCTGGTCTGGGTATACGTCCACTTGCCGACGATGTCGTTGAGCGTGTAGCCCGGCGCGGGGTGGTAGAGCGAGTAAGCGTCGTAGTTGCCAGCCTCGAAGTTGGGGATGCCCCAGAACGTGTAGACGCCGAACTCGGACTGGCCGAACAGGTTGTAGATGCGGTTCCGCTGGAAATCGACGCCGGCCTTGATGGTGTGGTCGCCCAGGTACCAGGTGCCGGCGAAGAAGAAGCTGAGCTTCTTGGTATCGATCTTGTTGTAGTGGCGATACTGCTCTTCGCCCAGGTACACCGATGGACCGGTGCCGGTGGGCGATATGAATACCTTCACCGAGGGCTGCTGGTACGGCGCGGTGGTGATCTGGCTGTACTTCTGCAGGCCGACCTTGGCCTCGGTGGAGAAGCTGTCGCTCCAGTCGTCGTACAGGTGCAGCACGTAGTTGTCGGTGGTGATGGCCTTGGTATAGGTGTAGCTGCTCAGGCCCACGCTGTTCGAGCTGTTGCCGCCCACGGCCGGCAGCAGCTCCTTGGTGCGCTGGTAGGTGAAGCTGGCGCGGTGGTTGTTGGAGATGTTCCAGTCGATCTTGCCGAGGTAGCGCTTGTCGTCGTAGGCCAGTCCGGTGGCGCCGCCGAAGGTGCCCGGGGTGAGGCCGAGCTTGGTGGCGGCGTCGATCACCTGCTGCAGGTCGCCCGGCGACACCTTGTTGCTGGTGGACGGGCCGTTGCCCAGCGTGCTGTCCAGGCCGTTGGCGGAATCGGCGCCGATGCCGGTGGTCTTTTCGTGCTCGGCCGCCAGGAAAAAGAACAGTTTGTCCTTGACGATGGGGCCACCCACGGTGAAGCCGTAGGTGTCGTCCTTCTGGTAGCCCTTGTAGTGGTAGCCCGGATTGTTGCTGGGCAGCCAGCCGGCGTCGCCGACCAGGTCGTTGGCGTTGCGGTAGACGTAGTACACCGAGCCGTGGAACTGGTTGGTGCCGGACTTGGTCACCGCGTTGACGTCCGCGCCGACCACGTCGGAGGTGACGTCGTAGTTCGCCGTGGAGATGTTGTATTCCGCGATGGTGTCCGGCGAGATCGGCGACTTCTGGTAGGGCAGGCCGTTGGCGTTCAGGCCGAACGGATCGCCCTGCGTCACGCCGTCCACCGCGATGTTGTTGTAGCGGTTGTTCATGCCGGCGGCGGAAATGGCGCCGGAACCCTGGTCGGTCACGTTGATGCGCGGGTCGAGCCGCACCACGTCGTCGATCGAACGGTTGCCCTGCGGCGTGGCCTGCAGTTGGCGCTGCGAGATGGTGGTGGACAGGCCCTTGTTGTCGGAGGTGAAGGTCTGCGCCAGCGTGGAGGCATTCACCGTCACCGAGCTCAGCGTCAGGGCCGCCGCGGCGCCCTCGCCCATGCGGAGATTGATCGAGGAAGGCTGGCCCAGCTGCAGGTAGACGTTGTCCTGCTCCACGCCGCTGAGGCCGGGCTTGGTCGCCACGATGGTGAACGGGCCACCCGCGCGCAGCCCCTGCGCCACGTAGCGTCCGTCGGCATCCGTGGTCACTGTCTTGGTGGTGCCGGAGGGCACGTGCACGATGTTGACGGTGGCGCCGGCCACCGCCTTGCCGTTGGCGTCCACCACGCGGCCGACCGCGCCGGACGTGGTGATGTTCTGGGCGATGGCGGGAGACATCGCCAGCAATGCGGCAATGGCGAACGGGAGCGAACGGACGCGGTTCGTGACGGTCATGGGATTCCTTTGGTTTGGCAACGTGGTTCTGCCAGCCCAAAACGACGGCGCTTCCCGGATGGGAAGCGGTCGTGGAAAACGGACTGGCCGACGCGCCCCCCGGCACGTCGGCCACCATTCTAGGCAGCGCCGTGTGACAAAGTGTGTACGGCGTGCGACGGTCGTCGCAAAGATCAGAACGCCATGTCGAACGCCACCTCGCCACCGACGCCCACCTGGTAGGCGGAGACCCGGCGCTCGAAGAAGTTGGTCACTTCCTGCACGTCCTGCAGGTCCATGAAGTCGAACGGGTTCCTGGCGCCGTACTTTTTCGGCAGGTCGAGCTGGGCCAGGCGCTGGTCGGCGCAGTACTCCAGGTACTGGCGCATGTCCTTCACCGACAGGCCGGCCACGCCGCCGGACAGTACGTCCTCCGCGAACTGCGTTTCGCAGGCGATGGCGTCTTCCAGCATGTCCTCGATCTGCGAGCGCATGGCGTCGTCGAACAGGTCCGGTTCCTCTGCGCGTACCGTGCGCACCACCTCGAAGGCGAAGGCCATGTGTCCGGACTCGTCGCGGAACACCCAGTTGGTACCCGACGCCAGGCCGTGCAGCAGGCCGCGCGAACGCAGGAAGTACACGTAGGCGAAGGCGGCAAAGAAGAACAGACCCTCGATGCAGGCGGCGAAGCAGATCAGGTTGAGCAGGAACTGCCGCCGCTGCCCGCGCGTTTCCAGCCGGCGCAGGTCCTGGATCGAGTCGATCCACTTGAAGCAGAACGCGCCCTTCTGGCGGATC
>JAJXYE010000262.1 GCA_021780735.1 Pseudomonadota bacterium | reverse complement strand
CTCCTTGCTGACTTTCATCACGCCCGGATCGTCCTCGCTGGACTTGAGGGTGAAGCCGAGGCGGGTCATCAGTTTGAGCATCCTGTGGTTGTTGTTCAGGACTTCGCCCTCGATGACCGACAGTCCGTAGGAACGCGCCGCTTCCATCAGCGTGACCATGAGTTTCTGGCCCAACCCCTTGCCGGCGATGTTGTCCGCGATCACCAGTGCGAATTCGCATGTCTTTCCATCCGGATTGATCGCGTAGCGCGATACGCCCAGTCCGACTTCCTTGCCGACCTCTTCGACCACCGCGATCAGCGCCATTTCGCGGCTGTAATCGAGCTGCGTCAGGCGCGCCAGCATCTCCTCGGTCAATTCCTGCACGCTGTTCATGTAGCGGAAGTACTTGGACTCCTCCGACAGGTCATGCACGAATTTCTTGATCAGCAACGCATCTTCCGGGCGGATGGGGCGGATGGTGATGTCGGTGCCATCGGGCATCTGCCACTGGCAGACCAGCTGGGACGGGTAGGGATAGATCGCCATGTGCGCATAGCGGTCTGCGCTGGGCTGGCGGAATTCGACGGCGATGCGCGCGTCGGCCGCCAGCACGCCATGCTCGTCGAGTATCAGCGGATTGATGTCCATCTCCCTCAGCAGCGGCAGTTCGCAGACCATTTCCGACACGCGCAGCAGGGCGTCTTCCAGTGCATCGATGTTGGCCGGAGCCAGGTTGCGGAATTGGCCGAGCATCCTGGCGATGTGCGTACCCTGGATCAGGTCCTTCACCAGGAAGTGGTTCAACGGGGGTAGCGCGACGGCGCGGTCGCCCATGATCTCGACCGTCGTACCGCCGGCGCCGAACGTGATCACCGGGCCGAACACGGGGTCCGTGGTCACGCCGATCATGAGCTCCCTGC
Organism: Pseudomonadota bacterium; assembly: GCA_021780735.1. Classification (GTDB taxonomy): domain Bacteria; phylum Pseudomonadota; class Gammaproteobacteria; order Xanthomonadales; family Rhodanobacteraceae; genus Rhodanobacter. Next base: position 1,711 of record JAJXYE010000262.1, on the reverse strand, counting down.
CGTTGGGTTTGACGACCATCGGCTCGATGGAGATGCCGTCGATCCTGGCATTGGGCTGGTTGAGACGCACCGTGTCGATGATGTGCTGATAGGCGGCAAGCACGCGGTGCGAAGTGTTCAGATTGAGCACAACGCCGCCGGCATCCGTCTTGTGCGAAATGTCCGGCGAGTTGATCTTCATCGCCACCGGAAAGCCGAGCTGTTGCGCGATCAACAGTGCCTCACTCGGCGAATGCGCGACCATGGTATGCGCCACCGGAATCTGGAAGGCTGAAAGCAGCGCCTTGGATTCCATTTCGGTCAGCACCTTGCGATGTTCCTGCAGCGCGCCTTCGATGATCAGGCGGGCACCCTCCACATCCGGCTCGATGTGGTGGGCGAGCGGTCCCGGCATCTGCATCAGCAGTTTCTGGTTGTGATAGTAGGCGTACAAGTGCGAGAACACTTCGACTGCCGGTTCCGGCGTGCGGAAATGCGGACGGTGCGCCTTGGTGAACGCCCGGCGGGACTCGGCGACTTGCGTCTCGCCCATCCAGCAGGTCAGCAGCGGCTTGCCGTGTGTGTTGCTGCTGGCGAAGTCGATCAGCACCTGGGCGGATTCGAGTGGCTTGGTCATCGCCTGCGGCGTGAGGATGGCCAGCACGCCGTCGACATTCTCGTCGTCCAGGCAGGCTTTGACGGCATGGTAATAACGGTCCGCCTGTGCGTCTCCGATGATGTCCACCGGGTTGCAGTGCGGCCAGTTCGGCGGCAGGTGCTGATTGAGGTATTCGACCGTGGCGTCCGACAATTCGGCCATGACCAACCCCAGATCGGCGGCCCGGTCGGCCGCCATGACGGCAGGCCCGCCGCCGTTGGTAACGATGGCAAGACGGTTGCCGGCCGGGCGGAAACCGCAGGCCAGGGAGCGCGCAGCGGTGAACAGCTGCGTGACGGTGTCCACCCGAACCACGCCGACGCGCCGGATGGCGGCATCGAACACGTCGTCGGCCCCCACCAGCGACGCGGTATGCGACATCGCGGCTTTGGAGCCCGCCGGATGGCGCCCGACCTTGACCAGGATCACCGGCTTGATGCGGGCCGCGGCGCGCAGGGCGCTCATGAAACTGCGCGCATTGCGGATGCCCTCTATGTACATCAGGATGCTGCGCGTATTGGAGTCGGACACCAGATAGTCGAGGATCTCGCCGAAATCCACATCGGTCGACGAACCCATAGACACGACGCTGGAGAACCCCACGTCATTCAGGGTCGCCCAGTCCAGAATCGCGGTGCACAGAGCGCCCGACTGCGATATGAGCGCGATGTTGCCGACATTCGCGACACCCTTGTTGAAGGTGGCGTTCAGCCCGATCGAGGGGCGCATGATGCCGAGGCAGTTCGGCCCGATCAGGCGGATGTTGTACTGATGCGCGGCCTCCATCATCTTGCGCTCCAGCGTTGCACCTTCCGTACCCACTTCACCGAAGCCGGCCGTGATGATGACTGCCGCCTTCACGCCGTGTATGCCGCATTCCTCGATGATGCCGGGAACGGTCTGCGGCGGTGTGGCGATGACCACCAGTTCCACCGGGTCGCCGATTTCGGCGATCGATTTGTAGGAGCGCTGTCCCTGCACTTCGGCATGCTTCGAGTTGACCGGATAGAGTTTTCCCTGGAATCCGCTATCCAGCATGTTCTTGAATACGATCTGCCCGACCGAGTCGGCGCG
>JAJXYE010000169.1 GCA_021780735.1 Pseudomonadota bacterium | reverse complement strand
TGTCGCCACAAAGCTCTCGGCGGAGATGGGACTTGCACATCGCCCCTCGGCTGAGGGCGAGCATGTGTCCGGCATCTACCGCCAGCGCATCACCCTCTCCTCCGGCCGGTTCGCCATGATCGATGATGGGCTGGGGTTTCAACTCGTTCCTTGGCGGCCGGCGCTGGAGAAGGAACTCGGTCACGGGGTCAGTGGCATGGTGACGCCGGGAGGAAACGTGGACTGGAATCCTGGGCGCAACCGGGGGCTTACTATCTAATGGTGCCAGCAAACGCATCGTGCCAAGCGTCATGCGCTGGCACGGGTCATGCGAACTTGCGCAAATGCTGGCCCGAACATTGGGCTTGTTGACGAAGTAACTCACCCATAGGCGGATGGATGCGACGATCATGAAACCGATGTGTCTGTCGGCGGTCTTGTCTTTCCGGGTAGCCTGTCTCCGGCTTTGCTTGAGCTTTGAGAAACACCGATCGACCAGATTTCACAAGGCGTAGTGTCGCTGAAGCTGCGGAGCCCGAGCGCGTGATCGCTACGAATGCCGATGCAGGCTGAGATGGCGAACGCTTGGCGGCCTGACGGAAGCGGGATGGCCGACACCGCACCGTTCCTGGTCTCAACCATCATCATGTGCGGGCGATGCGGCTACGTCGAGGTGGAAACCATGCTGACCGACGCCTGCCAGTTCTTCTACGACTGCAAGAGTTGCGGCGCGACGCTGCGGCTGAAGCCCGGCCATTGCTGCGTTTTCTGCTCATAGGGCAGCACGCCGTGCCCGCCGATGCAGCGGCCGGATGTGAACCCTTGAGCGGCCCCATCATCATGCCTATACTACCGTCATGACCTTGGGTCGCATCGGCTGGTTCATGTCGTGGCTGTCTGTTATCGCCCTCATCCTCACGGTGGCGATGCCGCAGCGCGTGATGGCGGTGCCCATGGCGGTCATGATGCAGACGACCCACTGTGCGGATTGTCCGGACGATGCGCCGATGCCGGGCAAGGTGACTGGCGATCACGCAAAGGCTTTGCCTTGTGGTCTGAGCATGTGCGTTGGTGCGTTCGCCGCTGTTCTGCCTGCGCCTGACGTCGTCAACGTGACGATCTGGCAGCCGGCTGTCTATGCGCCCGGCCCGCTTGCTGGTCCGAGCGGACGGCCACTGGCTCCCGATCCCATACCCCCGAGACCCCCCGTCCAGGCCTGACGGCGGCGCTGCGAGCGCCCGCCTGACACCGGAAATGCGTGCCGCGCGAACGCGCCGCCGCTGCGCCGATTTGGACGGAGAACATGACAACATCATTCTTGCCGGCGCTCTGCCGTCGGCGGCTGTTGACGACCGTAGCAGCGAGTTCTGTTGCGGTAATTGCCTCGCAATCCAACCGGCTGCATGCAGAAGCCGAATCACCAAAGGTCTCGCGGATTCGGCCAGCGCCGGCCGAAGTCTCGATGGTCGGCAACGACGCGCTGCACACCCGTGTCTTGGCCTATGATGGCCTGGTACCGGGCCCCGTCCTTCGTCTCCGCCAGGGGACAATGTTGCGGGCGGTCGTCGAGAACGGATTGACCGAGGGCACCACGGTGCACTGGCACGGGATCCGTCTGCCGAACGCCATGGATGGCGTACCGGGCCTCACTCAGCCGACCATCCGGCCCGGCGGTCGCTTCGATTACGCGTTCAGTCCGCCCGACGCCGGCACCTTCTGGTATCATTCGCACGACGACAGCCTGGTGCAGATGGGTCGCGGGCTTGCCGGCCCGCTGATCGTCGAAGAACTCGAACCGCCGGCAGTGGACCGCGACCTGCTCTGGACGATCCAGGACTGGCGGCTGGAAGCGGATGCCCAGATCGCGCCTGGCTTCAGCAACCGGATGGAAGCGGCGATGGACGGCCGGGTTGGCAACACCGTCACGATCAACGGCCGGCTGCCGGATAATCTGCGCGTCCGCGCCGGTGAGCGCGTGCGGCTGCGGCTGCTCAACGCCGCGATCGCCCGCATCATGGCGCTGCGCTTCGTGGGGCACAGTCCAATCGTCGTCGCCTTGGACGGACAGCCGTGTGACCCGCACGAACCGGCCGACGGCCGGATCCTGCTCGGCCCCGCCATGCGTGCCGACGTCATGCTGGACATGCAGGGTGAGCCCGGCCGGTCATATCCTGTGGTGGACGATTTCTACGACAGACTCTCCTACACGCTGGTCCGTCTGTCCTACGATGCCGCCCCGCCGCTGCGCCCGCACCCTTCGGATGCACCACTCCGCCTGCCGCCCAATCCCGTGCCGCGTCCGGATCTGGCTACCGCAGTGGTCCACGACATCCGCCTGCAGGGCGGGATGATGAGCGGCACGGGCGGAGGCGGAATGATGGGCATGGGCGGAGGCGCCGCCTGGGGCATCAACGGCCAGTCGATGACCGGCGACGGCAGCGCCGACATGCCGCCGCTGTTCCGCATCGACCGCGGACGGAGCTGCATTCTGGACTTCCGCAACGAGACGGCCTGGTGGCACCCGATGCACCTGCACGGCCACAGTTTTTCGGTGCTCAGCCGCGACGGCGCGCCCGTGCCGCACGACGAGTGGGGCGACACCGTTTTGGTTCGCCCACGCGAGCACGTGCGCGTC
>JAJXYE010000266.1 GCA_021780735.1 Pseudomonadota bacterium | reverse complement strand
ACCTGCAGGAGCACTCGGTGGTGCTGATCCGCGGCGGTCGCGTCAAGGATCTGCCTGGTGTGCGTTACCACACCGTGCGCGGCAGCCTCGATTGCGCTGGCGTCACCAAGCGTCGTCAGTCGCGCTCGAAGTACGGCGCCAAGCGCCCGAAGAAGTAAGAATTTGCCGTATTGAAGAGTGCGGCCATGGATGGTCGCATTTGCTCGGCAGGCATGGACGCCTGCAAAAATACAACGCGCGGCCAGGACGGCCGCTTTTCAGGCGGGCAGGGATGCCTGCAAAAAAATAACGGACAAAAAACATGTCGCGCAAAGGTTCACATCCCGCCCGTCTGGTTCTGCCGGACCCCAAGCATGGCAGCCAGCTGATTGCCCGTTTCATCAACATGGTGATGAAGAGCGGCAAAAAGTCGGTGGCTGAAAGCATCGTTTACGGTGCATTGCAGCATATTGGCGAAAAGAATGCCGAGCCGGTGGCCCTGGTCGAGAAGGCGCTCAACAACATCGCTCCGGCGGTCGAGGTGAAGTCGCGCCGTGTCGGTGGCGCCACGTATCAGGTTCCGGTCGAGGTACGCCCGGGTCGTCGCATGGCATTGGCGATGCGCTGGGTCATCGACGCTGCGCGCAAGCGCGGTGAGACCTCGATGCCGCGCAAGCTGGCGGCTGAGCTGCTGGAAGCCTCCGAGAGTCGCGGTGGCGCCGCGAAGAAGCGTGAAGAAACGCATCGCATGGCCGAGGCGAACAAGGCTTTCTCGCACTACCGCTGGTAAGCCGGTTGCATGGCCGCCTTCCCCGGTGGCAAGGAATCAATCCGCCATTGATGGCGGTATCTCCATAGAAAGGCGCGGCCTGGACGGCTGCTTTGAATCGGGCAGGCGGCCCGGCACAGGTATATATCCATGGCACGCACCACTCCCATCGAGCGCTATCGCAATTTCGGCATCATGGCTCACATTGATGCCGGCAAGACCACCACTACCGAGCGCATCCTGTTCTATACGGGCGTCAGTCACAAGATTGGCGAAGTGCATGATGGTGCGGCCACGATGGACTGGATGGAGCAGGAGCAGGAGCGCGGCATCACCATTACGTCGGCGGCAACGACCGCGTTCTGGAAAGGCATGGATCGTTCCATGCCTGAGCATCGTTTCAACATCATCGACACTCCCGGGCACGTCGACTTCACCATCGAGGTCGAGCGGTCGCTGCGCGTGCTCGATGGCGCCGTGTTCGTGCTGTGTGCTGTCGGTGGCGTGCAGCCGCAGTCCGAGACGGTCTGGCGTCAGGCAAACAAATACAAGGTTCCCCGGCTCGCTTTCGTCAACAAGATGGATCGTACCGGCGCCAATTTCGAGAAGGTCATTCAGCAGCTGAAGGCTCGTCTTGGCGCGCACCCGGTTCCCATGCAGGTACCGATCGGTGCCGAGGACGGCTTTGAGGGTGTCATCGACCTGCTCAAGATGAAGGCGATCATCTGGGACATGGAGTCCCAGGGCATGAAGTTTGATTATCAGGATGTCCCGGCAAGCCTGATGGACGCTGCTGTCGAGGCGCGCAGCTTCATGGTGGAATCGGCTGCCGAGGCTTCCGAAGAGTTGATGAACAAGTATCTCGAGGAGGGTGACCTCAGCGAGGAAGAGATCATCGCCGGTCTGCGCCGGCGTACGCTCGCCAATGAAATCATCCCTGCATTCTGTGGCACGGCGTTCAAGAACAAGGGCGTCCAGGCGATGCTCGACGCAGTGGTGCAGCTGCTGCCGTCGCCGGCCGATCGCCCGCCGGTTGCAGGTATTGATGAAGACGAGAAGGAGGCTACCCGCAAGGCGGACGACAAGGCCCCGTTCTCTGCGCTCGCATTCAAGATCATGACCGACCCGTTTGTCGGCTCGCTGACGTTCTTCCGGGTGTACTCCGGTACGTTGAACTCCGGCGACGCTGTTTACAATCCGGTCAAGAGCAAGAAGGAGCGCGTCGGCCGCATTCTGCAGATGCACGCCAACGAGCGTCATGAATTGAAGGAGGTCTGGGCGGGCGACATCGCTGCCGCGGTCGGCCTGAAGGACGTAACCACGGGTGACACCCTGTGCTCGCAGGATCACATCATCACGCTTGAGCGGATGACGTTCCCGGAGCCGGTGATCTCGATGGCGGTCGAGCCGAAGACCAAGTCCGACCAGGAAAAGATGGGTATCGCGCTGGGTCGCCTGGCTGCAGAAGATCCGTCGTTCCGTGTGCGTACCGACGAGGAGTCGGGTCAGACCATCATTTCCGGCATGGGTGAGCTGCACCTGGACATCCTGGTCGACCGCATGCGTCGCGAGTTCAATGTCGAGGCGAATGTCGGCAAGCCGCAGGTGGCTTATCGCGAAACGATTCGCGCAAGCGACGTCAAGTCCGACTACAAACACGCCAAGCAGTCGGGCGGAAAGGGCCAGTATGGTCATGTCGTGATCGAGATGTCGCCGATCAGTGCCGAGGATCGGGCCGATGAAAAGATCGCCGCGACGATCAAGGACGACTTCCTCTTCATCAACGACATCACCGGTGGCGTGATTCCAAAGGAATTCATTCCGTCGGTTGAAAAGGGTCTGCGCGAGACCATCACCAGTGGTCCGCTCGCCGGCTTCCCGGTGGTCAACGTGAAGGCCAAGCTGGTTTTCGGCTCCTATCACGATGTCGATTCGTCGGAAATGGCGTTCAAGCTCGCCGCCTCCATGGCGTTCAAGCAGGGCTTCGCCAAGGCCAGTCCCGTACTTCTCGAGCCCATCATGAAGGTCGAGATCGTGACTCCCGAGGACTACATGGGCGATGTGATGGGCGACATCAGCAAGCGCCGCGGCATGCTCACGGGCCAGGAGGACACCCCTTCCGGCAAGACGATCAACGCCGAGGTTCCGCTGGGCGAAATGTTCGGTTACGCGACCACGATCCGCTCACTGACCCAGGGGCGCGCCACGTTCACGATGGAATTCGACCATTACGCCGAGGCGCCGAGCAACGTCGCCGAGCAGGTCATGAAGAAGGCCTGAGCGGGTCTTCTTTCTCCAAATATCACGGTTCTTTCAGAGGTCTGAGTCATGGCAAAGGGTAAATTCGAACGCACCAAGCCGCACGTCAACGTCGGCACGATTGGTCACGTGGATCACGGCAAGACGACGCTGACGGCAGCATTGACGAAGGTCGGTGCGGAACGCTTCGGTGGCGAGTTCAAGGACTACAGCTCGATTGACGCGGCGCCGGAAGAGAAGGCGCGCGGCATCACGATCTCGACGGCGCACGTCGAGTACGAGTCGCCGAACCGTCATTACGCGCACGTGGATTGCCCGGGCCATGCGGATTATGTGAAGAACATGATCACGGGTGCGGCGCAGATGGACGGTGCGATCCTGGTGTGCTCGGCCGCGGACGGCCCGATGCCGCAGACGCGCGAGCACATTCTGCTGTCGCGCCAGGTGGGCGTGCCGTACATCATCGTGTTCCTGAACAAGGCGGACATGGTGGATGACGCGGAACTGCTCGAGCTGGTCGAGATGGAAGTGCGCGAGCTGCTGTCGAAGTACGACTTCCCGGGCGACGATACGCCGATCATCCACGGTTCGGCGCTGAAGGCGCTGGAAGGTGACCAGAGCGAGATCGGCGTGCCGTCGATCATCAAGCTGGTGGATGCGCTGGACAGCTACATTCCGGAGCCGGTGCGCACGATCGACAAGCCGTTCCTGATGCCGGTGGAAGACGTGTTCTCGATCTCGGGCCGCGGCACGGTGGTGACCGGTCGTATCGAGCGCGGCATCATCAAGGTCGGCGACGAAATCGAAGTGGTCGGCATCCGCGATACGCAGAAGACCACGGTCACCGGCGTGGAAATGTTCCGCAAGCTGCTGGATCAGGGTCAGGCAGGCGACAACGCCGGTCTGCTGCTGCGCGGCCTGAAGCGAGACGACGTGGAGCGTGGCCAGGTGCTGGCCAAGCCGGGCACGATCACCCCGCATACCGACTTCGAGGCCGAGGTGTATGTGCTGTCGAAGGACGAGGGTGGCCGTCATACGCCGTTCTTCAAGGGTTACCGCCCGCAGTTCTACTTCCGCACGACCGACGTGACGGGTGCCGTGACCCTGCCGGAAGGCGTGGAAATGGTGATGCCGGGTGACAACGTGAAGATGGTGGTGAGCCTGATCCACCCGATCGCGATGGACGAAGGTCTGCGTTTCGCCATTCGCGAAGGCGGTCGTACCGTCGGCGCCGGCGTGGTGGCCAAGGTTATCAAGTAAGATTGTCCGAACCTGGCGGTTTTGCCGTCAGGTTCCCTCGACCGTTTTATCTGTTCAGCTGGCGAAGTGTCTGTTTTCGAAATATTCGATGACACCCCCTTCACTAGTCGCGCATTTGCCGGTATACTTGGCAGCTTGCTATCAACCGGAGCCTGTCTTCGGGAGATAAACCGCGAAATGAGGCACAGGATGTGCTTCGAGTTCGCAGGCCAGATGGCCCTCGCTTGACGACGTGACCGCTGGATCATTCCGGCAGGTCGCGATGTCTTGAGTGATAACAGATTTCGCTTGGCGAGCCATGGGTGCTCGCTTGGCGTTTTTGAGTCGGGGTCGAGTCCAGGTGGCGCGGCCGCGGCCCAGCAACAACGGCGTTGTGCGGGCGGTGAGAAGCCGTTCCGTTTCACATTGCGTTCTTTAGACAACAGGACACGGTTATGGCGAACCAGAAGATTCGGATTCGGCTCAAGGCGTACGATCATCGTCTGATCGACCGCTCGGCCAGCGAGATCGTCGAGACGGCAAAGCGCACGGGTGCCACGGTACTCGGTCCGATCCCGCTCCCGACCAAGATCGAGCGTTACACCATTCTGACGTCGCCGCACGTCGACAAGGATGCACGCGACCAGTACGAGACCCGCACGCACAAGCGTGTGCTCGATATCGTCGACCCGAACGACAAGACCGTGGACGCGCTCATGAAGCTTGATCTCGCCGCTGGCGTCGATGTTCAGATCAAGCTCGGTTGAGCGACAGACAGGATACGAAGATGAGTATCGGATTGGTTGGCCGCAAATGCGGCATGAGCCGGCTCTTCACTGAAGATGGCCGCTCGATTCCGGTGACGCTGATTGAAGCGACACCGAACCGGGTGACCCAGTTGAAGACGGATGAGAGTGATGGTTACAGCGCCGTCCAGGTTTCCGCGGGCAGCAAGCGCGCGAATCTGTTGACACAGCCGCTGAAGGGCCACTACGCGAAGGCAAAGGTTGAGCCGGGTCGTGGTCTGTGGGAATTCCGTGTTTCTGCCGACGACCTGGGCAAGTACGCCGTGGGCAACGAGATCAAGGCTGACGACGTGTTTGCCGTTGGCCAGATCGTCGATGTCGCCGGTGTGTCCAAGGGCAAGGGTTTCCAGGGCACGATCAAGCGCTGGAACTTCAAGATGGGTGACGCCACCCACGGTAACTCGCTGTCGCATCGCGCGCCGGGCTCCATCGGTCAGCGCCAGACTCCGGGTCGCGTGTTCCCCGGCAAGAAGATGTCCGGTCACATGGGTGCGGTCAATCGCACGCAGCAGGGTCTGGAAGTGGTCAAGGTCGATGCAGAGCGTCATCTGATCGCGGTTAAAGGTGCGGTGCCGGGTGCAACCGGTGGCGACGTCATCATCCGCCCGACGACGAAGAGCTGAGGAGAGACGCCATGGAACTCAATGTTATTGGCGCCAAGTCGCTCAACGTGTCGGACGAAGTGTTCGGCGGTGAGTACAAGAAGGCCCTGGTTCACCAGGTCGTTGTCGCCTACCAAGCGGCCGGCCGTGCCGGTACCCAGTCGCAGCTGTCCCGCGGCGAGATGTCCGGTACCACCAAGAAGTTCAAGAAGCAGAAGGGCGGCGGCGCCCGTCATGGTGATTACCGTGCCCCGATCTTTGTCGGTGGTGGCCGTACCTTCGCGGCGAAGCCGCGCAGCTACGAGCAGAAGGTCAACCGCAAGGCGTACCGGGTCGCGATCCGTTCGATTTTCTCCGAACTGGTTCGTCAGGGTCGTCTGAAGGTGGTCGAGAGCTTTGGCGTCGACACACCGAAGACGTCCGCGATGGTTGCCAAGCTGGCCGAGCTGGAAGTTGCCGGTCGCGTGCTGCTGGTCTCCGAAGATGCTTCCGAGTCCGTGTTCCTGGCCGCGCGCAACATTCCCTATATCCACGTGCTGGATGTGATGGGCCTCAATCCGGTCAGCCTGGTCGGTTCCGATCATGTTGTCGTGACGGTCGATGCGGTGAAGAAGATCGAGGAGTGGCTGGCATGAACAACGAACGCATTCTCGACACGCTGCGGGCGCCGCATATTTCCGAGAAGTCGGCGCGGTTGGCCGAGCATAACCAGTACGTATTCGTGGTCGCCCCAGCGGCGACCAAGGCCGATGTCCGTGCTGCCGTGGAAAAGCTGTTTGACGTGAAGGTCGAGCAGGTGAACCTCGTCAACACCAAGGGCAAGGTCAAAGCCTTCCGTCAACGCGCTGGCAGTCGTCAGGGCAAGCGTAAGGCCTATGTGCGTCTTGCCGATGGCCAGACCATCGACGTGTCCGCCAAGGCCTGAGCCAGGAGTTCCTAGAGATGGCACTAATCAACCACAAGCCGACCTCGCCGGGCCGTCGCGACGCAGTCAGCGTCAAGACGGAAGGCCTGTACAAGGGCGCGCCGTACGCGGCGTTGACCGAGTCGCAGCCCCGCACGGGTGGCCGCAATCATCATGGTCGCATCACCGTGCGTCATCGCGGCGGCGGTCACAAGCAGCATTACCGCATTATCGATTTCAAGCGTGACAAGGAAGGCATCGCCGCCCGCGTCGAGCGTATCGAATACGATCCGAACCGCACTGCGCACATCGCGCTGCTGTGCTACGCCGATGGCGAGCGTCGTTACATCATCGCGCCGAAGGGCGTGCAGGTGGACGATCGTCTGGTGTCCGGGCGTGAAGCGCCGATCAGGGCCGGCAACTGCCTGCAGTTGCGCAATATCCCGATGGGCAGCACGATCCATTGCGTTGAGCTGCGCCCCGGCAAGGGTGCGCAGATCGCCCGCAGCGCCGGAGCCTCGGTGCAGCTGGTGGCCCGCGAGTCCGGCTACGCCACGCTGCGTCTGCGCTCCGGCGAGATGCGTCGCGTCTCGGTCGATTGCCGCGCCACCATCGGTGAAGTTGGCAACGGCGAGCACAGCCTGAAGAAACTGGGCAAGGCCGGTGCCAAGCGCTGGTTGGGTATTCGCCCCACCGTTCGCGGCGTGGTGATGAACCCGGTCGACCATCCGCACGGCGGTGGTGAAGGCAAGACTTCAGGTGGTCGTCATCCGGTCAGCCCGTGGGGCACGCCGGCCAAGGGCTACAAGACCCGTAACAACAAGCGCACGCAGCAGTTCATCGTGCGTCGTCGTACCAAGTAACAGGAAACCGACATGCCTCGCTCTTTGAAGAAGGGTCCGTTCGTTGACCTTCACCTCGTAAAGAAGGTGGAAGCTGCGGTTTCCGCCAACAACAAGCGTCCGATCAAGACCTGGTCGCGCCGCTCGATGATCTTGCCGGAAATGGTCGGCTTGACCATCGCCATCCACAACGGCCGGCAGCACGTGCCCGTTCTGATCAACGAGAACATGGTCGGGCACAAGCTCGGCGAGTTCGCGGTGACCCGCACGTTCAAAGGCCATGTCGGCGACAAGAAGGGCAAGTGATGAGCACTGAAGCCAAAGCGATCCTGCGCGGCGCCCGCATCTCGGCGCAAAAGGCACGCCTGGTGGCTGATCTGGTCCGCGGGCTTCCCGTGGGCCGGGCCAGCGACGTGCTCACCTACACCAACAAGAAGGCGGCGCACCTGGTTCGCAAGGTGCTGCTGTCGGCTGTCGCCAACGCCGAGAACAATCTCGGTGCCGACGTCGACGAACTGAAGGTCGCCAGCATCTTCGTCGACGAAGGTCCGGCGATGAAGCGCATGTACGCCCGCGCCAAAGGCCGCGGTTCGCGCATTCTCAAGCGCACCAGCCACATCACTGTGGTTGTTGGTAACTGACCGGGGACATAGACGATGGGTCATAAAGTTCATCCCACCGGTATCCGCCTCGGCATTGCCAAGGACTGGAACTCGAAGTGGTTCGCCAACAAGGGCGATTACGCTAAGTATCTCGTGGCCGATATCAAGGTTCGCGACATGCTCAAGAAGAAACTCGCTGCCGCCGGTATCTCGAAGATCCAGATCGAGCGTCCGGCGAAGACCGCGCGCGTGACGATCCACACCGCCCGCCCGGGCGTGGTGATCGGCAAGAAGGGCGAGGATATCGAGAAGCTGCGCAAGGAAGTCAGCGACATGATGGGCGTTCCGACGCACATCAACGTCAATGAAGTGCGCAAGCCGGAGCTTGATGCTCAGCTGGTTGCCGAGTCGATTGCGCAGCAGCTCGAGCGTCGCATCATGTTCCGCCGCGCGATGAAGCGTTCGGTCGGCAACGCCATGCGCCTGGGCGCACTCGGCATCAAGATCAACGTGTCCGGTCGTTTGAACGGTGCCGAGATTGCCCGTTCCGAATGGAGCCGCGAGGGTCGTGTGCCGCTGCATACGCTGCGCGCCGACATCGACTACGGCACCGCCGAGGCGAGCACCACCTACGGCATCATCGGCATCAAGGTCTGGATCTACAAGGGCGAGATCTTCGATCTGGCCGCAGCCAGCCAGGAGTCGAAAGACGAGCCGTCGCAGCCGCGCCGCGAGGGTGGCGAAGGTCGTCGTAATGATTCGCGTCGCGAGGCCGGTGACGGCCGCCGCGAGCGGACTGCGAAGTAAGGAGAGTTGCCATGTTGCAACCCAAGCGCACCAAATACCGCAAGCAGTTCAAGGGTCGTAACGACGGCCTGGCCCAGTGCTCCAACCTCGTCAGCTTTGGCGAGTACGGCCTGAAGGCGACCACGCATGGCGCGCTCACCGCGCGCCAGATCGAGGCGGCCCGTCGTTGCATCACTCGCTTCGTCAAGCGTGGCGGCAAGTTGTGGATCCGCGTGTTCCCCGACAAGCCGATCACCAAGAAGCCGATCGAGGTCCGCATGGGTGCGGGCAAGGGCAGCGTCGAGTTCTGGGTCGCCCCGATCCAGCCCGGTCGCATGCTGTATGAAATCGAGGGCGTCGATGAGTCAACGGCACGCGAGGCGTTTCGCCTGGCCGCCGCCAAGCTTTCGGTGCAGACCCAGTTCGTAACCCGGGCGGTGATGTGATGGCCACCAAAGATATCAACAACCAGTCGGCCGACGAGTTGAAGCAGCATCTGCTGGACCTGCGCAAGGAGCAGTTCAATCTGCGCATGCAAAAGGGTTCGGGTCAGCTCACTCAGCCGCACCAGCTCCGCCGCGTTCGGCGTGACATCGCCCGCACGAAGTTTGTGCTCGGCGGAAAGAAGTAAGGGACGGCCGACATGAGCGACATCCAGGTTCAAGCAGAAACGAAGCAGGCGCGTACTCTCCAGGGGCGCGTCACCAGCAACAAGATGAACAAGACCGTGACCGTGCTGGTCGAGCGTCAGGTTCAGCATTGGCTGCTCGGCAAGATCATCCGCCGTTCGACCAAGTTGCATGCGCAGGACGATCTTGGTGCGAATGAGGGCGACCTCGTGCGTATCGCCGAGTGCCGTCCGTTGTCCAAGACCAAACATCATCGCGTGGTTGAAATCATCACGCGCGCCAACGTCTAAGGGAGGGTGCAGCCATGATCCAAATGCAAAGCACGCTATCCGCAGCGGACAACAGCGGCGCGAAGGAAGTGATGTGCATCAAGGTGCTCGGCGGCTCCAAGCGTCGTTACGCATCGATCGGCGACGTGATCAAGGTCACCGTGAAGGATGCTATTCCCCGTGGCAAGGTGAAGAAGGGTGAGGTGTACAACGCCGTGGTGGTTCGTACCGCCAAGGGTGTGCGCCGTCCCGATGGCTCGCTGATCCGTTTCGACGGCAATGCAGCGGTGCTCCTCAACAACAAGCTCGAGCCGATCGGTACCCGTATTTTCGGGCCGGTTACCCGCGAGCTGCGCAGCGAGAAGTTCATGAAGATCGTCTCGCTTGCGCCCGAAGTGCTCTGAGCGGAGATCACAAAATGAACCGTATCCGAAAGGGTGATCAGGTCCTCGTGATCACCGGCAAGAACAAAGGTCAGCGCGGCGATGTGCTGCGTGTTGCGGACGATCGCGTATTCGTCTCCAACGTGAATCTGGTCAAGCGTCACACCAAGGCGAATCCGCAGGCCAACCAGGCCGGCGGTATCGTCGAGCGTGAAGCTTCGATCCATCTCTCCAATGTGCAGCTGTTCAACCCCGCCACGAACAAGGGTGAACGCGTCGGCACCAAAACGCTCGAAGACGGGCGCAAGGTACGCGTGTTCCGTTCGACTGGCGAGGTCGTGGACGCGTAAGGAACACGATGATGACGCGCCTTGAAAATTTTTATAAAGAGCAGGTAGTCGCGAAGCTCACCGAGCAGTTCGGCTACCAGAACGTGATGCAGGTTCCCCGCATCACCAAGATCACGCTGAACATGGGCGTGGGTGAGGCGGCGGGCAACAAGAAAGTGCTCGAGAACGCTGTCGCCGATATGGCCAAGCTGTCCGGTCAGAAGCCGATCACGACCAAGGCGCGCGTTTCCGTCGCCTCGTTCAAGATTCGCGACGGTTGGCCGATCGGCTGCAAGGTGACGCTGCGTCGTGCCCAGATGTGGGAGTTCCTGGATCGCCTGATCAACATCTCGCTGCCCCGCGTGCGCGATTTCCGCGGTGTGTCGGCGAAGGCGTTCGATGGCCGCGGCAACTACAACTTTGGTATCAAGGAACAGATCATCTTTCCAGAGATCGATTTCGACCAGGTCGATGCGCTGCGTGGCATGGATATCTCCATCACCACCACCGCCAAGACCGATGATGAAGCCAAGGCCCTGTTGACGGCCTTCAGCTTCCCCTTCCGTAATTGACAGGCGCGTAGTCCATGGCCAAGACATCAATGGTGAACCGCGATATCAAGCGGACCAAACTCGTGCAGAAGTTCGCTGCCCAGCGCGCTGAACTGAAGGCGATCGTGCTGAGCCCCAAAGCCTCTTACGAGGAGAAAATGGCGGCGCAGTCCAAGCTGCAGAAGCTGCCGCGTGATGCCAGTCCGGTGCGCCAGCGTACGCGCTGCGCCTTGACCGGCCGTCCGCGTGCGGTCTACGCCAAATTCGGCCTGGGTCGCAACAAGCTGCGTGAAGCAACCATGCGCGGTGACGTGCCGGGCCTGCGCAAAGCCAGCTGGTAAGACAAAGACTTGCTGAATCGGGCGGCGCAACCAGGTTTGCGTTACTGATTCAGGTGGCGGCGCCCTGGCGCCGTAACTGATGCGACTATCGCATCGACATTCGCTAAAACCTGAAAATGCTGATATAGTCAGCGGTCTGCGCAAGGCAGGTCGGCTGATGGTCGGCTCACAATCTGATTGATTTCCGGTTTTATCGGATATCGGTGCACTCTGAAGGATGTTTTCATGAGCATGACTGATCCCATCGCCGATCTGTTTACGCGTGTCCGCAATGCCCAGGCCATGGGCAAGCCGGTTGTGCGTATGCCGTCGTCGAAGCTGAAGGTGGCGATCGCCGACCTTCTCAAGAACGAGGGCTACATCCTCGACGCCAAGACTTCCGCTGAGGAAGGCAAGCCGGTGCTCGAGATCAAGCTCAAGTATTTCGACGGCCAGCCGGCCATCGAGAACATTTCCCGGGTGAGCCGTTCCGGCCTGCGTGTTTATCGCGGCAAGGACGAGTTGCCGAAGGTGCTTGGCGGCCTGGGTATCTCGATCATCTCCACTTCCGCCGGTCTGCTGACCGATGCGCAGGCCCGTGCCAAGGGTCTGGGCGGCGAAGTCATCGGCCAAGTGGCGTAAGGAGTCTTTCGATGTCACGTGTTGCCAAACAACCCATTTCCCTGCCCAAGGGTGTCGAGCTGACGGTCGGTGCCGAAAACATCACGGTCAAGGGCCCGAAGGGCACGCTCAGCGTGCATCACCTGCCTGGCGTGGCCGTTGCCGTCGAGAACGGCGTTGCCACGATCAGCCTGGTCGAAGGCGCCGATGACAAGTTCGGCGGTACAGCGCGGGCGCTGCTTGCAAACATGGTCACCGGTGTTTCGACGGGTTATGAGCGCAAGCTTGAGCTGGTCGGTGTCGGTTACCGCGTTGCGATGGCCGGCAAATCGCTGAATCTGAGCCTGGGCTTTTCCCATCCGGTGCTGTTCGATGCGCCGGAAGGCATCAGCATCGAGACCCCGACCCAGACCGAGGTGCTGATCAAGGGCACCGACAAGCAGGTCGTCGGTCAGGTGGCTGCAAAGATCCGTGGTTTCCGTCCGCCTGAGCCCTACAAGGGCAAGGGTGTCCGTTATGCCGGTGAGAAGATCACGCTGAAGGAAGCCAAGAAGGCATAAGTGGGTTAGTACTCTGTCCCTGCGTCTGGGATGCGGCCATTCATGGCCGCACTCCAGACAAGAGCAGGGGCTGTCAGCTCATCAAAGCCGATCCGCTTTCCAGGAATTATGACGATGAACAAGAACGAAAATCGCCTGCGCCGCGCCAAGTCAACGCGTTCGCACATTCGCAAGCTCGCGGTGGCGCGCCTGTCGGTGCATCGCACCGGCCAGCATCTGTATGCACAAGTGTTCGATGCTTCCGGGCAGAACGTCGTGGCAGCCGCTTCGACCGTGCAGAAGTCGGTTGCGGAAGGCCTCAAGGGCACCAAGAACATTGCTGCGGCCGCTGCAGTGGGGAAGGCTGTTGCCGAACGCGCGATGGCTGCGGGTGTCGAGTCGGTGGCATTTGACCGCTCCGGTTTCCGCTATCACGGCCGCATCAAGGCATTGGCTGAGGCGGCACGCGAAGCGGGTCTGAAATTCTGAAGCACCACCCGGGTGGTGGGCTGCCTTGGCGCAGGCCACTTGCCCAGCGAGATACCTACAACTCCAAGCGGCTCAGCCGCAAGCAAAGTCCCGGTTAGCCGGGCACATGGAAAAGAACATGTCTTCAAACGATCGCGAAAATTCGGACGGCTTGCTCGAGAAGTTGATCGCCGTCAACCGCGTGGCCAAGACCGTCAAGGGTGGCCGCCAGATGAGTTTCACTGCGCTGACCGTGGTCGGCGATGGCGAGGGCAAGGTCGGCTTCGGTTATGGCAAGGCGCGTGAAGTGCCGGTGGCCATCTCCAAGGCGATGGAGCGTGCCCGTCGTCAGATGGTGAACATCGAATTGAACAACGGCACCTTGTGGTACGCCATCAAGGCAAATCACGGCGCGGCCCGCGTGTACATGCAGCCGGCTTCAGAAGGTACCGGCGTGATCGCTGGTGGCGCCATGCGCGCTGTTCTGGAAGTGGTGGGCGTCAAGAACGTGCTGGCCAAGGCCGTGGGTTCACGCAATCCGATCAACCTGGTGCGTGCCACCATCAAGGGCCTGCAGGCGGTTGCCTCGCCCAAGAAGATCGCCGCCAAGCGTGGCAAGACCCTGGAAGAGGTGCTCGGCAATGGCTAAGTCTCAACAATCCGCCGACAAGACCGTTCGCGTGCGCCTGGTCAAGGGCCTGCGTGGCGTCCAGTCGCGTCACCGTCTCAGCGTCAAGGCGCTGGGTCTGGGCAAGATCAACGACGTCCGTGAATTGAAGGACAGCCCGCAGGTTCGTGGCCTGATCAACACGGTCTATTACCTGGTCCGGGTCGAGGAGTAAGTATCATGCGTTTGAATGACATTCAGCCTGCCGCCGGTTCGCACAAGACGCGCCTGCGCGTTGGTCGCGGCATCGGTTCGGGCATGGGCAAGACGGCGGGGCGCGGCCACAAGGGTCAGCACGCTCGTGCCGGTGGCACCCATAAATTTGGTTTTGAAGGCGGCCAGATGCCGCTGAACCGCCGGATGCCGAAGGTTGGTTTCCGTTCGAAGAAGAAGGTCGAGAGCCAGGAAGTTTTCCTGTATCAGTTGGCCCACCTCAAGGGTGACGTGATCGATGTTGTCGCGCTGCATCAGGCTGGCCTGATCAACAGCCGCGCGAAGAAGGTCAAGGTAGTGCTCAAGGGTGAAATCGGTCGCGCGGTGAAGTTGTCGGGTCTGCTGGCTACGGCCGGCGCCAAGGCAGCCATCGAGGCGGCCGGCGGCAGCGTGGAGTAATCGGGCGTGGCTGCAGCCAAGGGTAATGCACTGGGCAAGCTGGGCAAGCTGACCGAACTCCGGCAGCGCATCTTCTTCGTGGTCGGTGCGTTGATGGTGTTCCGACTGGGTTCGTTCATTCCGGTTCCGGGTGTCAATCCGGAGGCGATGACCAATCTGGTCAACGGCAACGGCTTGATGGACATGTTCAACATGTTCTCCGGCGGTGCGCTGGCGCGTTTTTCGGTGTTTGCGCTCGGCGTGATTCCGTACATCTCGGCGTCGATCGTGTTCCAGATGATGGGTTCGGTTCTGCCCAGCCTGCAGGGCCTGCGCAAGGAAGGCGAGGCCGGCAAGCGCAAGATGACGATGTATACGCGCTATGCCACGGTGGCGCTGGCAGCGTTTCAGTCGTTCGGCATCGCGATGGCGCTGCAGAACCAGACTGCGGCGGGTGGTGCTCCGGTGGTGTATACGCCTGGCTTCGGTTTCATCATGTCGTCCGTGGTCGGTCTCACCGCGGGCACCATGTTCCTGATGTGGCTGGGTGAGCAGATGACCGAGCGCGGCATCGGCAACGGCATCTCGTTGTTGATCTTCGCCGGGATTGTGGCCGGTCTGCCGGCGGCGGTGGTGCATACGCTCGGCATGGCGAATAACGGCGAGCTGTCGCTGATCAAGCTGTTGCTGGTGTTTGTGGTGGTGTTGGCAACAACCGCTTTCGTGGTGTTCATGGAGCGGGCGCAGCGGCGCATCACGGTCAACTACGCGCGGCGTTCGGGTGGCCAGAAGGCTTATCAGAATCAGAGCTCCAACCTGCCGTTGAAGATCAACATGTCGGGTGTGATTCCGCCGATCTTCGCCTCCAGCTTGCTGATGTTTCCGGCAACGGCGGTGAGCTGGTTCAGCACCGGCCATCCGCAGCGCTGGCTGCAGGATCTGACGCAGTCGCTGAGCCCTGGCAATCCGCTGTACGAAATCGTGTTTTCGGTGCTGGTGATCGGGTTTGCGTTCTTCTACACGGCGATCGTGTTCAACGCTGATGAGACCGCAGACAACCTCAAGCGCTCGGGCGCGCTGATTCCGGGCATTCGTCCGGGTCGCGCCACCTCGAACTATATCGATGCGGTGATGACTCGCTTGACCGGCGTCGGTGCGTTGTATCTGGTGGCGGTGTGTCTGGTGCCATCGTTCATGCAGAGCTTCTGGCATGTGCCGTTCTATTTCGGTGGCACATCGCTGCTGATCGTGGTGGTCGTGGTGATGGATTTCACGGCGCAGATCCAGGCGCATCTGGTCAGTCACCAGTACGACAGTCTGCTCAAGAAGGCCAATCTCCGCCGCAGCTGACGCTGCCAACGAGGGGGCCATGGTCGGGGAGTGGCGGCACCGCGGTGTCGCAGGGCTTTCCAGTTCGGGTAATTCAGGTTAAAATTGCGCGTTTACCGCGCACGAAACGCATCGGAGAAGTACATCATGGCGCGCATCGCGGGTGTCAATTTGCCGGTCCAGAAGCATGTCTGGGTTGGTCTGCAGAGCATTTACGGTATCGGCCGCAGCCGTGCCAGGAAGGTCTGCGTGGATGCTGGCGTGGTTCCCACCACCCAGATCAAGTCCCTCAGTGAAGGCGAGGTGGAGAAGATCCGCCACGAAATCGGCAAGTACATCGTCGAAGGCGACCTGCGCCGTGAGGTGGGTATGGCCATCAAGCGATTGATGGATCTGGGTTGCTACCGTGGCTTGCGCCACCGTCGTGGCCTGCCGGTGCGCGGCCAGCGCACGCGTACCAACGCACGTACCCGCAAGGGTCCCCGTCGCGCGATCAAGAAGTGATTGCACTAGTGCGATCGACCATGATCGCGAAGATCAAAGAGCGGTCATCCGTGACCGCACTGATTACCAAGAGCCTCAAAAATTATGGCTAAGCCGGTCAAGACCAAGAAGAAGATCAAGCGCGTTGTCACGGATGCCGTGGCGCACGTGCAGGCCTCCTTCAACAACACCATCGTCACCATCACCGATCGCCAGGGCAATGCCTTGTCGTGGGCTACTGCCGGCGGCGCCGGTTTCCGTGGCTCGCGCAAGTCGACCCCGTTCGCTGCGCAGGTTGCCGCCGAGAAGGCCGGTCGTGCTGCAGGCGACTACGGCGTGAAGACGGTGGAAGTGCGCATCAAGGGCCCAGGCCCGGGCCGCGAGTCGGCCGTGCGTTCGCTGAATGCGTTGGGCTACAAGGTGCTCAACATCATCGATGTCACGCCGATTCCGCACAACGGCTGCCGTCCCCCAAAGAAGCGTCGAGTCTAAGGGTTGTTTTTTTGCGATCATCCCTGATCGCGAAAAGTCAATAACCGGCCATCCCTGGTCGGACTATTTGAAAGAGATGAAAACATGGCCCGTTATCGTGGAGCTACCTGCAAACTCGCCCGCCGTGAGGGTGCAGATCTCAGCCTGAAGAGCCCGGCGCGCGCGCTGGACTCCAAGTGCAAGCTGGAAAACAAGCCCGGCCAGCATGGCGCCAACAAGCGCATGCGGATGTCGGACTACGCGGTGCAGTTGCGTGAGAAGCAGAAGGTCAAGCGCATCTATGGTGTGCTCGAGCGTCAGTTCGGCAATTACTACACCAAGGCGTCGACCCTCAAGGGCAACACCGGTGAAAACCTGTTGCGCCTGCTCGAAAG
Source organism: Pseudomonadota bacterium (assembly GCA_021780735.1). Classification (GTDB taxonomy): domain Bacteria; phylum Pseudomonadota; class Gammaproteobacteria; order Xanthomonadales; family Rhodanobacteraceae; genus Rhodanobacter. The sequence continues at coordinate 28,880 of JAJXYE010000266.1, read as the reverse complement.
CCGTCTGGACAATGTTGTCTATCGCATGGGCTTTGCGGTGACCCGCGCCCAGGCCCGCCAGCTGGTCGCGCACAAGGCGATTCTGGTGAACGGCAAGAAGGTGAACATTCCTTCCTTCCAGGTTCGCCCGGGTGACGCTATCTCGCTTACCGAGAAGGCCCGCGCGCAGCTGCGCGTGCAGGAAGCGGCGACCGTCTTCGACACCATGGATCTGCGTCCGATCTGGGTCGAAGTCGATGCGAAGAAGTTTGAAGGTACGTTCAAGTCGGTGCCGGATCGCGGTGATCTGCCGTCCGACATCAATGAAGCATTGATTATCGAGCTTTACTCGAAGTAATTACCGGAGCTCTGCATGGCAGTTTCGTCAACTAGTGTGCTGCGGCCGCGTGGCCTCAGCGTCGAACAGCTCGGAGCCAACCGCGCCAAGGTGGTGGTCGAGCCGCTCGAGCGTGGCTTCGGTCACACCCTGGGCAACGCGCTGCGTCGCGTGCTGCTCTCCTCGATCCCCGGCAGCGCCATCGTCGAGGTCGAGATCGATGGCGTGCTGCACGAATACACCACGCTGGAAGGTTTGCAGGAGGACGTCATCGAAGTCCTGTTGAACCTGAAGGACGTGGCGATTCGTCAGCATACCGGCGATGAGGTGACCCTGACCCTGTCCAAAAAGGGCAAGGGCGTGGTGACGGCTGGCGACATTGTCGTCGACCACTCGGTGGAGATCATCAACCCCGAGCACGTGCTTTGCCACCTGACCAAGGACATCGCGCTCAACATGCGCCTGAAGGTGCGTCGCGGCGTTGGCTATCAGCCGGCCAGCACGCGTCAGCACCCGGATGATGAAGCGCGTCCGATCGGTCGCCTGCAGCTGGACGCATCGTTCGCGCCGGTGCTGCGTGTGGCCTACGAAGTGGATGCGGCTCGTGTCGAGCAGCGAACCAACCTCGACAAGCTGGTGCTGGACATCGAGACCAACGGCACGATCGGTGCGGAAGATGCGGTGCGCAAGGCCGCCGAGATCATCAACGACCAACTGTCGGTGTTTGGTGACTTCTCGCGCCGCGAAAGCGCCACCGACAAGGCGGAGAAGAGCGGATTCGATCCGTTGCTGCTGCGCCCGATCGACGATCTGGAGCTGACCGTGCGTTCGGCCAACTGCCTGAAGGCCGAGAGCATCTATTACATCGGTGATCTGGTGCAGAAGACCGAGGTCGAGCTGCTGAAGACGCCAAACCTGGGCAAGAAGTCCCTGACCGAGATCAAGGACGTGCTGGGTGGCCGTAGTCTGGCCCTTGGCATGAAGCTTGAAAACTGGCCGCCGCCGGGCTTGTCGCACGGCATGCAGCTGGGTTAGCGGGGTTGATGCGATCATCCGTGATCGCGGCAGTCTGAACGGTCGCTCTTGCGGCGACCGTTCCAGTATCTGGCAAGTCCAGAAGCGGCCATCCGAGGCTGCATTCTTCACAAGAGCCTGCTGCAATGGGGCCTTTATAAGCGGGTAACCGCGGGAAGCCGGACACAGGTGCCGGCTTTTCATAACAACAGATAGAGAATTTAGCCATGCGCCACCAAAAATCCGGACGCAAATTCAATCGCACCAGCAGTCATCGCGAAGCCATGTTTCGCAACATGGCCTCCTCGCTGATGAAGCATGAGCTGATCCGCACCACCTTGCCCAAGGCGAAGGAACTTCGTCGGGTCGCCGAGCCGCTGATCACGCTGGCCAAGACCGACGGTGTTGCCAATCGCCGCCTGGCCTTCTCGCGCATGCGCGACAAGGAAGCGGTCGGCAAGTTGTTTGTCGAGCTGGGTCCGCGTTACAAGGAGCGTCCGGGCGGCTACCTGCGCATCCTCAAGTGCGGCTTCCGTCCCGGCGACAACGCACCGATGGCGTATGTCGAACTTGTGGGTCGACCGCAGGTCGAGGCGCTCGACGTCGAGTAAGCGCTGCACCCGTTGCCCGATGGCGGTTTTCGGGTCGATGTGATGTTCAGACGTCCATATGCAACCCGGCCGAGCGATCAGCCGGGTTTTGCTTTGTGCGGACGGGCTGTTCTTGCCGAATTTCGACGGATTGCCGCAATCCTGCTGACAGCGCGGCGGCGAACAGGTAATGTCGTTGTTCCGCAACGCAGCAAAGTGCCATGAATCCCATCCACTGGTCGTATCGCGTCAGTTTCCTAGCCGGCTTTGTCGCATGTGCCGGGTTGATCGGTTTCGCGCTTTTTGCGGAATACCACTGGCAGATGTTTCCCTGTCCATTGTGCATTTTCCAGCGGGTCGGCTTCATCGTGATGGGGCTGTTCTTTCTGCTGGGTGCCCTGCATGCCCCGCGCGGCCGCATGCGCATGATCTATGCCGCTGGCGTCTGTCTTGGCGAAGTGTTTGGCATTGTCGTGGCAGGGCGGCATTTGTGGATCCAGTCGCTGCCGGCTGATCAGGTTCCGTCGTGCGGGCCGCCGCTGGACTACATGTTCAGCGCGTTTCCGTTTTCCCAGGTATTGAAGCTGGTATTCACCGGCTCCGGGGAATGCGCCAAGGTGGAGCCGATTCTAGGTCTGCCGATGCCGGCATGGAGCTTGCTCTGGTTCATTCTGCTTGGAGCCCTCGCAGTGCTTGCGGTACGCCGGAAGGTGTCGCCGCCATGAAACTTGTTGATGCGTTGAAGGCCGACCCGATGAATAGCGACCGTTCTGTTGCCGCAGCCCCGTGGGCGCCGGATTCTTGGCAGCAGCGTGAAGCTCTGCAGCAGCCGCACTACGACGACGCCGTCGAGCTCGGCAGGGCGGGTGCACATCTCGCCCAGCTGCCGCCGCTGGTCACCTCGTGGGAGGTGCTGGCGCTCAAGCAGGCGATTGCCGATGCGCAGGATGGCAACCGCTTCCTGTTGCAAGGGGGCGACTGCGCTGAAAGCTTTGCTGACTGCACCAGTCCGCTGATTTCCAATCGGTTGAAGGTGCTCTTGCAGATGAGTCTGGTGCTCGTGCATGGCCTCAAGAAGCCGGTGCTGCTGGTGGGACGTTTCGCCGGCCAGTATGCGAAGCCGCGCTCGACCGATACGGAGACCCGCGATGGCCTGACCTTGCCGAGTTTTCGCGGCGATGTGGTCAACAGTCCGGAGTTCACTGCCGAGGCGCGGCGACCCGACCCGCAGCGGTTGATCCAGGCGCATGCCCACTCCGCGTTGACGATGAACTTCGTGCGCGCGCTCATTGATGGCGGCTTCGCCGATCTGCATCATCCGGAGTACTGGGATCTGGCCTGGGTTGAACATTCGCCACTGGCCGGTGAGTATCGTCAGATGGTTGCCGGGATCGGCGACTCCCTGCGCTTCATGGAAACTCTGGCTGGCCCGATCGCCGGTTTCTCCAAGGTGGATTTCTTCACCTCGCACGAGGCCTTGCTCCTGCATTACGAGCAGGCGTTGACCCGCCAGGTGCCACGCCATGCGGGTTGGTTCAACCTTTCCACGCATTTTCCCTGGATCGGCATGCGCACCGCTGCGCTGGAGGGCGCGCATGTGGAATATTTCCGCGGCATCCGCAATCCGATCGCGGTCAAGGTCGGGCCGTCAGTGACTGCCGGGCAACTGTTGCCGTTGATTGACGCGTTGAATCCGCACGATGAGCCCGGTCGACTCACCCTGATCCACCGCATGGGCAACCAGAAGGTTGCCACCGCGCTGCCGCCCTTGCTGGAGGCGGTGAAGCGCGAGGGGCGCAGGGTACTGTGGGTGGCCGACCCGATGCACGGCAATACCGAGAGCACGTCGAACGGCTACAAGACTCGTCGCTTCGACAATATCCGCGGCGAACTCGATCAGGCATTCGATATCCATGCCAGCGTCGGTACGCGGCTTGGCGGAGTGCATCTGGAATTGACCGGCGAGGACGTTACCGAATGCATGGGCGGTGCACGTGACCTGTCCGAATCCGACCTCGATCGAGCCTACAAATCGACCGTCGACCCTCGTCTCAACTATGAGCAGTCGCTCGAGCTGGCCATGCTGATCGTGCGCAAGTCGGTCGGCGGGCAGGGCTGAGCGAGGTCAGGATCGGGTTCAGCGTGGCGAACGCCATGGCGTTCGCCTGTGCTTCGCTTGTTGCCCCACCGACGCCGGGATCGCCACTGACGACTTGGCTGCCCAACGGTGGCCAGGTCTGATTGCTGGAGCCCGGCCTGTCGCGACCCGGCCACGATGGCTCCAGCCACGCCTGCGTATAATTGCCCGATGATCCGTGCCCAGCATCGCCTTGCCACATTCTTCGGCGCCACTGTCCTTTGTGCCCTCGTGCAACTGCTCGGCTGGCCGGCGCGTGCCGCCAGTGCGCCGGCCATACCCGACACGCTGCAGCAGCGGATCGCCGCATGCACGTCATGTCACGGGGTGCATGGTGAGGGTACGCCGGGCAGCGGCTACTTTCCCCGCCTGGCAGGCAAGCCGGCCGCCTACCTGGTGCGCCAGATGCAGAATTTCCAGAACGGGCTGCGCAAGTACGCACCGATGGAATACACCCTGCGCCAGTTGAGCCCAGCCTACATGCAGGAGATCGCGGGATATTTCGCCGCGCAGCAGGTGCCCTTTACCCGCTCGCCGCTGCCGCCGGTTTCCGCCGCGACCTTGTTGCGTGGCGAGCAACTGGTCAGCAAGGGTGATGCGGCGCGTCATATTCCTGCCTGCGCCAGCTGCCATGGCAGTCAGCTGACCGGGGTGCAACCCTCCACGCCGGGTCTGGTCGGGCTGCCCTATGACTACATCAGTGCGCAGCTGGGCTCGTGGCGCACGCACACCCGCGCTGCGCTGGCGCCGGATTGCATGGCGGTGGTCGCCAACCGGCTCGGCGCATCCGACATCACGGCGGTGGCAGCAGCGCTGGCCAGTCGCCAGCCGCCGGTTGATACGAAAGCGCAGGCGGCAGGTTCGGTGACGCCACCCTTGCCTTGCGGCGTGCTGGGCGCCAGTGGAGACGGCGCATGAAATGGCTGCGTCGGCTGGCGCTGTGGGTCGTGGTGCTGATGGTGCTGTTGCTGGTCTGGCTGTTTTTCGGTGGTCGCCATCAGCCGACATCGCCAGCGATGAGCAAGTTCGCTGCCTCGACGCTGCGTGATCCGGCACTGATCGCCAAGGGCGAATACCTGGTCACCGTCGGTGATTGCGCCGGTTGCCACACCGCGCAGGGTGGCGCGGCGCTGGCGGGTGGCCGCGCATTGGCAACGCCGTTTGGCGACATTCCCGTGCCCAATATCACGCCGGATCCCGAAACCGGACTGGGCAACTGGAGTTTCGAGGATTTCTGGCAGGCGCTGCATGCCGGCCGGGGACGTCACGGCGAACTGTTTTACCCGGCGTTCCCCTACACCTCCTACACCAAGGTGAATCGCGACGATGCGCTGGCGATGTTCGCCTACCTGAAGTCATTGCCACCGATTCGTCAGGCCGCCACGGCTTCGTCGCTTGCGTTCCCCTACAGCATACGCCGCAGTCTGCTCGGGTGGCGCGCGCTGTACTTCAAGGAAGGTGTGTTCAAGCCCGATCCGAAGCGATCGCCGCAGTGGAATCGGGGCGCCTATCTGGTACAGGGGCCGGCGCACTGCAATGAGTGCCACGCAGCGCGCGACTCGCTCGGCGGGACGCCGCAGAATGAGCATCTCAGCGGTGGCCAGATCCCCATGCAGAACTGGTACGCGCCGGATCTGAGCATGCAGAGCAACGGCGGTCTGCAGGGCTGGAGTGAGCAGGATGTTGTCGACCTCCTGCAAACCGGTCTGTCGGCAAAAGGCGCAGCGTTTGGGCCGATGGCCGATGTGGTCGTGGGCAGCACCCAGCACATCAGCAGGGATGACCTGCAGGCCATGGCGACCTACCTCGCCTCGTTGCCGCCACGAGCGGCGGCAGCCGAGCAGAAGTCAGCGCCCGTTGCGGCGGCGGTGATCGAGCAGGGCGAAAAGGTCTACAGCCAGCACTGCGCGGCATGCCACCGCAAGGATGGCAGCGGTGTCGCCGGAGTCTATCCGCCGCTGGATGGCAATTCCTCGGTGACCGAGCCGAGCGGGATGAATGCGACGCGAATGGTGCTGCTCGGCGGCTTCACGCCACTGACTGCAGCCAATCCACGACCCTATTCCATGCCGCCGTTCGCCCAGCAACTGAGCGACAGCGAGGTATCGGCGGTGGTCAGCTACATCCGCCGCGCATGGACGAACCATGCCGGGGTGGTGCGACCCGAGGATGTGAGCAGGTACCGGCATACGCCGATCGACTGAGGCCGTGGCTGACCACTGCCAAGGAACGTGGCGGATCACCTGACGGCATCGCGTTCCGCGTCGATTGCCGCCGCTGTCGTGCAGGTCGCGCGGTAGATCAGGCCCAGTTCCAGCCACGGTTGCAGACTCCAGTGTCCGCGTGCCTGTCCCGAGGGCGAGGGCAGCACGAACAGTTGTGTATTGCCGAAGGTCTCCCGCTGCGTACCGTAGTCGACCGCGCGGCCGAGCGCGGCGCGGGCGGCGTTTTTGCTGGTGAAGGCCAGCCATGGCGGGCGATGCTGCCCGATCCGGTCGATCAGGCCGGGTACGTCGAATGCCGTGCGCGGCAGCTCGCTGTCGTTGCCGCTATGGTGCTTGGCCAGATCGGTGAGGCCGATGCCGTAGCGGGGCAGCAGCGGGAACTCCGCTGGCGCCAGCTGGCGCGGGGTCAGCCCGGCCTCGAACAAGGCGCGCCAGAACAGGTTGCCGGGATGGGCGTAGTAGGCGCCCTCGGCGGCCGAGCGCTTGCCGGCAGCCGTGCCACAGAACACCAGGGCCAGACCGGCCTGCAGTACGTCGGGCAGCACCAGGCGTTCCGCGTGATCAGGCATGCTCGTCGAGAAGAAAATCGGTGAACTGGAAGCGCCCGTCGCGCAGCACCGACTCACCGCGGCGCAGCCTGAGCGGCTGGCGGAACAGCGGGCTGGCATGAGCAAGCGTGTGGAATTCGCCGCGCTCGCCACAGGGATCGACCCCGGCCGGCAGCGCATCCAGCAACGCAGCATCATATTGGCGGCCGCACCAGCGGGCATCGAGTTGCTGGATGTCGACGCAGCACAGCATCGCGCGGTGACCTTCACTGACGAAGCGCCGCGACAGCGCAGCGGTGTCCTCGCCCCACAGCGGGAAGACCGCGCGCCAATTGTCGCGACCAAGCTGACGCACCCGGTAGTCGCGCACGTCCTGCAGGAACAGGTCGCCGAATGCACAATGACGGATGCCCGGCCAGCGCATGCGTGCCTCGATCAGTGCCTGCGCATGCGCCTGCTCGTACGCTTCGTTGCTGCCGGGCCAGTCCAGCGACACCTCGACCAGCGGCAGGCCGAGTGCCTCGGTCTGCGCCAGCAGCACATCGAGGCGGACACCGTGCATGGCCACGCGCTGGTAGTTGCGGTTGACCGTGGTGAGCAATCCAACCACCTGCCAGTGCGGATCGGCGAGCAGTCGTTGCAGCGCCAGCAGGCAGTCCTTGCCGCCGCTCCAGGCGAGCAGGATGGGTTTGCGTTCGGCGGTGTCCGTCACGATTCGTGCATCCGTCGGGTCATTTCTGGTGGCCAGGAAAGTGTGGCGTGCAGTCGCTGGCTGGTATCCAGGCAGAAAGTGAGACGCAATTGCAGCGCCTCGGCTGCAGCATGCGCCAGCGCCAGGCCCAGCCCGGCATGGCCGACGTGCGGCAATTGCTTGCGCCAGAAGCGTTGGCCCAGATTCGGCAGATCGTCGGCACTCAAATCCTGGGCCGCGTTGTTGATGTCCATGCCGTTCGCCTGCAGTTGCACGTTCACGCTGTCACCGGTTGGCGCATAGCAGCACGCATTGCCCAGCAGGTTGCCGACCACCACTTCCAGCAGCGCCGGGTCGGTGAACAACCATGCCGGGGGCGTGCCAGCCAGGCGCAGGGATATGCCCCGATCGGCAACCACAGCCTGCTGCCGCTGCAATTGGCGTTCCAGCCAGGCGGGCAAGGCGACGGCTTGCGGCCGGGATTGTTCCAGGCCGGACTGCAGGCGGGTCAACAACAGCAGGGCGGTCACCGTGGCTTCGAGCTCGCGGCCGATCTGGCCGACTTCGCCGAGCACGTCGGACAGCTCGCGACCGCTCGGGTAGCGTGACTCCACCTCGGTCAGCACGCGCAGCTCGGCCAGCCTGGTACGCGTCTCGTGGGCAAGCCCGCTGGCAAACTGGCGCTCGCGGGCCAGTCCTTCGTCCATCCGCTCGAGCACGTCATTGAAGCGCGCCACCAGCGGATCGAGCTCGCGCATGCCGCTGGCGGTCAGGCGTTGGCCGGGTGCATTGGGGCCGATGTCGCGCATGCGGTCGACCAGCGCACTCATCGGGCGCAGCCCGCGGCGCACGATCAATGGCACGGCCACCAGTGCAATCAGCAGGGCGAGCGCCGGGCTCAGCAGCAGAATCCAGTCGATCGCCAGCAGGATAGCGTCGGTCGTGGCGCGATCCTGCTCGAACAACAGCACGCAGCGACGGGGCGCGGGATGCTGGCCGGATGATGCAACGGTCGGTGGATTGTCATGCGAACCGGCAGCGGCAGCGGCAACGAACCTGAACTGGACAGCGCCCAGCCGCCTGCCGGCATGCCGCAGACTGCTGAAACCCGGCTGACTGTCTGCCCTGCCCGGCCAACCGGGCGGAAGCACTGGCGGCGCCGGTGTGCTGCGCAGCACCGGGGTGCCGTCGCAGCGCACCTCATAATAGGTCGGGCTGTCGCCACCGAGCACACTTGCGTGCGGGCGGATCGGCGCCGTGTCCGGGGTTTCGCCCTCTTCCAGCTGGAACATCGTGCTCAAGGCGTTGGCCTGGGTCAGCAGGTTCTCCCGAAAGCGGCTCTCCAGTTCGTGATCTACGCGCCAATCCATCATTTTGGCGCCGCCACCGAGCACCAGCAGACTGGTCACGACCAGCAAGGTGGTGATGCGCGCGGATAGCGAGGCCAGTTTCATCGTGACGCGGCAATCACGGAATCAGATAGCCCGCGCCACGGCGGGTTTCGATCAGGCCGATCAAGCCGGCCGCGTCGAGCTTGCGGCGCAGGCCGAACACCAGCACTTCGACGCTGCGGTCGGACACCTCGCTGTCGCTGCCGGCGGTGCGCTCAAGGATGTCCATCCGGCTGAATGCGCGGCCGCGATGGCGCAGCAGCAGGCCCAGAACAGCGAACTCCCGGGGAGTCAGGGGCAGCGGCTGGCCATCCACGCTGGCGCTGTGCGAGCGCGGATCCCAGGCCAGTGAACCGTGGCTGAGTATCAATGGCTGCGCCTCCTGCGGCCGCCGCGCCAGTGCGTGCAGCCGCGCGACCAGTTCGTCGAAGGAGAAAGGCTTGACCATGTAGTCGTCGGCGCCGGCATTGAGTGCCTCGATCCGGTCGGCGACCTGATCGCGCGCGGACAGCACCAGCACCCGCGGGCGCTGGCCGCCGGTGGGCAGACTGCGCAGGACGCCGATGCCGTCCAGTCGCGGCAGCATCAGATCCAGCACCACCAGCTCGTAGCCATAACTGCCCAGGAAGGCGCAGGCTTCCACGCCATCGCTGGCGGCATCGACGGTAAAGCCGGCGCCCTGCAGGCCGTGCTGCAGGGTCTGGCGCAGGCGATCGGAGTCTTCCACTAGCAGCAATTTCATGAGCGGCCTCGTCTGAGCATGACCCAAGCCTAAAGCAAGTGGCTCGCCGATATGCCGTGGCGTGCGGTATGCATCGACAGTTCGCCTGCGCAGCCGCTATAAAGATGCCCAGTCCCGGGAGTATGCAGTGAGCGAAGAAATACTGATCAACGTGACCCCGCGCGAAACCCGGGTCGGTGTGGTCGAGAACGGCATGTTGCAGGAAGTACACGTCGAGCGTGCCTCCAGGCGAGGTTATGTCGGCAATGTCTACAAGGGCCGGGTTCAGCGGGTCATGCCCGGCATGCAGGCAGTGTTCGTGGAGATCGGGCTGGAGCGCGCGGCGTTTTTGCATGCCTCGGACATCGTGCGGCCGTCGGCACTGGCCACGGACGCGGTGGACTCGAACGGCAGTGGCAATGGTCACCTTCCCTCGATCAGCGAACTGGTTCATGAGGGGCAGGAAATCGTGGTGCAGGTGGTGAAGGATCCGATTGGCACCAAGGGGGCCCGGCTCTCGGCGCATCTGTCGATTCCGTCGCGCTACCTGGTGCTGCTGCCGTATGCCCGTACCCTGGGCATATCGGCGCGCATCGAGGACGAGGTCGAGCGTCAGCGCCTGAAGGACGTAATGAGCCAGCTGATCGGCGACAACCCGTTGGGTTACATCGTGCGCACCAATGCCGAGGGGCAGAGCGCCGAGGCACTGGCATTCGATGTCGCCTATCTCACCAAGGTCTGGCGCGTGGTGCAGGAGAACATTGCCAAGGCCGGCGTCGGCGAACGGGTCTACGAGGAGTTGTCGCTGCCTCTGCGCAGCTTGCGCGACATGCTCAACGACGACATCGAGAAGGTGCGGGTGGACTCGCGCGAGACCTTCGACAAGGTCACCCGGTTCGTGCACAAGTTCATGCCGCAACTGGATGACCGCATCGAGCACTACGATGGCGAGCGGCCGATCTTCGATCTGTACGGGGTCGAGGACGAGATGCAGCGTGCGCTGAAGAAAGAGGTGCCCTTGAAGTCCGGTGGCTACCTCATCGTCGACCAGACCGAGGCGATGACCACGATCGACGTCAATACCGGTGCCTACCTCGGCACCCGCAATCTGGAGGAGACGGTCTATCGCACCAATCTGGAGGCGGCACAGGCGTCGGCGCGGCAACTGCGGCTGCGTAATCTGGGCGGCATCATCATCATCGACTTCATCGACATGAATGATGAGGAGCACAAGCGCCAGGTGCTGCGCATGCTGAACAAGGGTCTGGCTCGCGACCACGCCAAGACCACCGTTTACCCGATGTCGGCGCTGGGCCTGGTCGAGATGACCCGCAAGCGCACCACCGAGAGCCTGGCGCGCCAGCTGTGCGAGCCGTGCGCCACCTGCAACGGGCGCGGCGTGCTTAAAACCGCCGAAACGGTGACCTACGAGATCTTTCGGGAAATCACCCGGGCGGTGCGCCAGTTCAATGCGGAGAAACTGCTGGTCATGGCCAACCCGCTGGTAGTGAACCGGATCCTCGAGGAAGAGTCCGGCGCCGTGGCCGAACTGGAAGAGTTCATCTCCAAAAGCATACGCTTTCAGGCTGAAGAGCATTATTCGCAGGAACAGTTTGATGTCGTCTTGCTGTAATTCCGCCGCGGGCTGCTGCGCGTGAACGCATTGTGGCGGCGGCGAATGCATCGTGTTTTTCGTGCGCTGAGCTGGATCGTCGGCACGATGGTGATCGTCCTGGCGGTTCTGATGGCACTGGGTCAGATACTGTTGCCGTTGCTGGCCAGGCATCCGGCGTGGGTGGCGGGGCAGCTCAGTCAGCGCCTGCAGCGGCCGGTCAGCATCAGTTCGATGGAAGGGCGCTGGACGCCATCCGGGCCGGAATTCATCCTGCACGGAGTGCGTGTGGGTGCGGCGGCGGGCGGCGCTGTGCTGAGGTTGCCCGAATCCGAGTTGAAGCTGGATTTCGGTGGCTGGCTGCTGCCCTCGCGGCAGTTGCTGAATCTGCATGTGCGCGATCTGCAGCTCGATCTGCTGCACGATACCGCCGGGTGGCATGTCAATGGCATCGGCGTGGGCGCAGGAAGCGACAGCCAGCCGATGTCGCTGGGCCCACTGTCGATGGATCTGTGGCTGGCCAATCTGCGCCTGGTGGTCGACGACACCACCACCGGCAAGCGCTACACACTGATCTCGCCGCAATTGCGCTTGAGCCATCAGGGTGACCAGCTGCGCTTTGGCGGCAGGCTGCAGCGCGAAGGTGTGCCGGATGCCAGCGTGCGATTGGCCGGTCGTTCCAGTGACGATGGACGCGCCGGACGGGTGTGGGTCGGCGTCGACGGCGCGCAACTGCCCGCCCTGCTGGATGGTTTCGACACGGGTGGCTACCGGCTTGACCATGGCCGCGGTCGCCTCAGCGCGTGGCTGGACTGGAAGGAGGGGAAGCTGAGCAGCAGCCTGATCCGATTCGGGCTGGATTCCCTGGCGGTGACGGCGCCCGCCGGAGGCAGCGCAAGCGTGGTGACCCTGCACGGGTTGGCCGGTGTGCATGCCAGCGCAGACGGTTACCAATTGCGCTGGGCCGGCGACGACGGCAGCGCGCTGGTGGCGGATCTGCACCATCCGGTCACCGGGCAGACAACCGTCGAGGTTGCCGCACGTGCATTGCAGCTGGCCCCGCTGCTGCCATGGCTGGCGTTGAAGCCCGATATGCCTGGTCCGCTGGCGCGATGGCTGGGCAGCGGGCATCCGCGTGGCGAACTGGATCAGCTGGACCTGCACTGGTCGCAGGCGGTCGGCGTGCAGGAGCTGGCGCTGCAATTCAGCGGCATGGGCATCGATCCGGTCGGCAAGCTGCCTGGTCTGGAGGGTTTGCACGGCCAGCTGCGCGGCGATGCGGAGGCGATCTCGCTCGAGCTGCCAGCGCAATCGACCATCGTGCAATCACCGCATCTTTTCCGCCAGCCGTTCGTGCTGTCGCGGTTGTCCGGCAACCTGGCGTTCTGGGCCGAGGACGGCGACTGGCACCTCGGTGTCGATACGCTGGATTTCGTCGGCGCCGGCTATGCCGGCAGCGCCCGCGGCCAGCTGATCCTGCCGGCGGCGGGGGGCGCGCCGTTCGCGAAGATCTACGTCAGTCTGGATCCTTCCGATGTGGCGTCGGCGAAACTGTTCTGGCCGATCGGGGTGATGCCGCCGGCCAGCATCGCCTGGCTCGATCGAGCGCTGGTCAGCGGCAAGCTCGACCAGGCGGAGGTGCTGCTGTACGGCAATCTGGGAGACTGGCCATTCCGTCACAACGAGGGGCGCTTCGAGGCACGAGCGCAAATCAGCGCCCTGACCTTCGACTACGGCAAGGACTGGCCGCGTGCGGAAGGGGTGAATGCGATCGCCAGCTTCATCAACAGCGGCATGCTGGTCGAGGTCGATGCCGGACAGTCGCTCGGCGTGAAGGTGGACAAGGCCGTGGCGCTGATTCCCGATTTCGGCGAGGGCCTGCTCGACCTCAACGTGCAGGGCAGCGGCAGCGCAGCGGGCCTGCTGGAATTTGCGCGCAAGAGCCCGATCGCCAACCGTCAGGCCGATGTCCTGGCCAAGCTGAAACTGGGTGGCAGCGGCAGTTTCGGGTTTCATCTTGCGTTGCCGTTGAAGGACGTCAGCAAGGCGCAGTTGAACGGCAGCGCCCAGCTGAAGGACGCCGACCTCAGCGCGCCGGCGTGGAACCTGCAGCTGGCCAGGCTCAATGGCCCGTTGACATTCGATCTGCACGGAATGCAGGCCGGCCCGCTGAATACCAGCTTCCACGGCGAGCCCTCCAGCCTGCAGATGGCGATTGCCGGCGCCAATGCCGATCCGGCGACGATTCTGTCAGCCACGCTGCAGGGCAATTATCGCGTGGCCGAACTCATCCAGGATTACCCGTCACTGGACTGGATCGGCAAGCTGGCAGACGGGCGCAGCGATTTCGCCATCGGTTTCAGCATCGCGCATCAGGCCGGTAGCGATGCCCTCGCGCAAACGCTCAGCGTCGACTCGCCATTGATCGGCACCACGCTGGATCTTCCGGCGCCGCTGGACAAGCCAGCGGGGGCCAGCCTGCCGCTGCATCTGAGCATGAGCCTGCCGGTCAGCGGCAGCGACGTGCAGATCGCGCTTGGCCAGCTGATGCGCGGTCACCTGCGGCTTCCCGCTGACCCGCAGCAGGTACTGGCGGGCACCCTGGCTTTCGGCGACCAGATGCCACAGAGCCTGCCGTTGCGTGACCTGCGTATTCGCGGCCATGCCGCCACGCTGGATGTGACCGGCTGGGTGCAGCGCGTCGCTGGCGGCAGCGGGGATGGACCGGGCCTGGAGAGTCTCGATGTCAGCACCGACCGTGCCGGTTGGTTCGGTCGTCCGCTGGGAGCCCTGAAGCTGGTTGCCACGCCCCGGCCTGACGTGTTGAGCGTGGATGTGGATGGGGCCTCCATGGCCGGCAACTTCAGCGTGCCGACGGTGGAGCTGGGCAAGCGTGGGGTTACCGCGCGCTTGCAGCGCCTGCACTGGCCGGCGCAGGACGCGAAACCTGCCGACGGTGCCGCAGCCAGCGGTGGGGCGGTCGTCGATCCGGCCAACACAGGCATCAATCCCGCCGCGCTGCCGCCGTTTCACCTGTGGATCGGTGACCTGCGCCTGGGTGATGCGAAGCTCGGCGAAGCCCGCCTGGAGACCTGGCCGACAGCCAGGGGCATGCACATCGAGCAACTGCGCGCGTTGTCCAAGCGGGTGCAGGTCACGGCCAGCGGCGACTGGAACGGCAGCGCCAGCAACAGCCACACCCACATGCGGATCAATTTTTCCGCCGAGGATCTCGGTGCGATGCTGGGCGCCCTCGGTTACGACGGGCTGGTCAACGGTGGCAAGACCCACGATGAACTCGACGCCAGCTGGCCAGGCAGTCCCAGCGCGCTGACGCTGGCGACCATGGATGGCACGTTGAGCGTCGATGTCAGGGATGGCCGCATTCCCGAGGCCAGTTCGCCGGGTATGGGCCGTCTGCTTGGCCTGGTTTCGCTGGCCGAACTGCCGCGCCGGCTCACCCTGGATTTTGGCGACGTCTTCGGCAAGGGCCTGGGATTCGATTCGATCACCGGCAATTTTCGCCTGAGCGATGGCAATGCCACCACCAGCAACTTGGTGATCGACGGTCCGGCCGCCAACATCAGCGTCAAGGGTCGCACCGGCCTGCGTGCGCGGGACTACGACCAGCAGATGTGGGTGGTGCCGCATGTCGGCAACAGCCTGCCCCTGGTCGGTGCGGTGGTGGGTGGGCCGATTGGCGCCGCGGCCGGCTTCGCGGTGCAGGGCTTGCTCGGCAAGGGCCTGAACCATGCGGCGAGTGCGCGCTACAAGATCACGGGCAGCTGGGACAAGCCGGTCATCACCCTCGTCGAAAAGCATGTGGTTACCCAGCCGACCGTTGTGTTGCCTGCCTCTTCGTCCAGTGCTCCAGCGCCGGCGCCCAGCGTCCCGGCACCCGCCAGCAGCAGCGCATCGCCCGCCGCATCGGGCTCAGTGCAGCGCTGAGCCGGTTCTCCGTTTTCATGCTGTCGTGGCCTGCGCTTTAAAGCACCCGGCGACAGCCCCATGTGGGATAGTTCCGGAACCACCGCAGACCAACGAGACCCATGGATTCCCTGATTACCCTCGCCGAAAGCAAGCTGCTCGCCCCGGGCGGCATCGCCACCGGCGATCTCGACCGCGTCTTCAGCCAGCTGATGGGCCCGTCGATCGACGCTGCCGACCTGTATTTTCAGCATTCACGCAGCGAGTCGTGGCTGCTCGAGGAAGGCATCGTCAAGGACGGCAGCCACTCCATCGAGCAGGGCGTGGGCGTGCGCGCAATGTCCGGTGAGAAGACCGGCTTCGCCTATTCCGACGAGATCGTGCTGCCGCAACTGCTTGAAGCCTCGCGCGCCGCACGCGCCATCGCCCATGATGGCAAGGGCGCCGGCAAACCGCTGGCGCTCAACGGTGCGCGCCCGCTGTATCCCGCCATCGACCCGGTCGAGAGCCTGCCCAACCCCGACAAGATCGCCCTGTTGCGCGAGGTGGACGCGTACGCCCGCTCGCGCGACCCGCGGGTGAAGCAGGTGATCGTCAGCATCGCGGCCACGGTCGATACGATCCTGATCGCTGCCTCGGACGGCACCCTGGCTGCCGACGTGCGCCCGCTGGTGCGGCTCAACGTCCAGGTCATCGCCGAGCAGAACGGTCGCCGCGAACAGGGCAATGCCGGTGGCGGTGGACGTTACGGTTATCGCGAACTGATCGAGAACGGTCGTGCCCTGGCGTTTGCCGACGAAGCGGTTCGTTCGGCGCTGGTCAATCTGGATGCGGTCGACGCACCGGCCGGGCAGATGACCGTGGTGCTCGGTCCGGGCTGGCCCGGCGTGCTGCTGCATGAGGCCATCGGTCACGGTCTGGAAGGGGATTTCAACCGCAAGGGCAGCTCCGCATTCTCCGGCCGCATCGGTCAGCGCGTGGCAGCGAAAGGCGTCACCATCGTCGACGACGGCACCCTGCCGGGCCGTCGTGGCTCGCTCAGCATCGACGATGAGGGCACGCCGACTGAGTGCACCACGTTGATCGAGGACGGCATCCTCAAGGGCTACATGCAGGACAAGCTCAACGCACGGTTGATGGGCATGGCGCCGACCGGCAACGGTCGCCGCGAGTCGTTCACCGCGTTGCCGATGCCGCGCATGACCAACACCTACATGCTCGCCGGCCAGCACGACCCGGCGGAAATCATCCGCTCGGTGAAGAAGGGTCTGTACGCGCCGAATTTCGGCGGCGGTCAGGTCGACATCACCAACGGCAAGTTCGTGTTCTCCGCCAGCGAGGCGTACCTGATCGAGGACGGCAGGATCACCCGCCCGGTCAAGGGCGCCACCCTGATCGGCAGCGGTCCGGAGGTGCTCAATCGGGTCTCGATGATCGGCAACGACCTCAAGCTCGACGAAGGCGTCGGCGTCTGCGGCAAGGATGGCCAGAGCGTGCCCGTGGGCGTCGGCCAGCCGACTCTGAAGATCGACGGCATGACGGTGGGTGGTACCGCCTCGTGACCGGGCCAAAGTCGCGACGCTAGCCCGATCACCACGGGCACGGGCATCGTCGGAACTGGCGGCAGTCGCGCTGCCCGCACCCGCTTGCGCAGGGAACGACAGCGCGTTGCCAACCGGCGTCACCGCTTTTTGGTGCAGTCCGCAATGCCCCGTTCGACCGCCGCTGCCCCGACGGGAAGGCCCCGTTGTGATTTTTTTCGCTGCCGGGCGAATCATGGAGTGAACCCAGCCGAATCCGGACATCCATGACGGCCAGAAAACATCAGCTGCGCTTCGAATCGCTGCTGCAGGAGCATCGCGGCATCGTATTCAAGGTGGCCAGCGTGTACAGCCGCAGCCTGGCCGATCGCGAGGATCTGGCGCAGGAGATCGCCACCCAGCTGTGGCGTTCGTTCGGCCGCTATGACGAGGGACAGGCGAGGTTTTCCACCTGGATGTACCGCATCGCGTTGAACGTGGCGATTTCACAGGCGCGGCGCGGGCGCTGGTCGGAGACCGATCGGTTCGAGCCACTGCAGCCGCATCACCTGGAAACCGTCGGTGGCGGCGAGGCGATTCCGCAACAGGACGAGCGGCTGACCGCGCTGTATGCCTTCATCGGCGAGCTCGATCCGCTCAACCGGGCGCTGATCCTGCTGTACCTGGAGGATCGCAGCTACGCCGAGATCGCCGAGATTCTCGGCATCAGCGAAACCAATGTTGCGACCAAGATAAGCCGCATCAAGCAGAAACTGCGCGGGCAGATGGTTGCTGCCGAAACCACGGGAGCATGACGATGGAACTGGACGAGATGAAACTTGCCTGGCAGCAGCTGGATCGGCGACTGGCCGAGCAGGCGTCGTTGCAGCGGCTCATCCATCGTGGACAAGGCATGGATCGGCTGCGCCGGAGCCTGCGTCCGCTGGTGTGGGGGCAGTCGATGCAGATCGTCTTCGGCATCGCCGCAATGCTCTGGGGCATTTCGTTCTGGACGACGCATCAAGGCGTGGTGCATCAGATGGCATGCGGCATCGTGATGCAGATGTTCGGCATCGTGATGGTCGGGTTTGCCGGGCGGTTGCTTTTCCAGTTGCAGGCCATCGACTATGCCGCGCCCGTGCTGGATATCCAGCGCCGGCTCGCCCGATTGCGCACGTGGCGGGTGCGGGTGGAAGCGCCGGTGTTCTCCGTGTTGGGCAGCGTCATTTGGGTGCCCGCGATGCTCATGCTGATCCAGTACGACTTCGATCAGTGGGGAGATGATTATTGGAGCCACGCTCCCGGCCTGGCTCGCCATCTCGTCTTCAGCGGCATTGTTTCGTTGGCGCTGGTCGTGCTGGTGTACTGGCTGATTCGCCGTGTCGGGCATCGCCGCTGGCTGGAGAACAACTTCGCCGGCAGCGCCGTGCGGAAGGCAGAATCGATGCTGCAGGAAATCGCTCGCTTCGAGCAGGAGTGAAGCAACGGACTTCTGTGGGAAAGGATTCAGCTGTTGTGCGCCGGGCTTGTGGATGGCTGTGGAAGGAGCATCGCGGCTTAAGTTGTTCCTGCAATCCAGGCTGCGGCTCAGCGGGCTTCATGCTTCAGCCGCACGCAGACCTGCTTGCGCACGATGGCGATGACTTCACCAGCAGCGGTCTTCACTTCGGTCTCGAACCAGCGCAGTACCTTCTGCCCGCCGGAGGCGGCGGCGCGCAGTTCGTCGACCACGACCTGCTCCAGCTTGAAGTGGGCGTAGACGTCGTCGCGGCCAGGCGCCACGAAGTCGATCACGCCAGCCTTGTCCCACACCTGGTAGTCGTTGCCCAGCCGGTGCATCAGCAGCAGCATCCAGAACGGATCCACCATGGCGAACAGGTTGCCGCCGAACTGGCTGCGCACCTAGTTGCGGTTCCACGGACGCAGGCGCAGCCCCACCTTCGCCTCGCTGTAGTCGCCACTGAGCCACTGCAGGCGGATCGAGTTGAACAGGAACGGAGGCCACAGGTTGAGCAGACGACGGAAGGTGGGTGCGCGCATTGAAGTTCGCAAGATCGGGGGATCGCCCGATCTTGCCCGAACGTACGCGATGGTATGGTGCGGGAACTGGGAACGGGGCACAAGCAAAGCGGCGAAGCTCTGGCCGTTCCCCGTTCCCCGTTCCCCAAAGATCAGAACAGCATCGACGCCATCCGCCGGCGAGAGCGTCCGACCAGATCGGCATCGTCGAGCGTGGCAAAGGCGGCGAGCAGACGCTTCTTCGCCTGACCGTCATTCCAGTCGCGGGCCTTTTGCAGGATGGTCAGGAACTGCTCGAGCCCGCCTTCGGCATCGCCTTCCAGCAGCAGGCGCACGCCAAGCTGGTCGCGCGCAGCCCAGTCGGCGGGATCGGCCGCGACCGCCTGTTGCAAGGCAACCAGGTCGGGTGCGCCTTGCAGCGCATGGGCGAGGTCCAGTTCGCTGCGCAGGCGCACGGCGCGTGCGTCGGTGGCGAGATTGGCGGGCAGTGCGCCAAGCTCGGCTTCGGCGGCGTCGGCCTGGCCCGCGCGCATCAGGGCGAGTGCCAGGTCGAGTTTCAGTTCGGCCTTGTCCGGCGTGGTGGCGATCGCCTGCTGCAGACGATTGATCGCCTGCTCCGCGGTCTCCACTTCCTGCTCATCGAGTGCATCGCTGGATGCCGAACCTTTCAGTGGTTGCAGATGGCGCGAGAGGAACTCGCGCAGCTGGCCTTCGGGCAGGGCGCCGGCGAAGCCGTCCAGTACCTGGCCGTCCTTGACCAGCATCACGGTGGGGATGCTCTTGATGCCGAACATGCCGGCCAGCTCCTGCTCGCTGTCGACGTCGACCTTGCCGAGCCGGAACGCGCCGTTGTATTCGCTGGCCAGCTTCTCCAGCATAGGCCCGAGCACCTTGCACGGCTCACACCAGGTCGCCCAGAAATCCACCAGTATCGGCGTGGTCATGGAGGCCTGCAGGACATCGGCTTCGAAGGTCTGCTGATCCACATCGAAGACATGGGAAATGGCGGTGTGGTCAGTCACGGAGGACTCCAGTTCGGTGGATGTCGCTACAGATCAGGGCAAGGCCCAGCATATCAAGCCGATCAGCACGTTCACGATGGATTTGCGAGAATCAGCGCTCCGCCCGTACGGAAGAGGCATCGAAGGCATGGACACAGGCGCAGCGGATGCTCTGCTGATCTGCGAGCACTGCGACACGGTCTACCGCCGGCGCATCCTGGTGCGCGGGGAGGTGGCACGCTGCGCCCGTTGCGCGGCCGAGCTGGAGCGTCACCAATCACTGAGCGTCAATGCGATGCTGGCGCTGGTGCTGACCGCGATGATCGTGTTCGTGCAGGCGAACATGTGGCCGATCGTGACCTTGGGGCTGAACGGCCAGTTCAGCGCGACCACGCTGTGGGGCATGATCATCACCATGTGGCAGCAGCAGGCGCAGGTGGTGTCGGTGCTGGCGGCCTTCACCCTGTTCTTCTTTCCGATGACCAAGATGCTGGTGCTCGGTTGGCTGCTCTGGTTTGCCCGTCGCGGTCGGCGCGCCCCGGGATTCGTCCGGCTGATGGTGGGGCTCCACCACCTGGGACCATGGACGATGAGTGAGGTTTTCGTGCTCGGCGCCCTGGTGGCGATCGTCAAGGCGCACAACTATTTCGACGTGGTGGCCGACCCCGGCATCTATGCATACGCTGCGTTGACCGTGCTGATCACGATCTTTGCCGGCGTGGACCTGCGGCAGTTGTGGGTGCTCACCCGGGACGGGCAGGCATGAATACCCTGCCGCGAGCGGCTGACCTCGGCCTGATCGGCTGCCATGTGTGCGGTCAGGTCTGCAAGGATGCGACGAATGCCGGGTTGCCGGATGGCGACACGCTGGCCTGCCCGCGCTGCGGTTCGGCGCTGCATCGGCGCAAGCCCGACAGTTACTCACGCACCTGGGCGCTGCTTATCGCCGCGTTCATTCTGTACATCCCGGCCAATTTGCTGCCAATCATGCGCACGGCCAGCTTGAACGACATAGACGACAACACCATCATCAGCGGCGTGGTCGAATTGTGGGTCAAGGGTTCGCCGGATCTGGCCGTGATCGTGTTCACCGCCAGCATCGTGGTGCCCATGCTGAAGTTCTTCTCACTGGGCATGCTGTTGCTGAGCAGCCGCGCCGGCAGCGACTGGGCCAGGCCACAGCGCGCGAAACTGTATCGCCTGGTGGAATTCATCGGCTACTGGTCGATGCTGGATGTGTTCGTGGTGGCGCTGCTGACCGCGCTGGTGCGCTTCAGCCTGCTTAGCCGGGTCGAGCCCCTGCCTGGCGTGATTTTTTTCGGACTGACCGTGGTACTGACCATGTTCGCCTCGATGAGCTTCGACCCCCGCATGATCTGGGATGGCAGGAATAGCAATGACTGAAGACAGCCGCAGGGAAAACGATCGTCCGGATCGCGAGGAACTGCCTCGGCCGGTGGTCAAGCGGCGACGTTTCAATGCCTCGCTGGTCTGGCTGCTGCCGGTGCTGGCTGCACTCATCGGCGTTTCGCTGGTGGTCAACAGCTGGCTGCAGGCCGGTCCGCTGATCACCATCAGCTTCCAGAGTGCCGAAGGGCTGGATGCCGGCAAGACCCCGGTGAAATACAAGAACGTGGTGATCGGCCGGGTCAAGAAGATCCGCCTCAGCAGCGACCGCAGTCATGTGCTGGTGTCGGTGGCGCTGGAGAAGAGCGCCAGCGGCTTCGCCACCAAGGGTACCCGCTACTGGGTGGTGCGACCGCGGATAGGACTGGGCGGCGTGTCCGGCATCGACACCCTGTTTTCCGGCGCCTTCATTGGCGCCGATGTCGGTGAATCGAGCATGCCCGAAGACCAGTTCAAGGCGCTGGAGAACCCGCCGCCGGTGAACCACGGCGCGCCCGGTCGCAGTTTTGTCCTGCATACCGACGACCTCGGCTCGCTGGATGTGGGTTCGCCGGTGTACTACCGGCGCATCCAGGTGGGCCGCGTGGCTTCCTACCAGTTGGACAAGGATGGCAAGGGCGTATCGCTGCAC
Organism: Pseudomonadota bacterium; assembly: GCA_021780735.1. Lineage (GTDB taxonomy): Bacteria > Pseudomonadota > Gammaproteobacteria > Xanthomonadales > Rhodanobacteraceae > Rhodanobacter. Next base: position 7,130 of record JAJXYE010000266.1, on the reverse strand, counting down.
ATCTTCGTCGACGGTCCGAACGATCGGTTCGTGACCACCGCAAGCCGCTTCTGGAACGCCAGTGGCGTGGATGTATCGGTGGGGGCGAACGGGGTCAAGCTGAAGACCCAGTCACTGGCTACCGTGCTGGCCGGCGGTGTGGCGTTCCAGGATCCACCCGGTCCGCATCAAACCGATCCGGCACCGGAAGACACCAACTACAAGCTGTTCGACGACGAGGCCAGCGCGATGGCTCCACCCGACGGCGCGCCGCATTACATGCGCATGCGTTTCGAGCAGTCGGTGCGCGGTCTGGCCATTGGTGCACCGGTGGAGTTCCTGGGTATCAACATCGGCAAGGTCGTCTCGGTGCGTCTGGACTATGACGAGAAGACCCAGCAGTTTCCGGTGGTGGTGGGTGCGGTGGTCTATCCGGAGCGCCTTGGCAGCGCCTACGACAAGCTGGAGGCGATGGCGCGGGCGCGTGGCGAGAACCCCGACCTGTCGCAGATGGTCGGGCGCCTGGTCGATCACGGTCTGCGTGCCCAGACGCGCTCGGGCAACCTGCTTACCGGCCAGCTCTATGTGGCACTGGATTTCATGCCGCACGCGGCGAAGGTGGCGTTCGATCCCGGTGCCAAGCCGCTGACCATTCCCACCGTGCCCGGCAGCTTCGACAAGCTGCAGGAACAGATGGCCGACATTGTGGGCAAACTCGACAAGGTGCCATTCGACAGCATCGGCAAGAACCTCGACCAGAGTCTGGCAAGCCTCAACGCAACCCTCAAGCAGGTCAATGGCAAGACGCTGCCGGCCTTCAACGACACCTTGCATGGCGTGCAGGCGACCATGGGTAGCGCAGACCAGGCGCTGTCCGGCGACTCACCGCTGCAGCAGAATCTCGGCGCCACGCTGGAGGAGGTACAACGGATGGCTCGTTCGCTGCGCGTGTTTACCGACTATCTGGGCGGTCACCCGGAGGCGCTGCTGCGTGGCCGGCGGCCGGATGCGCCACGCGCCGCCGCAGCGCCGGCGGCGGGCAAACCGACGCAAGGGAGCAAACCATGATTCGTATCGCAACGTTGCTGCCCGGCGCCTGCGCGGCGCTGCTGCTGGCGGCATGCGCCTCCGCGCCGCTGCACTACTACACCCTGGTGCCGCCTGCCGCGGAGGGCGCCGATTCGGCCACGCCGGCGCCGGACTCGCTGCGCTTCGAGTTGTTGCCGGTGGGGGTGCCGGCCCAGGTCGACCAGCCGCAACTGGTCGTGCGTGAAGGCAGTCAGGGCGTAGCCCTGCTCGATGGCGAGCGCTGGATTGCGCCGCTGGGCGACGAGGTGCGTAGCGCGCTGTCGGCCGACCTGGCGCGCGAGCTGCCGGGCCAGGACGTCAGTGGCCTGCCCGGCGGCGGCAAGCCGCTGGTGCGAATCAAGCTGGATCTGCGTCGGTTCGACTCGCAGCTGGGTGGCTATGCGCTGATCGAGGGTGGCTGGAGCGCACGCATGCTCAATACGGCGCACGATGGCGTCCTGGCCTGCACCAGCCGGGTCAGTGAATCGGTCGGCCCCGGCTACGACGCGCTGGTGCAGGGGCATCAGCGCGCCATTGCCCGCCTGGCGGCGCAGATTGCCGTGGCAGTGCGATCCCTGGCCGGCGGTCAGGCCGCCCGTTGCCCGTCCGGCTGAGCGTGCACGGCCTTGGCGGGCGGCCCTTGCTGGGCTAGTCTGACCAGTTCTCCGCAGCCCCGCTCGCGTCGGCCTGCGTCAACCGCATCATGGCACCGGAATCATGCAGGACAATCAAGACCCGAACCAAGCCGAGCAGGGCGATGCCATCGCTCAGGGCTACTCGCCGCAGACGGTGGAAACCGCTGCGCAGCGGTACTGGAATACACAGCATGCCTACGAGGTGGTCGAGGGCGACGCGCGTCCGAAGTTCTACTGCCTGTCGATGTTGCCGTATCCCTCCGGCGCGTTGCACATGGGTCATGTGCGCAACTACACCATAGGCGACGTGATCAGTCGCTTCCAGCGCATGCAGGGCAAGAACGTGATGCAGCCGATGGGCTGGGACGCGTTTGGCTTGCCGGCCGAGAACGCCGCGATCAAGAACAGAACCGCGCCGGCGAAGTGGACCTACGCCAACATCGAGCACATGCGCACCCAGCTGCAGTCGATGGGATACGCGATTGACTGGTCGCGCGAGTTCGCCACCTGCAAGCCCGACTACTACGTGCACGAGCAGCGCATGTTCGTGCGGCTGATGAAGAAAGGGCTGGCCTACCGCAAGAATTCGGTGGTGAACTGGGATCCGATCGACCAGACCGTGCTGGCCAACGAGCAGGTGATCGATGGCCGTGGCTGGCGCACCGGCGCTCTGGTCGAAAAGCGCGAGATCCCGCAGTGGTTCCTCAAGATCACCGACTATGCGCAGGAGCTGCTCGACGGACTGGACACGCTGCCGGGCTGGCCGGATGCGGTCAAGACCATGCAGCGCAACTGGATCGGCCGCTCCGAGGGCCTTGAGATCCGCTTCGATGTGAAGGACGACGAGGCGCCGGTGGCGCCCTTGACCGTGTTCACCACGCGGCCGGATACCGTGATGGGTGTGACCTTCCTGTCGATCGCCGCCGAGCATCCGCTGGCGCAGTATGCAGCGCAGGCACGGCCGCAACTGGCCGAGTTCATCGCCGAGCTGCGTCAGGGCGGGGTGTCCGAAGCCGAACTGGAAACCCAGGAAAAGCGCGGCATGGACACCGGCCTGCGCGCGATCCACCCGATCAGCGGCGAAGCGCTGCCGGTGTACGTGGCCAACTTCGTGTTGATGAACTACGGCACCGGCGCGGTGATGGCGGTGCCCGGACATGACCAGCGCGACTGGGAGTTCGCCCAGCGCTACAGCTTGCCGATCCGCATGGTGATCGTTGATCGCAACGTGATCGACGCGTTGCGTGCGATCAAGCACGACCTGTCGCGGGGCGTGGGCGCCGATCCGATGCGTGCCGCCCTGGATGGCCGCAGCACGGATGCCTACGAAGTCAGTTCCGCAGTGGAGCAGGTCGAACAATTCGAGCAACGCATCCTGCAGCAGGGCGCCTGGACCGAGCGCGGCATCCTGGTGAACTCGGGCGAGTTCGACGGCATGGATTTCCAGCAGGCGCTGGATGCGCTGGCTACGCGTTTCGAGGCGGAGGGACGGGGCCAGCGCCGGGTCAATTTCCGCCTGCGCGACTGGGGCGTGAGCCGGCAGCGCTACTGGGGCTGTCCGATTCCGGTGATCCGCTGCACGCGCTGCGGCGACGTGCCGGTACCGGAGGATCAGCTGCCGGTGCTGCTGCCTGAGGACGTGGCATTCTCCGGCGTGCAGTCGCCGCTCAAGGCCGACCCCGAGTGGCGCATGACCCACTGCCCGAGCTGCGGCGGCGCGGCCGAACGCGAAACCGACACCTTCGACACCTTCATGGAGTCGAGCTGGTACTACGCGCGCTATACCTCACCGGGTGCCACGGCCCAGGTCGACGAGCGCGCCAATCACTGGCTGCCGGTGGATCAGTACATCGGCGGCATCGAGCACGCGATCCTGCACCTGCTGTATTTCCGCTTCTATCACAAGCTGCTGCGCGACGAAGGCCTGGTGAGCTCGGACGAACCGGCTCGCAACCTGCTGTGCCAGGGCATGGTGATCGCCGAGACGTTTTATCGCGAGAATGCCGATGGCTCCAGGGACTGGATCAATCCGGCCGATGTGGAAATCCAGCGTGATGAGCGGGCGCACGTGATCGGTGCCTTGCTCAAGGCCGACGGCCAGCCGGTGCAGATCGGCGGCATCGAGAAGATGTCCAAGTCGAAGAACAACGGTGTCGATCCGCAGTCGATGGTAGGCAAGTACGGTGCGGATACGGTACGCCTGTTCTCGATGTTCGCCGCGCCGCCGGAGCAATCGCTGGAATGGAACGAAGCCGGCGTCGAAGGCATGGCGCGCTTCCTCAAGCGGCTGTGGCGCGAGGTCACCACGCATGCGGCGCAGCCGGATCATCCACCGACCGATACAGCCGCGCTGGACGATGCGCAAAGGATCCTGCGCCGGCAGTTGCACGAAACCATCCAGAAGGTCGGCGACGATTTCGGGCGGCGGCATGCCTTCAACACCGCGATTGCCGCGCTGATGGAACTGCTCAACGCCCTGGGCAGGTTCAACGACCTGAGCGAGCAGGGCCGGGCGGTGCGGCACGAGGCGCTGGAAGCCATGGTGCTGCTGCTCAATCCGGTGGTGCCGCACATCAGTCATGCGCTGTGGCAGGTGCTCGGTCACCCCGAGACCGTGCTCGAGGATCAGCCCTGGCCGCAAGTCGATGCGTCCGCTCTGGTGCGCGATTCGGTGACCCTGGCGGTACAGGTCAACGGCAAGTTGCGCGCTACCATCGAACTGCCGTGCAACGCCTCGAAGGAAGAGGCGGAGGCGCAGGCGCGTGCGCAGCCACAGGTCATGCACTTTCTCGAGGGCTTGACGGTGCGCAAGGTCATCGTGGTACCCGGCAAGATCGTCAATATCGTCGCAGGATGAGAGTCATGAGTCTGATCAAAACAGGTCGCCCGATCCAGCTCGCATCGCTGTTGCTGGTGTGTCTGGCACTCAGCGCCTGCGGCTTCCACCTGCGCGAAAACGCCCGCATGCCTTCGGCCATGCAGCATGTGCATCTGGTCGTCACCGGCAGCGAGGGTCTGCAGCGCAAGCTGGCCCGCGCGCTGGAGTCTTCCGGGGTTGTGGTCGAGGACAACAGTGGCCCGGGCATCGCCGAACTGGACGTGCCGACGGCAGCCTTCAGTACCGACTCGCTTAGCCAGGGCGGCTACGTGCGGATCACGGAATACGCGGTGCGCTACCACGTGACGTTTTTCGTCAACGATGCCAGCGGGCAGACCCTGCTGCCGTCGCAGTCGATCCAGATGCAGCGCGAATACAGCTACGACAGCAGCGACGCCGTCGGCAACGCCGCCCAGGTTCAGCAGATCGAGAGCAGCCTGGACGACGACATGGTGCAGGCGATCCTGTTCCGCCTGCAGGCCGCCGGCAGCCATCAGCTGGACGCGCCGGCGACGGCGTCCAGCGCGCACTGATGCCGCTCGGCGTCGGTCAGTGGCATAAGGCGCTGGCGGCCGATCGGCTGGCCTCGGTCTACCTGCTTGCGGGTGAGGAGCTGCTGGTGCTTGAGGCAGCTGATGCGTTGCGCGCACAGGCAAGAAAGCTCGGCTATCTCGAACGCGAGGTGCTCGAGGCGGGTCAGCATTTTGACTGGAACGAGCTGGCTCGCAGCGGAGCCAGCATGTCTTTGTTCTCCAGCCGCCGGCTGATCGACCTGCGTCTGCCGACCGGCCGGCCCGGGGTTGAGGGAGCCAAGGCGATCACCGCGTTCTGTGCCGATCCGCCAGCCGACGTCAGCCTGATGATCAGCGCGATGGAGTGGAGCAGCAAGCACGATGGTGCCTGGAGCAAGAAGCTCGACGCTACAGGCACGATGGTGGTGTTCAATGCGCCGCGCGCGCATGAATGGGCAGGCTGGATCGGCGCCAGACTCGCGTCGCGCGGACTGTCGGCGACGCCCGATGCCGTCGCGCTGCTGGCCGAACGGGTCGAGGGCAACCTGCTCGCCGCGGCGCAGGAAATCGACAAGCTGGTGGTGTTGCACGGCGAGGGGCGCATCGACGCCGCCGAGATGGAAGACCTGGTCGCCGACAGTGCCCGCTACGATGCCTTCAAGCTCACCGATGCCGCCTTTGCCGGCGATGGTGCGCGTGCGCTGCGCGTATTGGCCGGCCTGCGCGCCGAGGGCGAGGAACTGATCGGACTGATGGGCTGGATGGTCAATCAGTTGCAGCTGGCGCTGCGTCTGGCCAATGCGCAGAACTTCGCGGCGCAGGCCAAGGTCGAGCGGCTGTGGCAGGGACGCGAACAATTGTTCCGCCAGGCATTGCGCCGCGCGCCGCGCGAACACTGGTTGCAATGCCTGGCGCGCGCGGCGCGGATCGACCGCATCGCCAAGGGTCGCGAGACCGGCGATGCCTGGCGCGAAGCCGAGCGGCTGATTGCCGCCATTGCCGAGCCGCGCGCCGCCAGGGCACTGGCGTGAACGCGCTGGCGATCTTCGGCGGCACCTTCGACCCGATCCATCTCGGCCACCTGTGCGTGGCCTGGGAAGCGTCCGAGCTGCTCGATGCCGAGGTGCGTATCATGCCCTCGGGCACGCCACCGCATCGGCCCCCGCCGATCGCCAGCGCTGCACAGCGACTGGCGATGCTGCAGGTAGCCTTGCGCGACCAGTCGCGGTTGACCCTCGATGCGCGCGAACTGCAGCGCAGCGGCCCGTCCTACACCGTCGACACCATGATCGAGCTTCGCGTCGAACAGGGCGAGCGTCCGATCGTGCTGCTGCTGGGCGCCGATGCCTTCGCCGGACTACCCGACTGGCACGGCTGGCGTCAGCTGTTCGAGCTGGCGCACATCGGTGTGCTGAGCCGCCCGGGCGAGCAACTGCAGCTTCCAGCAGAATTGCAGGAGGCGATCAGCAGTCGGCGGGTCAGTGATCCTGCCGCCCTGAGCACGCAGCCCGCCGGCAAGGTGATCGAGTTGGCGGTGACGGCCATGGAAATCTCCGCCACCCGTATCCGTGAACTGATTGCCGCCGGGCGCGAGCCGCGCTATCAACTGCCGGCGGGGTTGTTCGATGACGCGGGGTTGCTGCTGCCTTATCGGAGGTGAGGGGTATCGAGAGATCCATTGCCCCGTGTCCTTGTTGCCGGACCATTTCCAGCTTTGATGATCGGGCTCACGTCGAATACAGATCTGTCAGCAATCGTTCCAGCGCGGCGCGACGCTCCGGCGGGGTCGCCGCCAGCAAGCCTTGCTCTTGCAGGATGGCCAGCAGTTTGCGCGGGATCACCTGCGTGTCGCCGACGATTTCCACATGCCCGGCTTTCACCACCACGTTGACCCGTTGCGGATCGTGGTCGATGACGGGCCGGTACTGCTCGGCCAGGCTGAAGATGCGGTCGCTTTCCAGACACTGTCCCCTGGCGTCGGTGCCGCGGCAACTGCCGCGCTCGTCGTTGACCACTCTCAGCTAGCGCTGCACCGAGGCAAGCAGGGGGGCGGGTCGC
>JAJXYE010000197.1 GCA_021780735.1 Pseudomonadota bacterium | reverse complement strand
CGCAAGCTCTCGCCAAGCCCGGTCAAGCAGGCCGCCATCGCCGCCGGCATCGCGGTCGAACAACCCGAATCGCTGAGATCGGCCGAGGCGCGACGGAAGCTGGCTGGCTACCAGGCGGATCTGCTGGTCGTGGTCGCCTACGGCCTGATCCTGCCGCGCAAGGTGCTGTCGATGCCACGACTCGGCTGCTGGAACGTGCACGCCAGCCTGTTGCCGCGCTGGCGTGGCGCGGCGCCGATCCAGCGCGCGATACTCGCTGGCGACACGGAGAGTGGGGTCGACCTGATGCAGATGGAAGCGGGCCTGGACACCGGCCCGGTGCTGCTCGAGCGGCGCACGCCGATTCGCCGCGAGGACACCGGCGGCTCGCTGCATGACCGCCTGTCCGGCCTGGGCGCCGACGTGTTGGCCGAAGGCCTGCGCCGGATCCTTGCCGGCGAGATGCTGACAGCCACACCGCAGGCGGAAGAGGGCGTGGTTTACGCCCACAAGCTGGACAAGGCCGAGGCGAAACTCGACTTCAGCCGTCCGGCGATCGAACTGGAGCGTCAGGTGCGGGCGTTCGATCCGTGGCCCGTGGCGGAGGGCGCAATCGCTGGCGAACCGGTGCGGATCTGGGCAGCGCAGGCGCTGGAACGGGATCATCAGGCAGCACCAGGCGAGATCGTCGCCACCAGCCGCGAAGGCATCGTCGTGGCCTGCGGCCAGGGCGCCCTGCGCATCACGGCGCTGCAGCGCGCCGGCGGAAGGCGCATCGACGCGATCGACTACATCAACGCGCGCTCCAGCCTGGTGCCGCGACCCCAGCAGCATGAGAACAGCTGAGATGGCTGCCGCGCCTGCCTGGCATAGCCTCGCCACCGCCTCGCAGGGGGAGAGGATCGGGCGGCGGGAGCGGCGCTCGCCATGAAGAAGGACACCCGCGCCCTGGCCGCCCGCGCCCTCGCCGAAATAGCCATTCGCGGTGCATCGCTGCGCGACGTCATGAACCGCAGCGCTCCGCAGTTGCCCGACCCGCGCGATCGCGCACTGCTGATGGCCCTGCTCAGCGAGGGTGCTCGCTGGTGGCTGCGCTTCGACGCCGCCATCGATGGGCTGCTGGAAAAACCTCTGCGCCACAAGGATCCGGCCGTGCATGCCCTGCTGGTGCTGGGCCTGGTTCAGCTGGAGGTGCTCGAACTGCAGGACTATGCCGCGGTGGCAGCCACGGTCGAGGCCGTGCGCGCCTTGAAGCGGCCGCAATTGGCCGGACTGGTCAATGCGGTGCTGCGGCGCTGGCAGCGCGAACGCGTCAGCCTGATCGCCCGGCTCGATGCCCAGCCACAGACCCGCCACGCGCATCCAGCCTGGCTTGCATCCGCACTCAAGCACGATTGGCCGGCACAGGCCGAAGCGGTGATGATGGCCGACAACCGCGAACCGCCGCTGATGCTTCGCGTCAATCGCCAGCGTACCGACACCGCGAGCCTGATGGATGCGCTGCAGGGCGCCGGCCATGCCGCAAGCAGGCATGAGTGGCTGCGCGACGCGCTGAGCCTGCCGCACAGCGTCGACGTCACCCGCATGCCCGGTTTCGAGGATGGCCTTTTTGCGGTGCAGGACGGCGCGGCGCAGATCGCTGCCGATCTTGCCGACCTGCATGGCGGAATGCGCGTGCTCGATGCCTGCGCCGCCCCCGGCGGCAAGGCCTGTCACCTGCTTGAGCGTGCCGAGATCGACCTCACCGCGCTGGAGTTCGACGCCGGCCGCGCCGAGCGCATCCGCGAAAACCTGATGCGCTTGCGGCTGAATGCCAGGATCGTGATCGGCGACGCCGGTGCCCCGGCAGAATGGTGGAACGGTGTTCCGTTCGAACGCATCCTCATTGATGCCCCGTGCTCCGCCACGGGTGTACTGCGGCGGCGACCCGACGTGCGCCTGCACCGGCGCGAAAGCGATATCGCCGCGATGCAGTTGCAACAACGCCGGATCCTGTCCGCTCTGTGGCCGCTGCTGGCTCCCGGCGGGCGACTGGTCTACATAACCTGCTCGGTGCTGCGCGCCGAGAACGAGGCGATCGTGGGCGAACTGCTGGCGCAGCAGATCGATGCGCAACGGGTGCCGTTCACCCTGCCAGTGGGCCAGCCGGCAGCGGTCGGCTGGCAGATCCTGCCGGGCGATGGCGACCTCGACGGCATGTACTACGCGGTGCTGCACAAGCAGGCCTGAACAGGCTCCCTGCGCTCCGACACACGGGCGGACTATGCTTGGCGCCACCGACCTCCCGCTGACGGAACCCTGCGCGTCGTGAAACCTCTTGCGTCCCTGTCCCGCGCGCGTCCGCTGTGGCTGCGCGATGCCCGCCTGGAGTTGATCGCCTTCGGTGCATTCGCCCTGCTGCTGCTTGGCGCCGGCATCGGCCTGCGCGACCCCTGGCCATCGGACGAACCACGCTTCGCGCTGGTCGCCCGATGGATGGTGCAACACGGCCAGTGGCTGTTCCCGCACCGCGGCCATGAGCTGTATCCGGACAAGCCGCCGGTTTTCATGTGGCTGCAGGCGCTGGCATACATGATCACCCGCAACTGGCGCATCGCCTTCCTGTTGCCGTCGCTGATCGCCGGACTGGGTTCATTGGCCTTGATCTACGACCTGGCGAGGCGTCTGTGGGGCCACCGCAGCGCCTTGCTGGCGGCTGCCACGCTGCTGGTCACGATCCATTTCAGCTACCAGATGCGCGACGCGCAGATCGACCCGTTGCTGCTGGGCTGGATCACCCTGGCCAACTACGGCCTGCTGCGCCACCTGCTGCTGGGTCCGTCGTGGCGATGGTTCTGGGCCGGCTGTTTCTTCGCCGGCGTCGGTGTGGTGACCAAGGGTGTGGGGGTACTGGCCTTGCTGATGCTGGTGCCGTTCGCCTTCGCGCGTCGGCGCCAATGGCGCCATCTGTCGGATATCACCGGAGGTTGGCGCTGGGCCGGGGGCGCCCTTGCATTCCTGCTGCCGGTGCTGGCCTGGCTGGTGCCGATGGTGCTGATCGCGCGCGCCGATGGCGATCCGCAGCACGCGGAGTACGTGCAAAACATCCTGTTCGGCCAGACCGTGCACAGATATGCAGCGCCGCCGGGTCATATCCATTCGCCGTTGTTCTTCCTCGGCATCATTGTGGTGGACTGGCTGCCGCTGTCGCTGCTGCTGCCCTGGGCGTTGCCGGCCTGGCGGCGCAGGCTGCGCCGGCGCGACGCACGGTTGCTGTTGCCACTGGGCTGGATCGTACTGATCGTGTTGTTTTTTTCGTTCAGTCCGGGCAAACGTGACGTCTACATCCTGCCGGCACTGCCGATGGCCGCGCTGGCGCTGGCGCCGCTGCTGCCTGGTCTGTTCCGACGACGCGGCGTACGCCTGGCTGCACTCGGCCTGACCGTGCTGCTGAGTTTGGTGCTGACCCTGGCCGCCGCGGTGGCCCTGCATCGACACCCACCGTGGGCGCTGAAGATAGAGCAGAGCCTGGCTCCGCAGATCTGGTGGCTGCTGCTCGGCATCGGACTGAGCGGGCTGATCATCGCCGGCCTGACCAGGTTGCACCGCGCACCACTGGGCTGGCTGCTGTTTGCCGGCGTATTGTGGGGCTTGTATGGCTTGTGGGGGTATCCGATGCTCAACGGCGACCGCTCGGCACTTGATGTGATGGTCAGGGCTCGTGCCATCGCCGGGCCACAGGCGAACATCGGCCTGGTGGCCTGGAAGGAGCAGAACTTGCTGATGGCACAGGGCCCGGTGACCGAGTTCGGCTTCCTCAAGCCGTGGCCGCAACAGTATGCCGACGCCATAGCGTGGCAGCAGCAGGCTCCGGCGCAGCGCTGGGTATTCAGCCTCGATGCAGCCATGGGGACGTGCGTCGACCGCCGGCGCGCCAGCTATGTCGGTCATGCAAATCGGCGTGAGTGGTGGATGTTTCGCGCAGACGCGGTGACTGCCGGCTGTGTGCCGACGATCCACGCAGAAACTGACGCGGAAGATGATCCCTGAAACGTGATCCAGCACACCGAAACAACCAGCGCGCAAATTCGCCCTCGCTGCAGCGCAGTACGGATTGAGCGGTGCGGTAGAATGCGAGGCTCACCCTGCTGTTCCAGCGCACGGGCCAGCTAGCATTGTGACAGGAGTGTCATCTTGGTTCGACCGGTGGACGATGTGCGCGAACAATCCGCTTCATGGCAAATCTGGCTGGTTTCGCTGTTGCTGGCGAGCATGCCGATGTTTTTTGCCCTGTCCACGCGGATCAAGGCTGTGCCCATACTGGTGTTGTGCCTGCTCGGTCTGAGCGCCTTGATCAGCCGCCAGGAAACCCGCCGTGCCTGCTGGCTGGCCTGGCCGGTCGGCGCTGTCTGCCTGTTGCGGTTGCTGTATGACATCGGCAACTTTGCCGGTCACCGGCTAGGCTGGTCCAGCCTCGATCTGCCGGCGCAAACCCTGCTGTTCCTGCTCATCGCCGCGGCGTTCAGCCTGCCGCTGAAGCAGCGCGTGATTGCCATCGGTTTCAGCATGACCGCCATCGTGCTCGGCATCGTTTGCCTGATCCAGCGCTATGGCCAGGGCGTCGACCGACCCTACGGGCTCAACGGCGGAGACTGGGCTGCGGTGGAGTTCGCGATGTACCTGCTGCTGCTGATCCTGCTGTCGATGTTGCAGGCACTGCGACCGGATACTCCTCCCCGCGACCGCTGGCTGCACATCGCTGCGGTGGCCATCGGCCTGTACGGTGCCGTACTGACCCAGAGCCGCGGACCGTTGCTGGCGTTCGCACCGATCTACCTTGGCCTGCTGTTGTGGGTTGGCCTGCGCACCAGACGCTGGCGCCGGATGATAGGCTTGCTGGCGATCACCGTGGCCGGCATGCTGGCCGTCACTGCGACGCTGCATCACGAAATGGTCAACCGGCTGGCCGACGTGCCGGCCGAGATGGCAAGCTACGGCCGCAACGACACGACCGGCGCGGTACGCGAACGGCTGGAGATGTGGCGTGTCGCGTGGCAGGCATTCGGCGAACACCCGCTGACCGGCATTGGCCTGGATCAGTTCGGCGTCTACGTGAGGCAGCAGGCAGCGGCCGGCAAGGCGAGTGAAGCCATCGCCAAATACGTTCATCCGCACAGCGAATACCTCGAGTCACTGGTCGCCGGCGGCTTGCCGGCACTGCTGGTATTGCTGTTGTTTTTCGGCGTGCCGCTGGTATTTTTCGCGCGCCATCTGAATCATCCACAGCCATCAGTAGCCGGTGCCGCTGCCGCCGGGCTGATGGTAATCGTCATGTATGGTCTCTGTGCGTTCAGCGACAATGTGTTTTATCGGGCCATGCCTCACTCACTCTATATGTTCCTCGTGCTGGGCCTGGCCGTCGTTATCGGCCGGGAGCTGCGCCACTCTTCCGTCAGCTGACTGCCCATGGCAAGCATCAATCTGCTCGCGTGGGACAATCGGCGCGGACTCAGCCACGATATTCGCCTGATGACCGAGGCGTTGACCGCGCTTGGCCATCAGGTTCAGGTCACCCGGCTCGGCCCGCACCGGAAGGACGGTTACTGGAAGAGCCGCCTGCTGCATCTGCGCATGCTGTGGCGGCGACTGCGACGACTGGATCGGCACTCCACGCTTTACGACGTCAATATTGCGCTGGAGCACGTGCGACCGGCCTGGTTCGCACTGGCCCGACGCAACCTGCTGATACCCAACCCGGAATGGCTGTCGCCACGCAGCCAGCGCTACCTGGGGCGCTTCGACGCGATCCTGTGCAAGACCCGATACGCTGTCGAGCTGTTCACCGCGCGCGGTTGCCAGGCCCTGTATATCGGCTTCAGCAGTGCGGACTGCTTCGAGCCGGACGTTCCGCGCCAGGCCACCTTCGTTCACCTGGCCGGCGCCAGCCGAATGAAGGGAACCCGACGCCTGCTGGCACTGTGGCAGCGGCATCCGGAATGGCCCAGCCTGCTGGTGCTGCAGTCACCGCATACCGCCATCGCATTGCCCGGCCCGGCACCGGCCAACATCGAGCATCGGGTCGGCTACCTTGGCGATGTCGGTGAAGTCCGCCGCCTGCAGAACTCGCATCTGTTCCATTTGTGCCTGTCCGAAACCGAGGGCTGGGGCCACTACATCGCCGAAGCGATGAGCTGCGAAGCAGTGGTGATTACCTGCGACGCGCCGCCGATGAACGAGCTGGTGAACGCAGAACGCGGCATCCTGGTGAAGGCCAGCAAGGCAGAACCGTTCAACCTCGCCACCCTGCACCGCTTCGACGAAGCGGCGCTGGAGGCCCTCATCCCGCGTCTTGTCAGCATGCCCGAACAGGAGCGCGCGGCCATGGGCACCCGGGCGCGAGCGTGGTTCACCTCGAACGAAGCCGCCTTCGCCGGGCAGCTGGACGCGGCGTTGCGTCAGCTGATCTGAGTCGCCGCAGCCACACCCACCACCGCGCGGAGGTCAACTGGCGATTCGGCGAATTCGGCCAGATGCCGATCCACTCCCCACTCGCAGCGAATCAATCGGCGCGCCCGGGTATCGTCGACGATGCGATCGTTCGGATTGTCGACCAGGTGCTTGCGGGTGCGGTGATACAAATGTGTCGCCAGCGCGCTGAAACGCAGGTCGCGCCGCAGCAGGCCGGCATGGAAGGCACGCGCCGCCAGTTCGGTGTCCTCGCGGCCCCAACCGGTCATCGCCTCGTTGAAGCCGTTGAGGAACAGCAGATCGTCGCGCCAGAAGGCCATGTTGCAGCTCTTGATGCCGCGTCTTTTGGTGCCAGGCCGGGCATACCAGCGAGCCAGTGCCGGCAGGCGCAGGGTATGCCGCCGGCGCTCGATGCCACGACTGAAAAAACCCGGCATCAGCCGCCCCTGCTCCAGCATGCGCCGGGTCAGATCAGCGTCGGTCAGCACGCGCGAGCCCTGCACAAAACAGCCGCGACGCGCGAACGCCCGATGATCCGCAATGAAATGGCGCTCGGCCACCATGTCGCCATCGAGCAGGATCACATAGTCGCCCTGGGCGGCGGCAATGGCACGATTGCGCGCCCGACTCATGCGCGCGCCATCGTCCGGTTGCCATAGATGCACCAGGCGCACCGGGTAGTCGCGTGCCACGCGTTCGAGCAACTGGCGCGTCGCCGGTTGCGAGCCATCATCGGTGACGATGACCTCGTACGGCAACTCGCTCTGTCCGGCCAGAGCCCCGAGCACCCGTTCCAGCGACTCGGGCCAGTTGTAAGTGATCACGGCAACACTGATGCGCTCCATCACCGCGCGTCCGACGCCATCGCGCAAACCATCATCCACGCACCTTCCAGCCATGCCGCAGGATGCTCAGCGCGCGCTCCCATTTCCGCCAGGGCGATACCCGCCGCATCATCACCAGCCTGGCGTAGCGCCTGGTCTCGCTCCAGGTGGGGTGCGGCTTGGTCATGAACTCCAGCTTGCAGAACTCGATGCATTCCGCACTCATGCCGACCCGGTCGGCATAGTGCCGGATCAACGCGCTGGAGGTCATCTTGTTGACGTATTCCATGCGCGGCGATTGATTCGACCACCAGCCGTTCTTGCCGTGGATTCGGTAACCCACGCAGCCGGTCGGCAGGTAGTACTTGTGTGCGCCCAGCACGCTGCAGCCGAATACCAGGCAATTGTCGGCCGACAGCCGCCAGGTGCGCTGGAATGCCTCCGGCAGATCCAGCGCCTGTCGCGCCCACGAGGCACGCATTGACAGCGCCGAGGTCGGTGCGCCGTACCACTGGGTCAGCACGTAGGTACTGATCGCGGTGTAACCGAGATCGTTGGCGCAGTCGTGGAATTTCATCACCCGATCCTGCTGGTCGAACAGCTGCAGGTCGGAAAATACGAAGTCGATGTCGCTGCGCGCGTCGTAGAGCTCACCCAGGCGAGCCAGATATTCCGGCTTCCAGCGATCGTCCGAGTCGAGGAAACAGATCACCTCGGCGCGCGCCTCGTTCACGCCACGCTGGAACGCACTGAGCTGCCCGCCGTTGCCGCCTGTGCGCAGGGTAATCCGCTCGTCCTTGCCATAGCGCTCGCGCAGCAGGGCTTCCGAGCCGTCGGTGGAGCCATCGTCAACCACGATCACCTGCGCCGCCGGGCGACTTTGCGCCAATGCGCTCTCGATCGCCTCGATGACGAAATCGCGATAGTTGTGGCTGGTGATGACCACCGCGAAGCTGGTCGCGTGGAGCCGCCGGCCGGATTCCTCGCCAGTCGATGCCGGTGACGCTGAAAGAGGCGTCACGGATGATCTTTCGAGGATGACCTCGTCGCTCACGATGTCGCTTGGTTGCACGATCGCCCCTCTGCGCAGTGCAGGATTCCGGCAATGGAACCTCGAAGATGGCCGCTGGCCTGCGTGAATGCAGCCCATTGGTGACATCATAACCAACTGCAGGCCACTACCGCCCGCTGGAGTCGCTGAACCTATCGGCTAGAATCCGTCCATGTCCACCGCCACCCTGCCGCTGACCCTGGCCGTCATCACCCACAACGAGGCAGACAACATCGCCCGTTGCCTGGACAGCGTGCCTTTCGCGGCGGAGAAACTGGTGGTCGACTCGGGCAGCGACGACGACACCGTGACGGTCGCCCAGGCGCATGGTGCGCGCGTCATCCATCAGGACTGGCTCGGTTTCGGGTCGCAACGCAACTTCGCCAGCGGCCAGTGCAGCCACGACTGGATCCTGGTGCTGGATGCCGATGAAGCGCTCAGCCCCGAACTCGCCGCCGAGCTGCAGCAGCGACTGCCCGGGCTGATGGCAAGCGACATACCTGCCGCCTGGCTGCGCCGCAGCACGATCTACATGGGTCGACCCATGCGCTGGTACCGTCCGTCGGTGGGCGAGCGCATGGCACGTCTGTATCATCGCGACCGCGCTCGCTGGAGCGACGCGCGGGTGCACGAATCGCTGCGCTTCGAGGGCACCGCGCCGACCCTGCGCGAGGTGTTCAACCACATCAACAATCCAACCCTGCCGCACAAGCAGCTCAAGGTACTGCGCTACACGGAGCTGAAATGCCGCGACTGGCTGGAGCGAGGCAAGCCGGTACGCATGTGGCAGGCACCCTTCGTGTTCGTGCTGGCCTTCCTCAAGGACTACCTGTTCCGGCTGGCCTTTCTGGACGGCTGGCGCGGTTTCATGATTGCCCATACCGCGGCCAGCTACGCCATTTTCAAGCGCATGCGCTACTACGAAATGCGGCACAACCCTGAATCGGTGGCACGGGCCGCCAGCCTGCTGCGCAAGCATGAAATCGATCGCTGATGACTGAACCGAAACATTACCTGCTGTACGGCTCCGAGCGTTATGCGCTGGCCATCCTGCGGCCGTTGCAGGAGGCGATCCGTGCCCGCGGTGGCGAAACGGCCTGGTTCTTCGACGGCCCCGGCGCGGAGGATCTGCGCGACGACGAGCGGCTGCTGACGGTGGCCCAGGTGCGCGCCTGGAAACCGCTGGCCGTACTGACGCCGGGCAACCACCTGCCGCATTTCTTTCCGGGCGTGAAGGTCGAGGTGTTCCACGGTTTCGACGCAGGCAAGCCCCGGCACATCTACATTCGCGGTTTTTTCGATCTTTACTGCACCACCGGCCCGCGCGACACGGCACAGTTTCAGGAGCTGGCCGACCGGCTCGGACATTTCGCGGTGACCGAAACCGGCTGGCCCAAGATCGATCCGTTCATGCGCGCGATCGCCGGGCCGCTGCCGCCGGTGCGCCAGCCGCCGGTGATTCTCTATCACTCCACCTTTTCACCCTCATGGAGTGCCGCCGACACGCTGTACGAGGAGGTCAGGCGCCTGTCCCGCGATGGCCGCTGGCGCTGGATCGTCACTTTCCATCCGAAAATGAAGGCGGAAACGCGCGAGCGCTACAAGGCGCTGCAAAACGAGTACCTCAGCTTCGCCGAAAACGACAACATCCTCGACCTGTTCCCGCAGGTCGACATGATGTGCTCGGACACCTCCTCGGCGCTCAACGAGTTCCTGCTCACCGGCAAGCCGGTGGTCACCTTCAGGAACCGTCGACCCGGCCCCCAGCTGATCGACATCGACGAGCCGGGGCAGTTCGAACCGGCGATCGAGCGTGCGCTGACGCGGCCAGCGGAACTGATGCAGGCGATCCGCGACTATGCCGACACGATCCATCCCTACCGTGACGGTCACTCCAGTGAACGGGTGCTGGATGCGATCGACCGTTTCGTCGCCGGCGGCGCGCGCAATCGTCGGCGCAAGCCGCTGAACCTGTGGCGCAAGCTGAAGATCCGTCGACGCATCGGCTACTGGGGACGGGCTTGAACCCTTGCGCCGCTGCTCGTCGTGAGCCTGCAGGGTGCGGATTCAGCACCCATCCGTCGAGGATGAACCGATGTCAATGAGTCCCTACCGCCGCACCGAACTCCTGCGTTCCGTGTGGCCGTGGCTGCCGCTATGGGCGCTGGTTGCCCTGCTGGCGATCTTCTCGCACGGGCCGATGCCGCTGTATTCCACCCGCACGCTGGCGGTGGCGTGGGACATGTGGAGTCACGGTCAGTGGCTGGTGCCGCACATCAATGGTCAGCCATACAGCGAGAAGGCGCCATTGCTGTTCTGGTTGATTCACGCCGGCTGGTTCGTGTTCGGCGTCAGCGATGTCTGGCCGCGCGTGCTCGAGGTACTGATCGGGTGCACCCAGCTGGTACTGGTATCGA
>JAJXYE010000094.1 GCA_021780735.1 Pseudomonadota bacterium | reverse complement strand
GCCGGCCTGGCCACGCTGGATCTGATCGCTACCGACGGCTTCCACGAGCAGTTGGCGCACAAGACCGCGCGGCTCACCGACGGGCTGCAGGCGATCGCCGACGATGCCTGCATTCCCTTCACGACCAACCGCGTCGGCAGCATGTTCGGCCTGTTCTTCGGGCCCGGCCCGGTAACCAGCTTCGCTGGCGCCACCGCATGCAACGCCGAGGCGTTCAAGCACTTCTTCCGCGGCATGCTCAAGCGTGGCGTGTACCTGGCGCCAAGCGCGTTCGAGGCGGGCTTCATGTCGTCCGCGCATAGCGACGATGACATCACCGCCACCCTTGACGCCGCACGCGAGGTGATGGCGACACTGGCACTGGCCTGAGCGCGCCACGCGACATGAACCGGCAACCCGAGCCACACCACCCCGCCCAACCCGAGACCGTTGCCGGTCGCGGGTTGCGGGAGCGCGGGTTCCAGGTGATCTTCGGCCACCAGGATCGCGCGGGACGCCTGTTCGACATCGTGCTGATCGTGGCCATCGTGGCCAGTATCCTGATCACCCTGCTGGACTCGGTGCAGCCGCTGCACCAGCAATTCAGCGAGTTGTTCTACCTGCTGGAGTGGGCCTTCACACTGGCCTTCACCGCCGAATATGTGGTGCGACTATGGGTGGTCGAACGGCCGTGGCGCTATGCCCGCAGTTTCTTCGGGATCGTCGACCTGCTGTCGATACTGCCGACCTACATGAGTCTGGTGCTGGCCGGCAGCCAATACCTGCTGGTGATCCGCGCACTGCGCATCCTGCGCATCTTCCGCGTGCTCAAGCTGACCCGCTATGTCGGCGAGGCCAACCTGCTTTGGTCGGCGCTGATCCGCAGCCGGCGCAAGGTGCTGGTGTTCGTCAGCACCTTCCTGACCCTGGTGCTGATTTTCGGCGCACTCATGTACCTGGTCGAGGGGCCGGAGGACGGCTTCACCTCGATTCCGCAGTCAATGTACTGGGCCGTGGTGACCATGACCACGGTCGGCTTCGGCGACATCACACCGAAAACTCCGCTGGGGCAACTGCTCACCTCTCTGATCATCCTGGTCGGCTACAGCATCATCGTGGTGCCGACCGGCATTTTCACCGCTGAACTGGCCAGCGGCATCCGCAACGCGCGCGAAAGCCGACGTTGCGAGGCCTGCGGGCGGGCCGGGCACGAGACGGATGCCCTCTTCTGCCGCCGCTGCGGCAAAAAGCTGCAGCCCGCCACGCCCGCCGACCGCTGAGCTACCAGTTGCCGGTGCTGGGCATCGACGCCCACGGCTCGGCAGGCGCGAGGCGCTCACCCTTCTGCAGCAGCTCGATCGAGATCAGATCGGGCGAGCGCACAAATGCCATGTGCCCGTCGCGCGGAGGCCGGTTGATGGTCACGCCCATCGCCTGCAGGTGTGTGCAGATCGCATGGATGTCGTCGACGGCGAACGCGAGGTGGCCGAAGTTGCGCGCCGAACCGTAGTCCTCCTGCGAGTCCCAGTTATGGGTCAGTTCGATCTCGGCCTCGGGACTGTCCGGCGCGGCGAGAAACACCAGGGTAAAGCGCCCCTCGGGCACATCTCGTCGACGCATTTCGCGCAGGCCCAGGCCCTCGCAATAGAAACGCAACGACGCATCGAGGTCGCGCACACGCACCATGCTGTGCAGAAATTTCATGTTGATCGTTCCTGGGTGACAAATGGCTCAAGCCGGGCGGGTCAGCCTGCCACGAAGTCCTTCAATGCCGCGTGCAGGCGGTCAATCCCTTCGGACAGCTCGGCGTCGGTGATGGTCAGTGGCGGCACGAAGCGCAGCACATCCGGCCCTGCCTGCAACAGCAGGAGACCATGCGCCGCGGCATGATCGAGGATCGCACCAGCCTTGCCCATGTGCGCCTCGGCGAGCACTGCACCGATCATCAGTCCGCGGCCGCGTACCTCGGCGAACAGACCCAGCTCATGGTTGATCCGGGTCAGCCCGGCGCGCAGAGCGTTCGCCTGCCGCTCCACATTCATCAGCACGGCGGGAGAACCGAGTTTCGCCAAGGCTACCCGGGCCACCGCCGCGGCCAGCGGATTGCCGCCGAACGTGGTGCCGTGCGCACCGTACTGCATGACCTCGGCCACCTCGCGCCCGGCCAGCATGGCGCCGATCGGAAAGCCGCAACCGAGCGCCTTGGCCAGGGTCACGATATCCGGCGTGACTTCGTCCTGGGCATGCGCGAACAGCGTGCCGGTGCGGCCCATGCCGCACTGGATCTCGTCCAGCACCAGCAAGGCCTCATGCGCATCACACAATGCACGAACACGCTTGAGGAAGCCTGGTGCCGCCGGCACCACACCGCCTTCGCCTTGCACGGGCTCCAGCATCACGGCGGCGATGCCACCGGCGGCGAAGGCCTGCTCAAGTGCCGCCTCGTCATTGAAGTCGAGATAACTGAAACCGGCGGGCAGCGGCTCGTAACCCTCCTGGTATTTTGGTTGTGCCGTCGCGGTGACGGTAGCCAGGGTGCGGCCGTGGAACGACCCCCTGAAGGTAAGGATGGTGCGCTGATCCGGTGCGCGCCCCTTCGATGCCGCCCACTTGCGCACCAGCTTGATCGCCGCCTCGTTCGCCTCGGCGCCGGAATTGCACAGGAACACCCGCTCGGCAAATGGCGCGGCACGCACCAGTTCCTCGGCCAGGCGCAGCGGCGGTTCGGTGTAGAACACGTTGCTGGCGTGCCACAGCTTGTGTGCCTGTGTGGTCAACGCGGCGAGCAGATCCGGATCCTGATGACCCAGTGCGTTCACCGCGATGCCGGCAGCGAAGTCGACATGATCACGACCCTCGGTATCCCACGCGCGCGCACCCTTGCCGTGATCAAGTACCAGCGCACGCGGCTTGTACACCGGCAGCCAGTAGCGCTGGCCGACATCGATCAAATGGGGTGCGGGGTCTTGCACTGATGGCATGGCGTACTCCGGGTGCCTTGGTCACGGCAACCCATGCGGAAAAGGCGGGTTCAGTCCAGGAACAGATCCGGCAGCAAGCTCGCACCCGGCCTGACAGCGTAGCGGTCGAAGTCGGAGACGCCGGCTTCGCGCAACACGTCCTCGTCGATCGCGAAATGACCGGTGTAGTCGCGCGCCGGACGCGTCAGCATGGCATGCGCCGCGTCAGCGACAATCTCCGGGGTGCGGCAATGCTCGACACGGACGCCCTCGATCATGCCGATTGCCGCGGTCGCAATCACCGTGCGAGGCCACAGCGCATTGACTGCGATGCCGAGCGGCGCAAATTCGGGGCTCATGCCCAGCACGCACAGACTCATGCCGTACTTGGCGATCGTATAGGCGGTATGCGGTGCAAACCACTTGGGATCGAGATTCGGCGGTGGCGACAGCATGAGCACGTGCGGGTTCGCTGCCTGCTTGAGGTACGGCAGGCAGCTTTGCGTCACCAGAAAGGTGCCACGGGTGTTGACCTGCTGCATCAGGTCAAAGCGCTTCATCGGCGTCTCGGCAGTGCCGGCAAGCCAGATGGCACTGGCATTGTTGACGACGATGTCGATGCCGCCGAAGCGCTCCGCCGCCTGCGCCGCCGCATCCACCACCTGTGTCTCTTCGCGGATGTCCACCTGCAGCGCCAATGCCTTGCCGCCAGCCGCCTCGATCTCCGCTGCGGCGGTATGGATGGTGCCGGGCAGCTTCGGGTTGGCCACCCCGCTCTTGGCCGCGATCACGATGTTGGCACCGTCGCGGGCCGCGCGAAGAGCGATCGCCAGGCCGATGCCGCGCGAGGCACCGCTGATGAACAAGGTCTTGCCAGCCAAGCCAGCCATGCGCGTGGACTCCATCGTAAAGCCGTCAGTTTAGCTGGGCACGCGTTTGACCGGGAGCCGAAAGGCACATGATCATGGCGCTCCGCACGTCTTGCCGCTGATCCGGCGTACCGAAAGCCCGATGCAGCACGGCCGGGCGCCTTGAAGATCGCACGATGGCGCTCCTTGCATGGAAGCGACTATGGCTTCTGGAAGCGCGGCAGGATATCTCGCAGCTCGGCCAGCCGCTGCACCGGATCGGTCAGCTCCAGCATGTGCTGCTGCTCAGCGGCGTCCAGCGGCAGCAGCTCGGCCAGACGAAAGCCCAGCCAGCTGGCGTCGTCATAGGCGCTGCGGGGGGCATGTCGCCAATGCGGCGCCATCGTTTCGATCAGCCGCTCAAGGATGCTCTGCAGCAGGGAAAACTCCACCGGCACCGGCAACTCCGGCTCGGCTGGCCAGACCTCGGCGTAGCCACGCAGAAGGCCGTCGGAACGCACCCGACTGCGCTCCACCCGGAAACGCGAACCACCTTCGGCAACGATACCCAGCAGACCGTCGTCATCGCGGTGGAAGTCGGTGATCCGGGCTACCGTGCCGACTGCCGTCGGCACCGCAGGCGCACCGGCTTCACGACCTTGCAATATCAGGCAGACGCCAAATCCGCTGCCCTGGCGCGTGCATTCGCGAACGAGGTCGAGGTAACGTGGCTCGAAGATGCGCAGCGACAACCGGCCCGCGGGAAACAGCACCGAACCGAGCGGGAACAGCGGCATCTCGACGAGTGGCGAGTGGACGACCATGCCGTGAAGTGTAACCACTGACATCGCGATGGTCAGCGTCGAAGACACCAGCGCGACTCACTCAGGCGCCGCGAAGGCTCTCGACAAACCGCCGCGGTGCGGCCTCGAATCCGCCATTGGACATGAAAATCACCTGGTCGCCTGCATGCACGCGCTCGCGCAGGCTGGCAATCAGCGCATCGACCGTGGGCATCGTCCTGCCCCGGCCTGCCAGTGCCGCCGTGACCACGGTCGCATCCCAGGACAACTCGGGGCGATGCAGGAACACCACGTCGTCCGCATCAGCCAGGGAGGGCGCCAGCGCGTCGGCGTGTGCGCCCTGACGCATCGAGTTGGAGCGCGGCTCCAGTGCCACCAGGATGCGCGCCTTGCCCACCTTCGCCCGCAATCCGGCGAGAGTCGTCGCAATGGCGGTGGGGTGATGGGCGAAGTCGTCGTAGACACGCACGCCGTTCACCTCTCCCACCAGCTCCATCCGCCGCTTGACGCTCTCGAACGATGCAAACGCGGGCAGCAGCGCCTGCGGGTCGGCTCCGGCGGCCGTTGCCGCCGCGAGCGCCGCGAGCGCATTCATCACGCCATGGTTGCCCAGCAGCGACCAGCGCACCTCGCCGATCAAGCTGCCGCCGCGATGCACCGAGAAGGCCGACCCGTCTGCCTCGATCAAGCCAGCCTGCCAGTCACCGCAGCCGATGCCGAAGGTTTCCACCGGCGTCCAGCAGCCCATCGCCAGCACCTCGGCGAGGCGCGGGTCATGGGCGTTGACGATCAGCCGGCCATTGCCGGGGACGGTGCGCACCAGATGATGGAACTGGCGCTGGATCGCCGCCACGTCCGGAAAGATATCCGCGTGGTCGTATTCGAGATTGTTGAGGATCGCGATGCGTGGCCGGTAGTGCACGAACTTCGATCGCTTGTCGAAGAAGGCAGTGTCGTATTCATCCGCTTCGATCACGAACGGAGCGCCCTGCCCCAAGCGCGCCGACACACCGAAATTGCCCGGCACGCCGCCGACCAGAAAGCCCGGCGCGAGGCCCGCAGTGTCGAGCAGATGCGCAAGCAGGCTGGTCGTCGTGGTCTTGCCGTGGGTACCGGCCACGGCCAGCACCTGGCGTCCGGCCAGCACGGTTTCACCCAGCCATTGCGGGCCGGAGATATAGCGCAAACCCTGATCGAGCATGTATTCAACCGCTGGATTGCCGCGGCTCAGCGCATTGCCGACCACCACCAGATCTGGCTGCTCACGCCCGCGGGCCGGCTGCAGATGTTCCGCGGCATAGCCGCGCATCAGCTCGATGCCGAGCGCCTCGAGCTGGCTGCTCATCGGTGGATAGACGTTGGCGTCGGAACCTTCGACTGCCTGGCCCATTTCGCGCGCCAGCGCGGCGACACCCCCCATGAAGGTGCCGCAGATACCCAGGATATGCAGACGCATCGGTAAGAATCCTTGCCAACCACCGCAACCGCGGCGGAAGGCGATCAGCCGGCGGCCGCCGACTCGCTCTGCAACGCCAGCTTGACCCGGGCGGTGACTTCGGACAACTCACCCACGCCGTCGACCTCCTGCAGCTTGCCGCGGCGGGCGTAGAAATCGGCGACCGGCGCCGTTTGTTCAGCGTAGATGGCCAGTCGCTTGCGCACCGTATCCGGATTGTCGTCGGCGCGTCCTTCGGCCTTGAAGCGGATCTCGCAGCGACCGATGATCGCCTCATTCGGCACATCGAGCTTCACCACCGCATCCAGCGGCTGGCCGATCTTCACCAGCAGGTGATCCAGTGCATCGGCCTGGGCCAGATTGCGCGGGTAGCCATCGAGGATGAAGCCGGATCTGGCGTCGTCCTGGACCAGGCGCTCTTCCAGCATGCCGAGCAGGATGTCGTCCGAGACCAGCTGGCCGGCATCCATCACCGCCTTGGCCTTGAGCCCCATCGCGGTACCGGCAGCCACTGCAGCGCGCAGCATGTCGCCGGTGGAAATATGCGGCACGCCGAGTTCGGTTTTGAGCCGGGCAGCCTGCGTGCCTTTGCCCGAGCCAGGCGCACCAAGTAGGACGAGTCGCATAATGCTCCACAAGATCCCCGGACTGCCGCACACTGCAGCGGTCCGCTGATTCCCAAGAATTGAGTGTCAAATTAGCGGCTGCGCCCGATGCCGTCAAACAGCCGCATGCCCCAGCCGACGCCAACTGATTGTTGCGAAACAGGTTTGCCTTCCAGCGCCCCCCGTGCCGCCGCCAGATCGAGGATTTCCATGAGCCCCAGCCAACGTCCGACCGCTCCCTCCGGCAACCTGCTCTACGCCCAGTCCGGTGGGGTTACCGCGGTGATCAACGCTTCTGCCGCTGGCGTGATCGAGACCGCCCGCGCCAAAGATGTCAAGGTCTACGCCGCGCGCAACGGCATCCTCGGCGCGCTGCGCGAGGAGCTGATCGACACCTCGAAGGAGTCGGCGGCGGCGATCACCGCGTTGCGTCACACGCCCGGCGGCGCGTTCGGCTCATGCCGCTACAAGCTGAAGTCGCTGGAAGACAACCGTGCCGAGTACGCCCGCCTGATCGACGTGTTCCGTGCGCATGACATCCGCTGGTTTCTCTACAACGGCGGCAACGACTCGGCCGATACCGCGTTGAAAATCTCGCAACTCGGCAAGGCGATGAATTACGACATCCGCTGCATCGGCGTGCCGAAGACCGTCGACAACGACCTCGCCGTGACCGACTGCTGCCCGGGCTTCGGCTCGGTGGCGAAGTACACCGCGATTTCCACCCTGGAGGCCAGCCTCGACGTTGCCTCGATGGCCGAGACTTCGACCAAGGTATTCATCCTCGAGGTGATGGGCCGCCACGCCGGCTGGATCGCCGCCGCCGCAGGCCTGGCCGGCGAAGGTGTCGATGCGCCGCCGCACATCATCCTGTTCCCGGAAAACGCGTTCGACGAGGCTGCTTTCCTGGCCAGGGTCAAGGCCACGGTGGAGCGTGTGGGCTGGTGCACCGTGGTCGCCTCCGAAGGCGTTCGCAATGCGGCCGGGCAATTTCTCGCCGAGGCCGGCACGCGCGATGCGTTCGGGCACGCCCAGCTCGGCGGCGTCGCTCCCGTACTGGCGGCACTGGTGAAAGAAAAACTCGGATACAAGTACCACTGGGCGCTGCCGGACTACCTGCAACGCTCGGCGCGACATGCCGCCTCTGCAGTGGACGCCGAACAGGCTTACGCTGTCGGCAAGGCGGCAGTGGGCTATGCACTGGCAGGCATGAACGCGGTGATGCCGGTGATCGTGCGCAGCTCCGACACCCCATACCGCTGGAAAGTTGAAGCCGCGCCGCTGGCGAAGATCGCCAACCGCGAAAAGAAAATGCCAAAGAGCTTCATCACACCCGACGGCTTCGGCATCACCACCGCCGCGAGGCGCTATCTCGCGCCCTTGATTCAGGGTCAGGCGCACCCGCCACATGGGCGTGACGGCCTGCCCAAATATGGACGGCTGAAGAACACCGCTGTGGCGAAGAAATTACCCACATTCGAGCGCTGAGCGATCCGCGGCAAGACACCTCACCTTCCTGCTCCATCGCACGTGATGGTTTTGCCGGCTCTTGGCTCAAGGCTCCTCTGCTCCCGGAGATTGGCATGACGAGGATCATCACCCTGACGATGAATCCGGCACTCGACATCGCGACATCGACCGATCAGATCGTCCCGGATCTGAAGTTGCGCTGCGACACGCCACGCTATGACCCCGGCGGTGGCGGGATCAACGTTGCCCGGGCAATTCATGCGCTTGGTGTCGATGCGCTGGCGGTGTTTCCGGCCGGTGGCGCGGCGGGGCAATTGATTGGTCATCTGCTGCATCAAGAGGGTGTCGGACACTCCGCTGTACCGATCGCGGGATTCACGCGGGAGAGCCTGAATGTCGTCGAGCGCGAGAGCGGCAAGCAATATCGCTTCATTCTCCCGGGCCCCCCGATCGACAGCCTCGACCTGCAGCGCTGCCTCGACGAATTGGCGGCCGCGGCGGCTGATGCTGCGTGCATCGTCGCCAGCGGCAGCCTTCCACCGGGTGTTCCCGAGGACTTCTACAACCGTGTCGCGGAACTGGCCAGACGGCAAGGAAAACGCCTGGTTCTGGATACTTCCGGAGCGGCGCTCAAGAGCGTCGGTTCCGGCGTCTATCTGCTGAAGCCGAGCCTCAGCGAACTGGAGAGTCTGGTCGGCCGCCCGATCGACGACGAACACGAAGAGGAGCGGGCCGCCCGAGAGCTGATCGAACAGGGTCGCTGCGAGATAGCCGTCGTGTCACTCGGTGCCAGGGGCGCCATCCTGGCCAGCAGGGACGGGGTCGAACGTTTGCCGGCCATCTCGGTTACCGCAAAAAGCGCGGTAGGGGCAGGCGACTCGATGCTGGCCGGCATCCTGGTGGGCTTGGTACGTGGCTCTTCGCTGAGAGAGGCGGTGCGATTCGGCATCGCGGCGGGCACCGCGGCTTTGCTCGCCGCCGGCACCCAGCTATGCCGACGCGATGACGTCGAGCGACTCTACCTGCGGTAGGCGAGGCTTGCCTGCGATCGCGCAGGCAAGCCTCGCGAAGATATCGAACTGGCACCAGGGAACCCGCACCCCGGAGTCGGCGAGTTGACGCCGCGCAAGCACAAGAATTATCCCGCGCTGCGCCGCACAACAGACTGTGCAACAACGTCTGCCTATACTCGTGGGAACCGCCCGTTCCGGACGGCGACTTACAACCCATGGGGAGGCTCCGATGCTGCAGCAGTATGGCTGGTGGATCGTTCTGGCGTGTGCCGTCGTGGCGGTCTTGTATGGCGCGATCTCTTCGCGCTGGATCCTGGCGCAATCGCCAGGCAATGAGCGGATGCAGGAAATCGCCGCGGCCATCCAGGAAGGCGCGCGCGCCTACTTGAATCGTCAATACACCACCATCGGCATGGTTGGCCTGGTGTTGCTGCTGCTGATCGGATTCTTCCTCAACTGGCCCACTGCAGTGGGCTTTTTGTTGGGTGCCTTTCTGTCCGGTGCTGCCGGCTACATCGGCATGAATGTGTCGGTTCGCGCCAATGTACGTACCGCCGAAGCGGCACGGCGCGGCCTCAGCCCGGCGATGGACGTGGCTTTCCGCGGCGGCGCCATCACCGGCATGCTGGTGGTGGGCCTGGCCCTGCTCGGGGTTGCCGGCTACTGGCTGGTGCTCAACCGCATGGGCATCACCGGCGAAGCAGGCCTGCATGCGCTGGTCGGCTTCGCCTTCGGCAGCTCGCTGATCTCGATCTTCGCGCGTCTGGGTGGCGGCATCTTTACCAAGGGCGCCGACGTGGGTGCGGACCTGGTCGGCAAGGTCGAGGCCGGCATTCCCGAGGATGACCCGCGCAATCCGGCCGTGATCGCCGACAACGTAGGCGACAACGTGGGCGATTGCGCCGGCATGGCCGCCGACCTGTTCGAGACCTATGCGGTTACCGTGATCGCGACCATGCTGCTGGGCAGCCTGATGGTCAGCGAAGTCGGCGCCAACGCCGTGCTGTATCCCTTGCTGCTGGGCGGGGTGTCGATCATCGCCTCGATCATCGGCACGCTGTTCGTCAAGGTAAAGGAAGGCGGCTCGATCATGGGCGCGCTGTACAAGGGTGTGGTTGTCTCCGCGGTGCTGGCTGCCGCAGCCTTCTACCCGATCACCATCCGCTTGATGCCCGACTTCAGCCACGGTGCGGTGAACCTGTGGGGCTGCACCCTGATCGGGTTGGCGCTGACCGGCGCGATCGTGTGGATCACCGAGTACTACACCGGCACCCAGTTCAAGCCGGTGCGGCACATCGCGGCGGCCTCGACCACCGGCCACGGCACCAACATCATCGCCGGTCTCGGCGTGTCGATGAAATCCACCGCCTGGCCGGTGATCGCGGTATGCGCCGCGATCTGGGCCGCGTATGCCCTGGGTGGCCTGTACGGCATTGCGGTCGCGGCAACGGCGATGCTGTCGATGGCCGGCATGATCGTGGCACTGGATGCCTACGGCCCGATCACCGACAACGCCGGTGGCATCGCCGAGATGGCGGA
Source organism: Pseudomonadota bacterium (assembly GCA_021780735.1). Lineage (GTDB taxonomy): Bacteria > Pseudomonadota > Gammaproteobacteria > Xanthomonadales > Rhodanobacteraceae > Rhodanobacter. Next base: position 55 of record JAJXYE010000094.1, on the reverse strand, counting down.
CCTGCCGCCGGAAGTTCGCGGTGTCACCGATCCGCTCGATGCCGTCGGCAACACC
>JAJXYE010000250.1 GCA_021780735.1 Pseudomonadota bacterium | reverse complement strand
GATCGCAGCGAGCACCGTAATGATGATGGCGATCAGAAGAAACAGGACAAAGTACAAAAAGCTGCGCATCTTGGTGCCCTCAGTAAGCGTGATCGTCGCTCGCGACCATCTCGGGGGTGATCTTGCCGCGCATCACCCAGAATGCCCAGCTGGTGTACCACAAGATGAGCGGCACAAACACCGCAGCGAAGCCGATCATCCACAGCAACGTCAGTTTGCTCGAGCTGGAGTTCCACACCGTGAGACTCATCGACGGATCGCTGCTCGAGGGCAGCATGAAAGGAAACAGCGCGGAACCGGCCGTGCCGATGACGCCGATCCACGCACCGGCACCCAGCCACCAGCCCAGATGCGAACGTCCCGCGCGCGCCGACAACACCGCCCCGATCATTCCGGCGAAGCCGAGCAGAGGCAGCAGCCACAGCAGAGGATGCACGCCGAAGTTGTGCAGCCAGCTACCGCCGACGCCGACTGTCTGCTGCAGCGGCGTCTGCGGCACGCCGGCACCCGGACCGCTGAGCAGCTCATAACCGGGCAGCGCGCGCACCCAGAGCCCGCCAACGGCAAACAGCGCCATCGCTGCGAGCCCCGCCACCTGTGCCAATCCCCGCGCGCGCTGATGCATCGCGCCCTCGGCGCCGTTCATGATGGTCAACGATCCCATCATCGCTGCGAGGGACAGCGACAGCACCCCGGTCATGACGGCGAACGGATTGAGCAATCCGAGGAAGCTGCCGGTGTAGTACGAGGTCATGTCCCAGTCGAAGTGAAATGGCACGCCGCGGAACAGGTTGCCGAAGGCCGCGCCGAACACGATCATCGGCACCGCGCCACTGACGAACAGCGTCCAGTCCCAGACGTTCCGCCACGCCGGCTGCTGCATGCGGCTGCGGTACTCGAAGCCGATCGGCCGCATGATCATCGTCCAGAGCAGCAGCAGCATCACCACGTAGAAACCGGAAAACGCGGTCGCGTAGATCAGCGGGAAGGCCGCAAAGATCGCGCCGCCCCCCAGGATGAACCAGACCTGATTGCCGTCCCAGTGCGGCCCGATGACATTCAGCGCCACGCGCCGCTCCGCATCGGTGCGTCCCACGTAGCGCAGGATCGCGCCGACGCCCATGTCCATGCCGACCATGACCGCGAGCCCCATGAGCAGCACGCCGAGCAGCAGCCACCAGATGACCTGCGCAATTGCGAATGTGTGCATGACTCAGCCCTCCCACTTGCTGCCGTACGGCGCGGCCGGAACGGCTCGAGGCGCGAGCGTCGGACGCGGCTGCGCCTGCCCGCCGCCGGAGCCGCCATGCTCGGCAGGACCGATGCGGATGGCCCGGACCATCAGGTACATCTCCACCACGATGAACGCCGAGTACAACGTCACGAAGCCGATCAGGGAGAAGGCCATGTAGCCGACGCTGTGCGTCGATGCACTCATCCAGGTCGGCAGCACCCCGTAGACCGTCCAGGGCTGACGACCGAGCTCGGCCACCAGCCATCCCGCCTCGTCGGCGAGAAACGGCACCGGAATCATCCACACGGCCACCTTGAGCACCCAGGTCTTGCGCTCGATCTTGTTGCGCAGCGAGTACAGCGTGCTCAGCACGAAAAACGCGAGCATCAGCAGTCCCAGACCCACCATGATGCGGAACGACCAGAACACTCCGGCCACCGGCGGAATCGAGTCCTTCGCCGCCGCCTCGATATCGGCCGGTGTCACCTGGCTCAAATGAGGTGCATAGCGCTGCACCAGAAATCCGTAGCCGAGGTCCGCCTGATGCGCATCGAACTGCGCCAGCGCGGCGGGATCCTGCGGATTGTGCGAGAGCGTCTTCAACGCCTGCACGGCCGGGATTCCGTTCTCGATCTTCTGCTGCGCCTCCTGCTCGAGCGTCGTGATATCCGCCACCGTGCCGTCCAACGAGTGCGTGACCAGCAGCGACAGCACCCCAGGCACCCGCACGGCACCGAGGTTCCGCTGCTCGGCCTGACTGGGGAAGGCGATCAGGTTGAACGGCATAGGCGCGGGCTCCGGGTGCCAGAGCGCCTCCATAGCGGCAAGCTTGGTCGGCTGCGCTTTGGCATCGACGAACCCCAGCGCATCGCCCAGCGTGACCACACCGATCGTGGCGAGCACACCGAACAGCACCGCGATGCGGAAGGATCGCTTCGCCAGACCTAGATGCCGCTTGCGCAGCATGTAGAAGGCGCTCACACCGGCGACGAACATCGCCCCAGTGACGTACCCGGCGATGCTGGTGTGAACGAACTTCGACTGCGCGTCGGGGCTGAAAATCAGATCCTGAAAGCTGGTCAGGTGCATGCGCATCGTGACCGGATCGAAGGTTGCACCCGTGGGGTCCTGCATGAACCCGTTGGCCACCAGAATCCACAGCGCCGAGAGGTTCGAGGCCAGTGCCACCAGCCAGGTAACCGCCAGGTGCTGCCCCTTGGACAGGCGCTGCCAGCCGAACACCATCAGGCCGACGAACGTCGACTCCATGAAGAACGCCATCAGACCTTCGATAGCCAGCGGCGCACCGAAGATGTCGCCGACGAAGCTGGAATAGAACGACCAGTTCGTGCCGAACTGAAATTCCATGGTCAGTCCGGTGGCAACCCCGAGAGCGAAGTAGATCATGAACAACTTGC
>JAJXYE010000021.1 GCA_021780735.1 Pseudomonadota bacterium | reverse complement strand
GCCCAAGCCCAGCGACACCGAGGCCGGGCAGTGGTATTTCCAGCGCTATGTGGCGCACCTGCCGGGCGCGGGCGAGTTCGTGCTGTTCGACCGCAGCTGGTACAACCGGGCCGTGGTCGAGCCGGCCATGGGTTTTTGCAGCACGGCCGAGTACGCGGCGTTCCTCGATGCCGTGCCCGCATTCGAGCAACTGCTCACCGACGACGGCATCATCCTGCTCAAATACTGGCTGGCGGTGGATCAGGACGAGCAGGAAAAGCGCTTCGCCGAACGCGCCGACGACCCGCTCAAGCGCTGGAAGCTTTCGCCGGTCGACCTGGTCGCCCGCACCAAATATGCGGAGATGGGCAAGTTGCGCGACAAGATGATCGAGCACACCCATCGCGAAAGCGCGCCCTGGTTCGTGGTCGACTACAACGACCAGAAGCGCGGCCGGATTAACCTGATCCGCCATCTGCTCGACCACGTCGCGCTGCACGAGGAGCCGATTCCGGGAATCAAGCTGCCCAGGCTCAAGGGAAAACCGAAAATCGAGAAGGTCACCGACAAGGCGTTGTGGGTGCCGGATATGTTCTGAGAATCAACCGGTGATGAAACCGGACAGATCCTGCTCGGCGAGATTTTCGCGAAAAACCTTGTCCACTCTCGCTGCCGGAGAACCCTGGTGCAGCCAGGCCTCCAGCGTATCAATCGCCTCACCGGCGCCGCTGGCCAGCACCTCGACCCGGCCATCGTCCAGGTTGATGGCGTGACCGGTCAGACCCAGTGCCAGCGCCTGTTCACGGGCGCTGGCACGAAAGAACACACCCTGTATCCTGCCGCTGATGATGAAACGCGCTGTAGTCATCACTGGCCGCCAATCACCGCACTCAGCACTGCGGCATTCACCGGGCCGACCAATGTCCTGGCCAGCCTGCCCTGCGGGTCGATCACATAGGTGGTCGGCAGTCCGAGTGGCGCGTCGAAATCCTTCGGTGGCTTGTCCAGGGTCACCTGGGCGATCGGATAGACCACCGGATGCTTCGCCACGAAGGCCTTGATGTCGGCGGGGGCGCTGTCGTCGTATGCCAGTCCGATCGCACTGACGTTCTTGTGGGTGGCGACGAATCTGGATATATCCGGCATCTCCTTGATGCATGGCACACACCAGGTGGCCCAGAAGTTGACGATCACCCAGTGCCCACGCTGACTGGCCAGGTCATAGCTCTTGCCCTCCAGGGTAGTCACCTGCAGGGTTGGCCGGGCCGGCATCGCGGCGTATGCCGGCGCAAGGCCAACGAGTGCCAGGGCAAGCGAGGCAAGGCTCAAGAATCGTCGGTGCGGCAAGCTCATGCAGGCAGTTCCTCGGGATCGGTGGTCGCATTGGCTGGATAGATCTGGTCGAGCCGGCTGCCGAGCTTGAGCTGCAGCAACGCGGCCAGTTCGCCCAGCAACGCCACCAGCTCCGCCGGCAGTTCGATGCCCAGCGACGCGGCCTCTTCGACCGGCTGCAGCGGCAGACGGTAATGGGTACAGCGGTATACGCGCAGCAGGTCGGTGCTGTCCAGGCTGCGACTGAGCAGCCAACCCACCTCGCCGCGCTGGATCAGGTCGGCTCGCTGCAGATCCTCGAAATAGCGATCGATCGCTGCAGTACGCAGGTAGGGGGCGCGCAGTCGCACGGTAGCCGGATCGATGCACCTGCCGCTGCGCTGCGCGTCGACGAATTGGTGCAACACCACCAGCAGGCCGAGGAACTCGGCACCCTCGGGCAGCGTCTCGGTCGGCGGGTGGTACTCGAACGCAGAGATCGAAGCGGCGATCGACGCGGCCAGGATCACGACCACCCACGACAGGTAGATCCACAGCAGAAAGATCGGAATCGTGGCCAGCGCGCCGTAGATCTGCTGGTAGTTGTTGGCATGACTGACGAACTGGCCAAACCCCCAGCGCGCCATCTCGAACAGCACCGCGCCAAGCAACGCGCCGATCGCCGCGTCCCGGCGCGACACCCGGGTATTGGGAATCACCGCGTACATCAACCACAGGGTGAAAAACGTCACCACGAACGGCAGCGTCGTCAGCAGACTGAGGCCCAGCGTATGGATCTGGTCCGACGCCACGCTAAGCAAGGGCATCGCGGTGACGTACGAACTCGCCACAATGCCACCACCCACGAGGATCGGACCCAGGGTCAGTGCCGCCCAGTACAGCAACAGGCGCGAACCCCAGCCACGTGGCTGGTGTACCCGCCAGATCCGGTTCAGCCGATCCTCGATGCTGATCATCATTGACAAAGCGCTGAACAGCATCACCAGGATGCTGATGCCCGTCAGCCCCTTGGCGTTGTCGGCGAAGCTCTGGATGGTGGCCTGCACCTTCTCGCCGGCCGCCGGCACGAAATTGTTGAAGACGAAATCGACCAGGGTGATGCGCGCCTGGGCGAACGCCGGAAATACCGCGAACATCGCAAACACCGCCACGGTCAACGGTACCAGCGAGACCAGTGTCGTATACGACAGCGCACCGGCCGTCTCGAAACACTTGTCGTCGATGAAGCGCTGCCATATGAAGCGGTTGAAATGGCGCGTTCGTTCGCGATTGAAACGCCTGACCATGGCTATCCTCATTGGCGGCGACGGGATGCCGGCGACCAACATCGTGGGTATCGGCCGGTACACTAGCGTATTGCCCGTCAATGCCTCAAACACACGAACCGAAGCGCATGAACCACGACATCCTCGTTCTCTACTACAGCCGCAGCGGCCACACGGCCCAACTTGCACGGTTGATCGCCCGCGGCATCGAGGAGGTTCCCGGGATGCACGCACGGCTGCGCCAGGTGCCACCGGTGGCGCCAGTGACCGAGGTCGCCCAGCCCCCTGAGCCGGAAGACGGTGCGCCCTATGCCACAACGCAGGATCTGGCGGACTGCGCCGGTCTCGCCATGGGCAGCCCGACACGCTTCGGCAACATGGCCGCACCGCTGAAATATTTCCTCGACTCGACCGGTGCCGAGTGGGCCAGCGGCGCCCTGGTCGGCAAGCCGGCTGCACTGTTCACCTCGACCAGCACGATGCATGGCGGCCAGGAGTCCACCCTGCTGAGCATGGCCCTGCCGCTGCTGCATCACGGCATGCTGCTGCTGGGCGTACCGTATACCGAGCCGGCGCTGAGCAGTACCCAGAGCGGCGGCACCCCGTACGGAGCCAGTCATCTTGCCGGCACCAAGGGGGACAACCCGATCAGCGATCACGAACGCGAACTGGCGCGGGCACTGGGCCGTCGGCTGGCCGAGGCCGCCCACCGATTGGCGCAGAAGGCATGAGCAGTACCGTGCGCGCACCGATTCTGACGGTCTACCGCGTGGGCCTGGTTGCATGGGCGCTGCTGCTATTGCTGCAACTGCTCTGGCACGGCCTGCTGTTCCCCGCCCGACAGATGCCGGTGTGGCTGGTGCTGGCCTTCACCACCGTGCCGCTGCTGCTGCCCCTGCTGGCCATACGCGATGTGCGGCGCGCGCTGCTGTGGGTCGGCATCCTGAGCCTGTTCTATTTTTGCCACGGCGTGGCCGAGGCATGGAGTTCGTCCGGTGAGCTCTGGCTCGCGCTGACGGAAATAGTCCTGACCGTCGGCTTGATTGTGATGCTGGGTGCAGGCGTCAGGCGGCGGCCACCCTCTGCTCCGCGTTGAGGCCTGCATGCGGCTCAGCTCCTACGGATCACCCGCACCACCGATTCGCGATACTCGACAAAGCCCATGCGCCGATACAGCGCACGGGCGCCTTCGTTGCTGCGCATGACATGCAGGAAGGGGGTTTCGCCGCGCAACATTTGACGCCGAACCAGCTTGGCGGTGAGCCGGCGAGCCAGGCCATGTCCCTGCGCTTGCGGATGAGTGCAGATGCCGCTGACTTCGCGCAGCATGCCGGCACAGGCTCGCTCGCCGGCCATCGCGATCAGTCGTGATCCGTCGAACAGGCCGAAGTAATCGCCGAGTTCGATCGTGCGCGGCCCGAACGGGCCGGGGTGGGTCAGCGCGACCAGCTCCAGCGCCTGTTCGACGTGCTCCGGGCCAAGCGGCAAGGCCTCCGGCGCCGCGTCGACGGCGGGCAGCTCGCCTGCCCACACCATCTTGAACATGGTGGACTCCAGCATGACCTGCCAGCCGGCCGTTACCGATCCCGACCAGCCATCGGTATAGAGCAACTCGTCTGGCGCGCAGAAAGGCGTCAATGCGTCCAGATCAGGTCGCTGCGCATCGGCAAAACCTGCGATCGGCGACAACCCCGGCGCATAGCGGCGTGCGCCGTCGACACCCGCAGCAAAGGCCGACTGTCGCCCGCTCAGTGCGTGCCAGAAGACGTTGTCCAGAAGCTGCCGCATGAGCGGATTACAGCATGCACGGCGGGCAAAGCCGAGCGGTGTTGCCGCTTGAGGTGCTGCATGGCCGATGATCTTCCGTCCGCAGGCTGGCCGGCTACTGGATCTGGCGACTCATGCAGACGCTGCATGGGTCTTCGATATAGTCGGCAAACGGTTCGCAAAAGGTGAATCCGAACCGCGCGTAAAGCCGGTGTGCCGAGGTGAACGCCCCAGCCGAGCCCGTCTCCAGGCTCAGCCGCCGATAGCCGCCCTGGCGCGACTTCTGCAGCAGGTGCTCCAGCATCGCCGCAGCCACGCCCTTGCGCCGATGTCGCGATGCGGTGCGCATCGACCTGATCTCGGCATGCTGCGCATCGAGTTGCTTCAGTGCGCCGCAACCAGGCAGCTCACCGCCATGCCAGGCCGTCCAGAAGCTGATCTGCGGCTGGCGCAATGCCTCGACATCGAGCGCATGGATGCTCGCCGACGGCGAATGGAGCGTCATCGAATGCAGATGCTCGCGCAGAAGGTCGATGACCTCGTTGCCGGCAAGATTGTCTCGGCGGATGTGCATGCGGCTCACGGAAAGCGAACCAGGTTGATCCTGCCCGTTTTTGTCATGGGCGCGTGATGGCATCTCCCGCCAACCGGCGGACGTCATCATCGGGACAGCCCCGCTGCGGCAGGCTTGCCGGCTGCCTATACTCGAGATCCCAGATCCACCTTTGCGAGCGTGCCATGGCCTTCACGCAGGATGCCCCGCAACTTGCCCACCCCTATCGCAGTGATCGGCTGCTGCAGAGCCTGCTCGATCGCGTGCTGCCGGCGGAACGACGTGCAGCGCTCGATGTCGATCTCGATGCGCTGGGCGACTACGCACAGGTTGCCTGGCAGCGCGTCACCAGCTGCACCCGACGCAAGCCGTTGCTGACCCAATGGGACGCCTGGGGCCACCGAGTCGACCGCATGGAACTGACTTCAGCCTGGAACGAAGGCGCGACGATGACCACGCGGCATGCGGTACTCGCCGCCGGCCATGGCGACAACGCGCACGGCCGGCTGGAGGAGTTCGCCCGCGTCTACCTCTATCACCTGGCCAGTGAGTTCTATACCTGTCCGCTGGCGATGACCGACGGCGCGGCCACGGCGCTCAAGGCGTCCGGCAACCAGGCGCTGATCGGGCGCGCGCTGCCGCACTTCCTCAGCCGCGAGCCGGCGCTGTTCTGGCTCAGTGGCCAGTGGATGACCGAAAACACCGGCGGTTCGGATGTGGGCGGCACCGAAACAATGGCGCGACAGGATGCTGAAGGTCAGTGGCGACTGTATGGACGGAAATGGTTCAGCTCGGCCGTGGTCGGCGAGGCCGCACTCGCGCTGGCCCGTCCCGAAGGTGCGGGCTCCGGCACCAGTGCACTGGCGTTGTTCTATGTCGAAACGATGGACGGCGCGCAACGCAAGCCGCAGTTGATCATCGATCGGCTGAAAGACAAGCTCGGCACGCACGAGCTGCCCACTGCCGAAATCCACCTCGATGGCCTGCCCGCCTGGCCGCTGGGCGAGCTCGCCCATGGGGTGCGCCAGGTGGCGCCGATGCTGAATGTCACACGCACATGGAATGCGATCTGCGCGGTCGCCAGCATGGCACGCGCGGTCGCCCTGGCGCGCGACTATGCGACACGGCGGCAGGCATTCGGACGACTGCTGATCGAGCAGCCGCTGCACGCGCAGACGCTGGCGGACATGCAGGCGGAATTCGAAGGCGCCTTCGCGCTGGCCTTCGAGGTAGCGCACCTGCTGGGCCGCGTCGAACATGGCGTGGCCACCTCCGAGGAAACAGCCGCACTGCGACTGCTCACGCCGTTGGCCAAGCTGTGGACCGGCAAGCTGGCTGTGAAGATCTGCTCCGAAGCGCTGGAGTGCTTCGGCGGCGCCGGCTACATCGAGGACACCGGCCTGCCGCAATTGCTGCGCGATGCGCAGGTCTACGCGATCTGGGAAGGCACCACCAACGTGCTTTCGCTCGACAGCCTGCGCGCACTGGCCGGCGACAGCTTTGCCGCCTTGCGTTCAACGCTTGACGGCTGGCTTGGAGGCCACGGCGACAGCCACCCCGTCGCCCTGATCCGCTCCACGCTGGACGTTTCAGCACACTGGCTGGAGCAATACGGCGGCCAGCGCGACGCGTTGGAGGCTGGTGCGCGCGGCCTGGCCTTCACCCTGGCACGCTGTTCCGCAGCGGCCCTGCTGGTGCGTCAGGCCGAATGGTCGCGCCGATACGGCGATTTGCGCGCGGCTGCCGCCCTGCAGCGGTTCGTCAGTCACGGACTGGATCGTCTGCTGACCCCCGACGCGGACAACGCGGCGCTGCTGCTGGGTTAGCGCGCACGGCGGGAGCGCTCGGGCTAAAATGGCGCAATTCCCACCTCGGCCAACCCCATGCAGCATCTGACCATCGTCACTACCGGCGGCACCATCGACAAGATCTACTTCGACGACAAATCGGACTACAAGATCGGTGCACCGCAGATCGGCGAAATCCTCGGCCAGCTCGGCGTGGCGTTCGATTTCGATGTGATCCCGATCCTGCGCAAGGACAGCCTGCACATGGGTGCCGACGACCGCGCGCTGGTGCGCTCGACGATCGAGGCGCAGCCTCATCGCCACGTGCTGATCACACACGGCACCGACACCATGGTGGAGACCGCGCGGGCACTGGCCGGGATCGAGGGCAAGGTGATCGTGTTGACCGGCGCGCTGAATCCTGCGCGCTTTCAGGGATCGGATGCGGTATTCAACATTGGCTGCGCTGTCGCCGCGGTGCAGACCCTGCCCGATGGCGTCTACATCACCATGAATGGCCGCGTGTGGGATCCGGCAAAGGTTCGCAAGAACCGCGATGCGAATCGCTTCGAGGAAGCCGCCAACTGAGATGAGGCGGATGCCAGCCACACTCCGGAAATCGGCCATGACAGCGAAAATGCCAGCGCATCGGCTGGCTCGAGCGCTGGCTCATGAAACAGCGGCCGCCTGATGGAACGGCTCGGGATTGCCCGCGGGCGCGCAAGGCCGTCATGACGATCATTTCATTGCATTTGCCGAAAACCGCCGGCACCAGCTTTGCGACGTCGCTGCAGCAGCATTTCGGCGATCGCTATCGCGGCGACTATGCCGACCAGGCAATCAGCAAGCCGGTCGCGGTTCGCTGCAGGGAGGCCCTGCATGCCGCGCTGGACATCGGCGAAGCGGGACTGGATGGCGTCGATTGCGTACATGGACACTTCCTGCCGCTGAAGTATCTGCTGCTCGATGCGCGGCGCGAACTCACCTTCGTCACGTGGATGCGCGAGCCTGTAGCGCGCCTGATCTCCCACTACTTCTACTGGCAGAACAGCTATGACCCTGCCACCTCGGCGCCGCATCATCGCCAGGTGATCGAGGAAGGCTGGACGCTGGAACAGTTCTGCCTCAGCGAACAGTTCCGCAACATCTATACCCAGTACCTGTGGGGCTTTCCGCTGGAAAAGTTCGCCTTCATCGGGATCAGCGAGCATTACGCCGATGACCTGGGGGAATTCTCACGTCGCTATCTGGCAACCACGCTGGAACCGCGGCGCGAGAACGCCACCGTTTCCGACCCCGCCCGCCAGCCGCCCGATCCCGCCCTGCTGGATCGCGTGCGAGAATTCCACGCCGCCGACATTCGTCTTTATCAGCGCGCACTGCAAACGCGCCAGAGCCGTCTGGTCGCCCGACCCGATTGATCAGGCCTGACCGGCCCGCCGTCGAATCGGTCAGCCACTTCAGCAAGACGGGCCCGATCGTCCGATCGGGCCCGTGCTGTGGCAACAGCTCCGTTTGAACCTCAGCGGATCATCCCTGACCCACTCGTGGGACTACCAGGTAGCCTTCAACGAGACGCCCGAGAACGCCGTGTATCCACGCAGCTTGATGTAGTACGTGCCCGAGGCTCCGCTGAAAGAGCAGGTCTCGCTGTTGCCGGTCTTGTAAGGGCGGCAGTCGTAGCTGCTGGTGGTCGGGGCGGAACCCTTCTTCACATACAGATCCGCATCTCCGCTGCCACCGGAAATCGCAATGGACAGGCTGCTGCCCGACGGCACCGTAACGGTGTAGCTCAGCTCCTGGCTCTTGGCGCCAGCCAGGCCAGTAACCGGCACACCGTTCTGCAGATCACTGCCACCGCCGCCGCCACCGCCGGTGCTGTAGGAAGCCGTGACGGTCACGCCGGAGTAGGCCGCGTAGCCATGCACCTTCAGGTAATACTTGCCTGCTGCAGGCGCGGCCACGGTGCAGCTTTCGGAGTTGCCGCTCTTGTAGGGACGGCAGTCGTAGCTGCTGGTGGTGGGCGCGCTACCGAACCGGGTGTAGAGATCCGCATCTCCGCTGCCACCGGAGATCGACATCACCAGGTTGCTGGCTCCAGCCGGCACCGTGATGAAGTAGTCGTTGTCGGCGCCGGTCGCGGCCGCCACACCGCTGACACCGACATTGTTCTGCAATTCGGTGGTACCGCCGCCGCCACCGCCGCCACCGGTACCCGGGCAGGTCACGCCCACACCGCTGAATGCGGCGATCACGTCGCTGGCGCTGTAGCCCAGGTCGGTCGCCGCCGACTCCACGCCGCAGGCTCCGGAGTTGAAGGTCGAGGTAGCCGTCCAGTAGGACTTGTTCGCCAGCGCATAGACCTGGAACGCCTTCTTGACGTTCCAGCCACTGGTCTTGGCCAGCAGGCAGAACGACTTGTTGTAGACGCCGCTCGAATAATGCACATCGAGACCAGAGTTGTAGTTCGCCGCGTTGTCGATCGAGCCGCCGTCCTGCGGCGGGTTGCACATGTAGCGCAGCGCATCACCTATGCCTGCGCTGGTCTTGACGATGTCGCGCCCGACCAGGAAATCCGCCGCACCACGATCGAAGTATTCAGCCGCCTCTCCGGCGATATCGGAATATGCCTCGTTCATGCCGCCGGACTGGCCGCTGTACTGCAGGCCGGAATTCTGCTCGGTATAGCCATGGCTGATCTCGTGGCTGGTCACGTCCAGCGACACCAGCGGATAGAAAGTGCTGGCACCGTCGCCGAAATACATCGCCGAACCGTCCCAGAACGCGTTCTCGTAGTTGCTCTTGTAATGCACCTTCATGACCAGCTGGATGCTCAGCGGCGGCGCACCGGTGTAGGCGTTGTACATGTCATGTACCACCCCACCGAAATGATGCGCGTCGTTGACTGGCGAATAGGCGCCGTTGGTGGCGTCGGTATTGCTGTTCGGGCAGGTGAAGCTGACCACCGAACCGCCGCTGGTGCCGTGGTTGAGGTTGTAGGTCTTGACGTTGCTGTTCTGCAACGTGCAGGTGCTGCCGGACTGGGTCACGTCGAGCGCAGCGTAGTCCGTGCCGTAGGTGTACTGGCCGGTTTTCTGGTTGCCGCCGGGGCCGCTGGCGCTGGCATCGGTCAGGCCGTTCCAGCTCTCGATCACCGCACCGGTGTTCGCATCGATGATCGCGGTGGGACGACTCGGGTTGACCCCGTTGACGAAATAGGAAACGCGATAGACCAGGCGGGCCGGGCCGTTCTCCTGCGGGAACACGAACAGGTCAGTCCGCTGATTCTCGATCCTGGCACCACCGATCAGGCTGGTGTGCGCGTGCGCCATGAGCGCCATGAGCGCGCGCCCCGGGGTCACCTTGGGAAGCACCGAGGCCAGCCCGACCTGGTCGTTCCGCATCAGCTCTCCGGTGGCGCGCAAGGCTCGTCCCTGCGCGTCCTCATGCACCGCGATGCTGCGACCGTAGACTGGCACGCCACGGTACATCTGCTGCTGGCGCACGACGCGATGACCGCCAGCGACGTCGACCGAACTGCGCGCTGCCAGCGACATGTCCGGGCCCAGATCGAGCTTCGCGGCAAGCGAGCTGGCCGGTACTGCACCGAGGTTCTGCGCATGCAGGGTTTGCGTATTCGCCGCGGTGGCTGCCGACGCAGTCACCATGCCAATCGCGGCGACCAGCAGCTTCAGACGGAAATGGTTGGGCATTATGGAAAGACTCCTGTGACAGGATTCGGGACAAACGAGCCCTATGCGGCTACGAAGCCCCATTCGAGAATTGCCGTGCAGGACACGGCCCATGATTTGTCAGCTGTCCAGCGATCCCTGGTACGCCCCGTCCCGGCTGCCTCCCCGTTGCACTCCGTGCGTGGCAGCGCCTGGACGCGTCATTGCAGGGCGACGATCACGTCGCCAAGAGGATCATCCGCCAACCTCCCAGAGAGCGGATTGATGGACGTTATTACTTGCGAATAAGCGTGACAATCTGACTTTTTCCTACGCCAAGTGACCGCAGTCACAGGTACGCGGATCAAGGTTGCCGACAGGTCAGCCGGCGCAGTCACAGCGCATATGCCGCCAAATATGGCTTTCCGCCTGTCCAGGGCAGTGCACCGGACGCGCCCAGCCGGTCGCAATTTCATGCGGCCCAGGAGCGCGGGAAATCAATGCTTTCGCACTATCTTGCGTAACGCGCAATCGAAGTGGTGCCGCAGCATTGGATTCAGAGCATGCCGGTTTCGAGCTTGGCCGCATCGGACATCATCGAATGGCTCCAAGGCGGATCGAACACCAGATCCACGTCCGCCTCGGCCACGGTGGGAATCATTTCCAGCTTGGTACGA
>JAJXYE010000255.1 GCA_021780735.1 Pseudomonadota bacterium | reverse complement strand
CACCGCCGCCGCGCTGACCGCCGAGGAACCCGAGTACGGCCTGTTGGCCGCGCGCCTGCTGGCGCAGGTGATCGCCAAGGAAGTGCGCGGGCAGGACATCCAGGCGTTCTCGCAGGCCATCGCGCGTGGCGCGCAGGTGGGGCTGATCAACGCGCGCGTGCATGACTTCGTAGTCGCGCACGCGCGCAAGCTGGACGATGCCATCGACGATGCCGCCACCCAGCGCTTCGAGTATTTCGGCCTGCGCACGCTGTACGACCGCTACCTGCTGCGCCATCCGCAGACGCGCGCGGTACTGGAAACACCGCAGTACTTCTTCATGCGCATCGCCTGCGCGCTGGGCGGCGACGAAATCGGCGAGACTCTGCGGTTGTATTGCGCGCTGGCCGCGCTGGATTACCTGCCCAGCAGCCCGACGCTGTTCAACGCCGGCACCCGTCACGAGCAGATGTCCTCGTGCTATCTGCTGGATTCGCCCAGCGACTCGCTGGAGGCGATCTATGCGCGTTACGGCGATGTGGCCAAGCTCAGCAAGTTCGCCGGCGGCATTGGCCTGTCGTACACGCGCATCCGCGCGCAGGGCTCGCTGATCCGCGGCACCAACGGCAAATCCAACGGCGTCGTGCCGTGGCTGAAAACGCTCGACGCCTCGGTGGCCGCGGTCAACCAGGGCGGCAAGCGCAAGGGTGCCTGCTGTGTGTATCTCGAACCCTGGCATGCCGACATCGAGGATTTCCTGGAGCTGCGCGACAACACCGGCGACGCGGCGCGGCGCACCTACAACCTCAATCTCGCCAACTGGATCCCCGATCTGTTCATGCGCCGCGTCGAACAGGATGCGGCGTGGACGCTGTTCGACCCCAAGGATGTGCCCGAGCTGCCCGATTTGTGGGGCGAGGACTTCGAGCGTGCCTACGCCGCCGCCGAGGCGCGTGGCCTCGGCAAGCGCCAGCTGCCGGCGCGCGCGCTGTACACGCGCATGCTCAAGACCCTGGCCGAAACCGGCAACGGCTGGTTCACCTTCAAGGACCGTAGCAACGCCACCTGCAACCAGGCCGCCCGGCCCGGTAACGTGGTGCACCTGTCCAACTTGTGCACCGAGATCCTCGAGGTCGGCCACGAGGATGAAACCGCGGTGTGCAACCTGGCCTCGATCAACCTGGCACGGCACGTGGACGGCGGCGGCGTCGATTTCGAGAAGCTGGCCGCCACCGTGCGGCTGGCGGTGCGCCAGCTCGATCGCGTGATCGACCGCAACTACTACCCGATCGAGGGCGCGCGCCGCAGCAACGCGCGCTGGCGACCGGTGGGCCTGGGCGTGATGGGACTGCAGGATGTTTTCTTCCGCCTGCGCCTTCCGTTCGATGGACCCGAGGCGCTGGCGTTGTCCACGCGCGTAGCCGAGGAGATCTACTTCCACGCGCTGGACACCTCCTGCGCGCTGGCCGAACAGCTGGGTGCGCACGCGTCGTTCGCGGAAACGCGCGCGGCCAGCGGTGTGCTGCAATTCGACCACTGGCCGGAGGCCGGACCCCACGACGCCGAACGCTGGGAGGCGCTGCGCGCGCGCATCCGCCAGCACGGCCTGCGCAACAGCCTGCTGATCGCCATTGCGCCCACCGCCACCATCGCCTCGATCGCCGGCTGCTACGAGTGCATCGAGCCGCAGATCAGCAACCTGTTCAAGCGCGAGACGCTTTCCGGCGACTTCCTGGTGGTCAACCGTTATCTGGTCGAGGAGCTGAAGCAACTGGGCCTGTGGACGGCCGAGCTGCGCGAGGCGATCAAGCGCGCCGAAGGTTCCATCCAGGGCATCGAGGCGATCCCCGAGCCGCTGCGCCGCATCTACCGCACGGTCTGGGAGCTGCCGCAGAAGGCGCTGATCGACCTCGCCAGCGCGCGCGGCGCCTGGATCGACCAGAGCCAGTCGCTGAACCTGTTCATGGCCACGCCCAACCTGGGTGCGCTGTCCTCGATGTACATGTACGCCTGGAAGCAGGGCCTGAAGACCACTTACTACCTGCGCTCGCGTCCGGCCACGCGCATCGCGCAGGCCACCGTCGCCGCGCCGCAGGCGCTGGCCTGCGCGCTCGAAAATCCCGAGCACTGCGAGGCCTGCCAATGAGCGCCGTCGTGGCCTCCGCCTGCCCGCCGGACAGCGCCGCCGCGCGCCTGCTCGATCCCGGCTATGCGCTGACCCTCAGGCCGATGCGCTACCCGCAGTTCTACGACATGTACCGCGCCGCCATCCGCAACACCTGGACGGTGGAAGAAGTGGATTTCGCGAGCGACGTGACCGATCTGCGCCAGAAGATGAGCCCGGCCGAGCGTCATCTGATCGAACGCCTGGTGGCGTTTTTCGCCACCGGCGACTCGATCGTCTCCAACAACCTGGTGCTGAATCTGTACAAACACCTCAACGCGCCCGAGGCGCGCATGTACCTGTCGCGCCAGCTCTACGAGGAGGCGCTGCACGTGCAGTTCTACCTGACGCTGCTGGACACCTACCTGCCGGACCCCGCGGCGCGCCAGGCGGCGTTCGCGGCGGTGGACAACATTCCCTCGATCGCGCACAAGGCCGCATTTTGCGGCCGCTGGATCGATTCGATCCGCCAGCTCGACGCGCTGGACACCACGGACAAGCAGCGCCAGTTCCTGCTCAACCAGATCTGTTTCGCCGCCTGCATCGAGGGGCTGTTTTTCTTCGCCGCCTTC
>JAJXYE010000397.1 GCA_021780735.1 Pseudomonadota bacterium | reverse complement strand
GCGAGTTCGGCCGGGTCGCACTGTTGCCGTGCGGCTCGCACTGCTATCTGGGGCCGCGGCTGGAGCGGCATGTGGCGGCGCTGGAGCGGGCCCGATTGCCGGCTTGACAGATATCATGCGGCCCGGCTATGCGGAAACGCCGGGTTATCCTTGCACGGCCATTCCACGGTATCTTGCGCGGCACCGCCCATCGGGGGAGAGCAATCAGTGAACCAGACAAGCCAGTCCAGCTCGCCGCCGCGGCGGGAGCTGACCCTTCGTGGCGTCATCATCGGCATCGTGATCACGATCGTGTTCACCGCCGCCAACGTCTATTTCGGATTGAAGGCCGGCCTGACCTTCTCCACATCGATCCCCGCCGCGGTGATCTCGATGGCGATCCTGAAGGCGATGCGTGGCGCGACCATCCAGGAAAACAACATCGTGCAGACGGTGGCTTCGGCCGCCGGCACGCTGTCGTCGGTGATCTTCGTGTTGCCCGGTCTGGTCATCGTCGGTTACTGGAGCGGGTTTCCGTTCTGGATCACCGCCGGCATCTGCGCCACCGGCGGCATCCTCGGCGTGATGTACACGATCCCGCTGCGGCGCGCGCTGGTGACCGATTCCGACCTGCCGTATCCGGAAGGCGTGGCCTGTGCCGAGGTGCTGAAGGTGGGCGCCGGCGAGGAAGCGGACCAGGACGGGAAGGCGTCGGTCGAGACCGGTGGTGCGGGGCTCAAGGCGGTACTGTGGGGTTCGATCGTGTCGGCGATCTTCTACGTGATCGTGCAGACCCGCATCTTTGCCAGCAGCGTCAGCGCCTACTTCCGGGTCGGCGGCGACAAGGGGGGCACCTCAGGTTTCGATTTCGGCCTCTCCTTTGCGCTGTTCGCGATCGGGCATCTGGTCGGCCTGTGGGTGGGTGTCGCGATGCTGTTCGGCGCCATCATCGGCTGGGTCTGGGCGGTGCCTCATTTCACCCATCTGCACTGGGCCGCGGGCGACGCCTTCACCGTGGCGCAGGCAGGCTGGAGCCACTACGTGCGCTTCATCGGTGCCGGCACCATCGGCGTGGCCGCCATCTGGACGCTGGCCAAGCTGATCAAGCCGCTGGTCAGCGGCCTGGCCGGGGCGATGAGCGCCTCGCGGGCACGCAAGAGCGGCACCTTGCATGAGCTGCCGCGCACCGAGCACGACATGCCGATCGGCATGGTCGGCCTCGTCTCTCTGTTGTGCCTGATCCCGATCGGCTACCTGCTGTGGCATTTTGCCGTCAATAACGGACTGGGCGGCGCCACCGCCACGCTGGTGATCGGCGGCGTCGCGTTCGTGGTGCTGTTGAGTTTCGTGGTGTCGGCCGTGACCGGTTACATGGCCGGCCTGATCGGCTCGTCCAACAGCCCGTTGTCGGGTATCGGCATCCTGGTGGTGGTGATCGCAGCCTTGCTGCTGGTGCTCGGGGTCAAGCCGTTCCTGCCGCCGGGTGCGGACAAGGCGCTGGTGGGTTTTGCGCTGTTTCTCACCTCGATCGTGTTCGCGGTGGCGTCGATCGCCAACAACAACCTGCAGGATCTGAAGACCGGCCAACTGGTCGACGCCACACCTTCACTGCAGCAGTGGGCGCTGGTGATCGGCGTGTTGGCCGGCGCGCTGGTGATTCCGCCGGTAATGGATCTGCTGCAGCACACCTTCGGTTTCCTTGGCGCACCTGGGGCAGATCCGGCGCGTGCACTGGCGGCGCCGCAGGCGGGCCTGATCTCGGCGTTGGCGCAGGGCGTGATCACCGGCAACGTGCCATGGGGCATGATCGGCCTGGGCGCCGGCATCGGCGTGGCCCTTATCATTCTTGACGAAGTGCTCGGGCTGGCGAAAAAGGACGGGCCGCGCCTGCCGCCGCTGGCCGTGGGACTGGGCATCTATCTGCCGACCTCAACCACGCTGATGGTGGTGGTCGGCGCACTGGTCGGTGCGTGGTTTGATCGACGTGCGGGGCGCGAACCGAAGCCGGAAGCCACCCGGCAACTGGGTGTGCTGCTGGCGTCGGGGTTGATCGTCGGCGAAAGCCTGCTGGCAGTGATTTTTGCGGGTGTAGTGGCTTTCAGTGGCAACGATTACCCGATCGCGCTGGTGGGCAAGGGCTTCGAGGTACCCGCGATCTGGATCGGTGGCGTGGTGTTCGTGGCAAGCGTCGCGGTGCTGTACCGCTGGATCTTGCGCATGGGGCAAGCTGCCTAGGGTGTCGCGTGAAGCAAGTTGAGATCGAGCAAGTATCGGCTGGCGCGGATCCCCTGGCTGTCGTACCGAGCCAGCGCATGATGGTGTTGCGGCGGCTGGCCGGGCCGTTGCTGTCGGTGTGCATGCTGTGCATGGCCTTGTGGGCGCTGCACCTGCTGGCCAAGGAAGTGGACTATCACCAGGTGCGCAAGTACGTGCAGGGTATTTCCCACGCGCGGCTGGCGCTGGCGATCCTGTTCACCCTGGCCGGCTACGCCGTGATGACGCTGTACGACCGCTTCGCACTGGCCTCGATCGAGCACAAGCTGCCGTGGCGCCGGGTCAGCCTGATTTCCTTCATCAGTTACGCCTTCAGCAATGCCGTCGGCATGTCGCTGCTGGTATCCGGTTCCATCCGCTATCGCTTCTACATCCAGAGCGGCCTGAGCACGGCCGAGGTGGGGCGGGTGGTGCTGTTCTGCACCACCAGCTTCTGGCTTGGCCTGCTGGCGCTGACCGGGGTGACCTTGCTGTGGGTGCCGCTGCCGCCGGACCTTCCGTTCGCCGCGCTGAGCCAGCCGCTGGGCGCCGGCCTGCTGGCGCTGCCGCTGGCCTGGTTGTTCGGCGGGCTGGTTCGGCGGCCGCTGCGGATCTGGCGCTGGCGTTTGCGGTTGCCTTCGCCGGCCACGGCGCTGAAGCAGATCCTGGTCGGCGCGTTCGACTGGGGGCTGGCCGCGGCGGTGCTCTACGTGCTGATGCCGGACGCGTTGAACAACGGTTTCGGCCATTTCCTGGCGATCTTCGTGATTGCCCAGATCATCGGCCTGATCAGCCACGTACCCGGTGGCCTGGGCGTGTTCGAGGCGGTGATGCTGGCCGGTTTCGGTGCCACCGGCAACGAAACGCTGACCGCGCCGATCCTTGGCGCGCTGGCGGCATTCCGGGTGATCTATTACCTGGTGCCGCTGTGCACGGCCACCGTGCTGGTGCTGCAGCGCGAGGCGCGCGGAATACGCCGGAAATCGCTGCTGACGCCCTGGTTCACCGGTCTGCTGCCATCGTTCTTTGCCGGGCTGACCCTGGTCTGCGGCGCGGTGCTGCTGTTTTCCGGCGCAACCCGGGCGCTGCCGCTGCGCATGGCGATCCTCAGGGAGGTGCTGCCGCTGTCGGTGCTGGAGGTTTCGCACCTGCTGGCCAGCGTCATCGGCATGCTGCTGCTGATCCTGGCGCGCGGCCTGCAGCGCCGGCTGGATGCCGCCTACTGGCTGACCCTGGTGCTGCTGCTGGCCGGAGCGGTGTTCTCGCTGCTGAAGGGCATCGACTACGAAGAGGCCACCCTGCTGACCGTGCTGGCGATGGCGCTGGCGCCGGCGCATCGCCTGTTCTATCGGCGCGCCTCGTTGTTCAGCACCACGTTTTCGCCGGGCTGGATCCTGGCGATCCTGTCGATCCTCGGCTGCGCCACCTGGCTGGTGATGTTCAGTTACAAGTACGTCGATTACAGCGCCGACCTGTGGTGGGAGTTCAGCTTTCACAGCGGCGGCGCGCCGCGTGCCCTGCGCGCGCTGGTGGCGGCGGCTGCCGCGGGCCTGCTGTTTGCGCTGGCCAGCCTGATCCGTCCGCTCAAGCTGCGCCGTGCGCCACCCAGCGAAGCCGAGCTGGCACAGGCGCTGCCGCTGATCCGGCAGTTCCGCTCGGCGCAGGCGCACCTGGCCCTGATCGGCGACAAGCGCCTGCTGTTCGACGCCGGACACAAGGCGTTCGTGATGTTCGACACGATCGGGCGCAGCTGGGTGGCGATGGGCGACCCGGTTGGCAGCGACGAAAATGCCCGGCGCGAGCTGGTGTGGACCTTCCTCGAACAATGCGAGCGCGCTGGTGGCTGGCCGGTGTTCTACCAGGTCAGCCCGGTCGATCTGGACATGTATCTGGAAGTCGGCCTGAACCTGCTGAAGATCGGCGAGGAGGCGCGCGTGCGGCTGGACGACTTCAATCTCGACGGCAAGTCGAAGAAGGTGCTGCGCAATACCGTGAACAAGCTCAAACGCGAGGGGCTGCGACTGGAAATCGTGCCGGCCGACGCCGTGGCGGCGCTGCTGCCACAGTTGAAGCCGGTATCCGACGCCTGGCTGCGCGACAAGAGCGTGCGCGAGAAGCGCTTTTCGATGGGCGCCTTCGAGCCGCACTACCTGATGCGCACGCCGATGGCCGTGGTCTGGCAGGGCGAGCAGCCACTGGCGTTCGCCAACCTGTTCCTCGGCGACAACCGCGAGGAAGCCTCGGTTGACCTGATGCGGCACCGGCCGGACAGCCCGGCCGGCATCATGGACTACCTGTTCGTCGAGCTGATGCTGTGGGCGCGTGGCGAAGGCTACCGCTGGTTCAACCTCGGCATGGCGCCACTGGCCGGCCTGTACAACCGAAGCCAGGCGCCGCTGTGGAACCGTTTCGGCGCGCTGGTGTTCGGCCGCGGCGAGCGCTTCTACAACTTTCGCGGGTTGCAGCGCTACAAGGAAAAATTCGATCCGCAGTGGGAGCCGCGTTACATGGCGGTGCCGCGTGGCATCGCCCTGCCGATGATCCTGACCAACGTGGCCAGCCTGATCTCCGGCGGACTGAGCGGGGTGGTACGTCGATGAAACGTGGCAAGGCGGTGGTGCTGGCAGTCGTGGGCCTGGGCCTGCTGGGCGGCTTGCTGATGTGGGCGCCGTGGTCGCGCGTCAGCCTGGCAAAAGCCACGGTGGTTCTGCCGGTGGCCAGCCACAGCATCGCGCCGCCGGTGGGCAAGGACGACGTGATGGCGGTCATCGTCTCCGGCGACGGCGGCTGGGCCGACCTGGACCGGCGCCTTGGCATCGACTTCATCGATCGCGGCGTGCCGGTGCTCGGCGTCAATACGTTCAAGTACTACTGGCGCGAGCGCGACCCCGCGCAGACGGCGCGCGAACTCGATGCGCTGATGACCAGGTATCTCGGCGTCTGGAACAAGCGGCGGATCTGGCTGGTGGGGTTCTCGTTCGGCGCCGACGTGCTGCCCACCATAGTCGACCGGCTCAGCCCGGCCAATCGTGCGCGAATCACCCAGATGGTGCTGCTCTCGCCCAGCCGCGATGTCACCTTCGAGATCGAGCTGCAGGGCTACATGATCCAGCAGGGCTGGTTCAAGGAACGCCTCAAGGACGCCCTGCAGCTCATCAACCCGATCCGCCACTACGATCCGCTGCCGCCGCTGCGGGCCCTGCAGGGCAAGCCGCCGGTGGTCTGCTACTACGGCCTGGACGATGCCGCCGACAGTGTCTGCGACCAGCCCGGCCTGCCGGCGTGGGTGACGGTGCATGCCAGGAAGGGTGGTCATCACTTCGACGAAGGCTACCAGCGGCTGGCGCAGCAGATGCTGCAGGAGTTGCCGGCGCAGGCGAGCTCTGTGGCGGAGCATTGAGTGGGCAGGTTCGGCCCGGCTGCATCATGGGCCAGTGGCAATGATCATTCGACCGGCCAGTGCTAAGAGCGTGGGCGGCAGAAATCTTTGGGCTGCGATGGTGCTCTCATCCATAAGCCATGCCTCTCGTCGGCTTGCATGGAATAACCATGCGCACCCTCCGACAGACGCGTCCTATGGCGATAGCTCAATCTCGCTATCCAAGGTATCTACCGCCCACGCACCTAGGGGCGATGTCGCGCGGGCACGTGCGTCCGCGCCGGCCGAGGCGCATCGCACCTGTGCCGGAGTCTACAGCTTGAACATGCCAACGGGCGCGAGCGCAACGACGATCGCCGCCACCTGCAAGACCAGCACAGCCAGTGAAGCACGGGTAGCGCGCGGCAGCCACTTGATCGCGAAAAGCCCCATCACCGGCAGTTGCGCCGCAATCAGCAACTGGAAAATATGCGCCGCGGCACCCTCGTCGGCCTCGTGCACAGCGCCGGACAGGGCCACGTGAACCAGCACCAGGGCCAGTGCCGCGAGCGACATGACCAACGGCACGAACGCGCCGGGCTGGCGGATGATGGTCTGGAAAGTCATGGGCACCTCCGTGAAACGTCGAAGGAAGGGGTTGCAAGAGGTATCTCAACCCGGTTTCGGCCACTCGCGAAAAACGACGCACACCGTGGTCTTGTCCAGCATGGCGAACTCCCTGGCGCCCCACGGCTTGAGCGAGACCGTCCTGGCATGGGGATGCAACAGCTTCGCACAGCGCGTGGACATCTCGCGGTGGATGGCGTCGATGTCATCCGTCTCGATGGCCAGCTCCGGGCGGTCGAGCGCGGCATACTCCGGACTTTGCACGATATACGCCTTGGCCACGTCGCGCGCGATGACCGCCAGGCTGGCATCCTGGTGCAGGATCTCGAAGCCCAGGCCATCAACGAAGAACTCCAGTCCGTCCTGCAGATGGTGGTAGAAGATTTTCGGGATGAGGTTGTTGAACATGCGCCAGGCCGGTTGATTGTGTGCGTGGTGCGAGAGCGGGCTGGGTTCAATTCCTGCCGCAAGGCGGCAGGCAAGTGGAGCTGACACCGGTTTTCTTCATTTACACACGTCGCCTCACGGAGGTCCAACACGCCGTCACGTGGTCGGGCGCATCATCGGATTCGAGGCGGACGGATCATTCCTTGCTGCGGATCGTGCATCGACGAATGCTGCAATGCTTGACCAGCCCACCCTGCTCGCTGCAATTGCTGGATCAACCGGGTGCAGCGGAATGAATGAGTTGGGAAGCCACTGGCTCTGAGCGCTTGTTGGCTGTCTGCTTTTCGGAGGTGAGTTTGGGCAGATACGGATAGCGTTGCTGGAGACGTGGCGAGAACACGTTCAGTTGGTGCGTGCGCAATAGCCCGGTCAAGTCGCGTCTCCGCTCTGGGGGGTACTTGCAGAAAGGCAGCTCGGGCAGGCACTTGACCGACCGGCCAGGGTCAAGCGAGAGCTCGCCTATCTGGTTGGCCATGTTTACCTGGTACGCCAACAGAAAAGGTCGCAAGCCCCATGCGTGCATGGAAAGTGGGATCTGCACCGCCAGCAGAATGAGGCAGCCGATGGCCGGCAGCACGATGTGCGGCAACAGGCGGCCCTTGCGTAGCGCTGATCGCGCGGACTCAGCCCACATAAGCAGCAAGGCAATGGGCATTTCGGCATAACGAATCATGTAGCGAGACTGTTCGAGATATTCGTTACCGTGGGCGGCGACTCTTCCGATGATGATGCCCGCCAGTTGGCCATAGAAGAGCAGCATCAGGCAGATGGCAGCAAAAGCCGCGCACTTGATTTCGCA
This sequence comes from Pseudomonadota bacterium, assembly GCA_021780735.1. Lineage (GTDB taxonomy): Bacteria > Pseudomonadota > Gammaproteobacteria > Xanthomonadales > Rhodanobacteraceae > Rhodanobacter. The sequence goes on along the minus strand of JAJXYE010000397.1, from coordinate 3,587 downwards.
GCGCCATGCTCTTCGCCAGAACACTACATGCGCCAGAACAAGAGGTATGGCGAACACCACGCGAAAGACGGCCCAGGCATGTGTTTGTGCGGGTGTCAGCCAGCTCTCATGAAAGACCGGAAACGTCATTGGCAGGACGATCCACTGCCACCATCCTTCCTCCGCGAATCGCTTTGGAAGCAGCTGGCTGTATGACCACAATGGCCCGGCCTTGGTCGTGCCGACGACCGGCATGAAATTGTAGAAGATGCGCGAGAGCAGCAGCGCCAGCGCCAGCAACGCCAGGAGCTTGTACAGGTATCGGTTTCGCCAGCCACCGTTTCGTACGAAAACGAGCACCGACGTTAGCGCGACAGCCACCGTGGCAATGGTTCCCAGGTCGTCGCAGGATATACAAACGGCGAGGGAAGCCAGCCATAGCATGATTCCGCGCCTGTTCTGAATGGCATGCCAAGCAACGACGAAGTAAAGCAGTACGGTCAGCAGCGCGACATATTCGAGTGAGACGAGTGACCACGTCCAGACGGAAGCGTCAGCGTTCAGCGTGAAAAGCAGCAGGCACATGCCCATCCACGCAATCGGGCGTACGAAGGGCGAACTGCCCGTTGCCGCCAACCCTCCCCACGTGAGGCGATGCAGCACGATGCCGCAGCCTACTGCTGCCGCCAGGCCGATAAGAGCCTCGACCTTGAAGTCGAGATCGAAGAAATGCCATTCAAAAAGGAGCACGAGCTTGAACAAGGGCTGTGCGTGGTCAGCGCCTGCACGTTTGACGAAGAAATCCGTAAACGACAGGTGACCGTCGATGGCCTTGCGAAGGAACACATCGAGAAAATACCAGGCATCGGACTGCATGACCGGCGACGTTGCACGTAATACAAAGTACAAGGTATTCAAGAGGGCGGTTGTGGCGACCAGCCAAGCGAGTGCGTGCAAGATTGTGGGCGCAGAAAATTGTCTGGCAGTGTCCGTGCGCATGGCGAGTCGCTGTTTGTTCGAGAGGAGGGCAGGGCCGTCGGCAGGCGTCGCCAAAGGGCGATGATATCGTTTCGCCGAGGTAATTTCACAATTGAAACTCGACGAGTTCCAGCGCCACGTTGCCTGGATTGCACAAGCGATGCTAGTTGCCCGGAGTGATCGACGTGCTTCGGCCTTCGCGGGGAAGAATTGCCTTGTGCAACTCGCAGAAATCGGCGAAACGAGGATCCGAAACAAGGGGCAGTGTGCACTTTCCGTCGAACGCACGCGGCATGGCCCGACAGACCCGAGCTGGCATGCACAGGAATCCAAGTTGGAACTTCCTGCGTGGACTGCCAGATGCCTCGTCAACCGAGACTCGATCTTGCCGGGGTGCCCCAGCACGTTGTGCAGCGTGGCAATGATCGTCAGCCTTGCTTCTTCCAGGACATCGACCATGTCCGCTATCTGGACGAATTGCGTGAGATCTGCCTGCGCGAGCGTTGCGCTGTCCATGCCTGCGTGCTGATGACCAATCACCTGCACCTGCTCATGACGCCTTCGGCCCGGGCCCAGATGGCTCGGGTGATGCAATTGCTGGGGCGGCGTTACGTGCGCTACGTCAATGACCGTTATTGCCGTACCGGCACGCTATGGGAGGGCCGGTACAAGGCGTGCCGGGTGGATAGCGAGGCTTATCTGCTCCGCTGCTGCCGCTACATCGAACTCAACCCGTTGCGGGCACGCATGGTGGTCGATCCGGCTGACCATCGTTGCTCGAGCTTCGCGTGCAATGCACTTGCCGTAGCCGATCCGTTGATTCGGCCACATGCGTCGTACCTGGCTCTCGGTAGCAACGTGGCCGAGCGCTGTGCGGCCTACCGAACGCTCGTCGGGCAGGCCATCACGCCCGACGAGCTGGATGGCATCCGACGGCATCTGCAACGCCAGCATGCGTACGGAACCGAACGCTTCCGCGCGGCAATCGAGGCGCAATTGTCGCGCCGCGCTGGCCCCGCCAAGATGGGCCGACCCAGAAAATCGGCGCTTCCTCCGGAAAGTGCACACTGACCCCTGTTCCGGGCCACTACACTGGCGTCCTCGTTTTGCTACCGAAGACATGATGTGACGGCTGCCGGAATTTTTGCGGCGGCGCCGGATGCGGCGCTGGCTGCCTTGTTCATTCCTTTTGAATTAGCCGAGCTGGCGTTGCCGGCGGATCGGCGCGTGCTGTTTCTGCGCGCGCGGGCGGGGGTGCGATTGCGCGAGATGGCGCAGGCGGGCTGGCTGTGCGAGCAGAGCTTTCTGCCGTTTGCGGATGAGCTGGGGCGCAACGGCATGCGCGTTGGCGAGCCGGCGCCGGATGAGCGGTTTTCGCTGGTGCTGGTGTTGCCGCCGCGGCAGCGTGACGAGGCGCGCGCCCTCTTTGCACGGGCGCTGAGTCTGCTGGCGCCGGGCGGCACGGTGTTGGCCAGCATGTCCAACGCCGAGGGTGCGAAATCGGGCGAGGGTGACCTGTTGAAACTCACCGGCGCCGTGCAGCATCTGTCCAAGCACAAGTGCCGGGTGTTCTGGAGCACGCCGCAGCCGCAGCAGGTGGATCGGGCGCTACTGGCCGAATGGCTGGCGCTGGATGCGCCGCGCGAGATCGCCGACGGCTACGTCAGCCGGCCCGGTCTGTTCGCGTGGGATCGCATCGACCGCGCTTCGGCGCTGCTGGCCTCGCACCTGCCGCGCGATCTGCACGGCCGGGTGGCGGATCTCGGTGCCGGTTACGGCTATCTGGCCAGCCAGGTGGTGGCGCGTTGCCCGCGGGTGCAGGCGATCGACCTGTATGAGGCCGAGGCACGGGCGCTGGAGCTGGCGCGGATCAATCTGGAGCGGGCGCAGCGCGAATGCGGGCGTGAGCTGGCGGTGGCGGTGCACTGGCACGATGTGACCCGTGGTTTGCCACAGCGCCATGACGCCATCGTCAGCAATCCTCCATTCCACCAGGGTCGCGCCGATCTGCCAGAGCTGGGCCGCGCCTTCATCACCAGCGCTGCCGACGCGTTGCAGCCGGATGGCCGCTTGTTGCTGGTGGCCAACCGGCACCTGCCGTACGAGGCGATCCTGGGGCAGCGTTTTCGCGAGGTGCGCGTGCTGCTGACGCAAGAAGGGTTCAAGGTGATCGAAGCCACGGGAGTGCGCGCATGAAACTGGTCAAGCTGATCGCCAACCTGGGTTACGGCAGCCGCAAGGACGTGACCGGTCTGTTCCGCGCAGGCCGTATCACCGACGCTGATGGCGAGGTGCTGTATGCCGACGACGTGGTGCCCTACGAGACGATCCGCGTCGACGACGAACCGCTGGATCCGCCACCGGGCCTGGTGCTGATGATGAACAAGCCGCTGGGCGTGACCTGCTCGCGCAAGGATCCGGGCCGGGTGGTGTACGACCTGCTGCCGCCCCGCTACAACGTGCGCTCGCCGGTGCTGTCCAGCGTGGGCCGGCTCGACCGGGATACCACCGGGTTGCTGTTGTTCACCGATGACGGTGCGTTGCTGCACAGGATCATTTCGCCGAAGGCGCAGGTGAGCAAGGTGTACGAGGCCACCCTGGCACAGGATCTGCGCGGTGACGAAGGTGAA
>JAJXYE010000170.1 GCA_021780735.1 Pseudomonadota bacterium | reverse complement strand
ACCTACCTGGGCCTGTTCTTCCAGATGACCTACGTCGGCACGCCCACGATCTACTACGGCGACGAGTACGGCATGCAGGGCGGCGCCGATCCGGACAACCGCCGCACCTTCGACTGGACCATGGGCAACCTGAACAACAGCGCGGTGGCCCTGACCCGCAAGCTGATCGCGATCCGCAACGCCTACCCCGCCTTGCGCACCGGCTCGTTCATGACCCTGCTGACCGACGACACCAACAAGCTGTATGCCTACGGCCGCTTCGATGCCAGCAACCGCATCGCGGTGGCGCTGAACAACGACTCGGTTGCGCACACGGTGACGCTACCCGTGTGGCAGCTGAGCATGACCAACGGCAGCACGGTCACCGACCTGGTTTCGGGCCAGCAGTACAGCGTGCAGAACGGCCAGGTCACGGTCACCGTCAACGGCCACTACGGCGCGATCCTGGCGCAGTAACCCCAGGACCAGTGGCGCGCCGGGCCGCCGCCCTGCCGCTTCAGGATCACCGGCGTGCGCGTTCGCCACGCCACCACCGACAGAGGACACGAGTCATGTTCGATCACGGTACGCCAGACCATCGCAACGCAACCCGCGGCGCCCGGACGGTGCTATGGCTGGCACTGTGCGCAACGCTGGCCGCCGGCTTGCTGCCGGTCGCGGCCAGCGCGGCCAGCAGCGACAACAACGTGGAGTGGAACGGCCTGTTCCACGACCAGGGGCCGCTGTTCGACAGCGCGCCCGAACCGACCGCCACGCAGCCGGTGACGCTGACCTTCCGCACCTTCAAGGGCGACATCACCAGCGCCAACATCAAGTACTACGACAGCGGCGACGGCCAGTTCCACTGGGTACCGATGCATTGGGTGAGTAACGACGCCACCGGCACGTTCGACCTGTGGCAGGGCACGATTCCGGCCAGCGGCTCGGAAAAGTACTACCGCTTCCAGATCAACGACGGCAGCAAGACCGTCTGGTACAACGCGCAAGGCATCTCGGACAGCGAGCAGCCGTTCGGCGACTTCTTCGTCATCCCCGGTTTCAAGACCCCGGACTGGATGAAGAACGGCGTGATGTACCAGATATTTCCGGACCGCTTCTACAACGGCAACCCGCGCAACGACGTGCAGACCGGGCAGTACTGCTACAAGGGCCACTGCACCGAGAAACACGCCTGGGGCAGCAGCGTGTTCGCGGGACCGGGCGGCGACAACAACCTGGTGTTCTTCGGCGGCGACCTGGCCGGCATCGACCAGAAGCTCGGCTACATCAAGGACACGGTCGGCGCCGACATCCTGTATCTCAACCCGATCTTCCTGGCACCGAGCGTGCACAAGTACGACGTCGCCGACTACTACCGCGTCGATCCGGCCTTCGGCAGCAACCGCAGCCTGCACCGGCTGATCCACGATGTGCACGGACACGGGCACGGCCAGCGCGGCTACATCGTGCTCGACGGCGTGTTCAACCACACCGGCGATGCCAGCAAGTGGTTCGACAAGTACAACTGGTGGCGCAGCGAAGGCGCCTACGAGTCGCAGCAGAGCCCGTGGTTCGGCTTCTACACCTTCCAGCAATGGCCGCAGGTCTATTCCAGCTTCCTCGGCTTCGACACCTTGCCCAAGCTCGACTACGGCGCCAGCGGGTCGGCGGTCCGCCGGGCCATCTACGACGGCCCCAGTTCGGTGGTGCAGACCTACCTCGGACCGTCCTGGCGCATCGACGGCTGGCGCCTGGACGCCGCGCAATACATCGACGCCGGCGGCAACGGCGGCAGCGACGACACCAATCACCAGATCATGCGCGAGCTGCGCAGCGCGGTGAAGTCGGTCAACCCGAACGCCGAAATCCTCGGCGAATACTGGGGCGTGGCCGGTCCCTGGGTCGACAACGGCGACCAGTGGGACGGCGCGATGAACTACAACGGCTTCACCGACCCGGTCTCGCGCTGGATCACCGGACGGGACGAGGGCAACAACCCCAACAGCATCGACACCACCACCTTCGATGCCTGGCTGCACGGCACCCGCGCCGATCTCCCCGGCGACGTACAGCAGACGATGACCAACTTCCTGTCCAGCCACGACATCCCGCGCTTCGCGACCCGCGCCGGCGGCGACATCTGGAAGACCTACCTGGCGCTGATCTTCCAGATGACCTACGTCGGCACGCCCACGATCTACTACGGCGACGAGTACGGCATGCAGGGCGGCGCCGATCCGGACAACCGCCGCACCTTCGACTGGAACACCGGCAGCAGCACCAACAGCGCGGTGGCCCTCACCGGCAAGCTCACCGCGATCCGCCGCGCCTACCCGGCGCTGCGCACCGGCTCGTTCATCACCCTGGTCACCGACAACAGCAACCAGATCTATGCCTACGGCCGCTTCGATGCCAGCAACCGCATCGCAGTGGCGCTGAACAACGACAGCACCAGCCACACGGTGACGCTGCCGGTGTGGCAGCTGAGCATGACCAACGGCAGCACGGTCACCGACCTGTTGTCGGGCCAGCAATACAGCGTGCAGGACGGCCAGGTCACGGTCACCGTCAACGGCCACTACGGCGCGATCCTGGCGCAATAGCCGGGTCGGCCCTGGCGCCGGTCCCTGCGCATAGCAGGGGCCAGCGACCCGCGCCACGCCGGGTTTGACGCCGGCGTGGCGCCGCCCGCATCCTGCTCGCCATTGCCGTATGGAAGAGTGGACCGCGGCGATAGGG
>JAJXYE010000357.1 GCA_021780735.1 Pseudomonadota bacterium | reverse complement strand
ATGGCTGGACGAACCCGGTTCTGGTTGATGGCGACAACGGCATCATCGCGGGCCACGGTCGTTTGGCTGCTGCACGCAAGCTGGGGCTGGATCAGGTGCCGGTGATCGAACTGGCCCATCTCACCACCGCGCAAAAGCGCGCCTTGGTCATCGCCGACAACCGGCTGGCGCTTGACGCTGGCTGGGATGAGGAGGTGTTGGCGCTCGAACTGGCGGAGCTTTCCGAAGCGGGTTTCGAACTGGCGCTGACCGGCTTCGAGAACATCGAGATCGATGCGCTGCTGGCAGATGCCACGCCCACCGAAGCAGAACCTGCGGCGCAAGATGATGCAGATGCCGACGAACCCGATACGACTGATGACGTACCTGACAAACCAGTGGTGGCGGTGTCGCGCGAGGGCGATGTCTGGGCCATCGGCTCGCACCGGTTGATCTGTGGCGACGCCACCGACCCAGCCGTGGTCGCCACGCTGATGCAGGGTGACACCGCGCAGCTTTGCTTCACCTCGCCGCCGTATGGCAACCAGCGCGACTACACCTCCGGCGGCATTGCCGATTGGGATGTCCTGATGCGCGGTGTGTTCGCACATCTGCCGATGGCGGGCGACGGACAGGTGCTGGTCAATCTTGGGCTGATCCACCGCGACAACGAAGTCATCCCCTATTGGGACGGCTGGCTGTCCTGGATGCGTCAGCAAGGGTGGCGGCGCTTCGCGTGGTACGTCTGGGATCAGGGGCCAGGCATGCCCGGCGACTGGCAGGGCCGATTGGCTCCCAGCTTCGAGTTTGTTTTCCACTTCAATCGCAGCACCCGCAAACCCAACAAGATTGTTCCTTGCAAGCACGCAGGCCAGGAATCGCACCTGCGCGCTGACGGGTCGTCCACGGCGATGCGCGGTAAGGATGGCGAGGTCGGCGGCTGGACGCACAAGGGTCAGCCGACGCAGGACACCCGAATCCCCGACTCGGTGATTCGCGTGATGCGCCACAAGGGCAAGATCGGTCAGGACATTGATCACCCCGCCGTCTTTCCGGTGGCGTTGCCGGAGTTCGCCATCGAGTCCTACACCGACGCCGGAGACATCGTGTTCGAGCCGTTCGGCGGCAGTGGCACGACGATGCTGGCCGCGCAGCGCACTGGCCGCATTTGTCGCAGCGTCGAGATTGCGCCGGAGTACGTGGACGTGGCCATCAAGCGCTTTCAGCAAAACCACCCCGGCGTGCCGGTCACGCTCATCGCCACCGGCCAATCTTTCGAGGAGATCGCCACTGAACGCGAAATGGAGGTGGCGGCATGAACTGGCTGGCCGACAAGATCGAGCAGTGGCCGACAGCCAAACTGCTGCCCTATGCCCGCAATGCGCGGACGCACTCGGATGATCAGGTGGCGCAGATCGCCGCATCGATTGCCGAGTTTGGCTTCACCAATCCGATCCTTGCAGGCAGTGACGGCATCATCGTCGCTGGGCATGGACGCTTGGCCGCTGCGCAGAAACTTGGGCTTGAGATCGTGCCCGTGGTCGTACTGGATCACCTGAGCCCGACCCAGCGCCGCGCCTTGGTCATCGCAGACAACCGCATCGCGGAGAACGCTGGCTGGGACGATGCGATGCTCCGGATCGAACTGGAAGCCTTGCAACTCGAAGGTTTCGATCTGGACATCACCGGCTTCGACGCCGACGCGCTGGCCGAACTGATCGCGGGCGACGAGCCGGACAATAAGGGACAGACCGATGAGGATGCGGTACCGGAGGTTGGCGAAATTCCAATATCGCGCCCGGGCGATGTCTGGATCATGGGCCAGCACCGCCTGCTGTGCGGCGACTCGACTGTGGCAGAGAGCTATGCCCGGCTGATGCAAGGCGACGTGGCAGACATGGTCTTCACCGATCCGCCGTACAACGTGAACTACGCCAACAGCGCCAAGGACAAGATGCGCGGCAAGGATCGCGCGATCCTCAACGACAACTTGGGCGATGGCTTCTACGACTTCCTGTTGGCAGCATTGACGCCCACCGTGGCGAACTGCCGGGGCGGCATCTATGTGGCGATGTCATCCAGCGAGCTGGATGTGCTGCAGGCCGCCTTTCGCGCCGCCGGTGGTAAGTGGTCGACATTCATCATCTGGGCCAAGAACACCTTCACGCTGGGCCGTGCCGACTACCAGCGCCAGTACGAACCGATCTTGTACGGATGGCCCGAGGGTGCGCAACGCCACTGGTGTGGTGACCGCGATCAGGGCGATGTGTGGGCTATCAAGAAGCCACAGAAGAACGATCTGCATCCGACGATGAAGCCGGTGGAGCTGGTTGAGCGAGCCATCCGCAATTCGAGCCGCCCGGGTAACGTGGTGCTCGATCCGTTCGGTGGTTCTGGCACAACGTTGATTGCGGCCGAAAAATCAGGTCGCGTCGCGCGACTGATCGAACTCGATCCGAAGTACGTGGATGTGATCGTGCGCCGGTGGGAGGACTTCACCGGCCAGACGGCCATCCGCGAGGCAGCAGACCAGGAAGTGTGCGCCAGTTGAATGGCTGGCCAGGCTGCTTGGCCTCTTCTTCCTCGGCGATGCGCCGCAGGATTTGCAGGGTAGTGAGATCGCGCGGCAGTGCCATGCACATGACGCGCACAGCCTGCTCGATGGAGACGTCTGGACGCCGGTTGGCAATCAGCCAACGCAGCGCCTGCTCCCGTTCGGTGGCGGGCGTTTTCATCAGG
>JAJXYE010000063.1 GCA_021780735.1 Pseudomonadota bacterium | reverse complement strand
CTTCAGCTTGCCGAAATCGAACACGCCCTCCAGCGCACGGCCGTTTTGCGCATCGCTGTCCTCGGCCTGGTGGCCGGGCCCCTTGAAGCCCTTGTAAAGCAGACCGGTCTCGCGGTCGTACAGCTCGCGCGAGCTCATCGGCTGCGAGAAACGCATGGCGAAGCACAGCACCCGGCCCGGTGCCCAGCCGCGGGTCTCGCGGCAGCCGGTCACGCTGCCGTCGGGGCGCACGCGCAGGCTGGCCCAGAGCACCTTGCCGGGGTAGTCGTAGATGCTCGGACGCAGATCCAGCAGTACATGTGCCGGCCGGTTCGCCGGAAAAGTGTAACGATGCCAACCGACCCGGCGCCCGGCGGTCAGCTCGGCGCGCACGCCGTAATCGCTCAGCGTCACCGCGTAATAGCCGGCCTGCACCACCTCGCTGGCATGCGAGTAGCGCGATCGGTAACCGCTGCCGGGCTTGACCGGATTGCCCGGGTCGAGTTTCACCTCACCGCTGATCGGCATCAGCAGCACGTCGCCCAGGTCGGAATGACCGGAACCGGAGAAGTGCGTGTGCGAGAAGCCCATGATGGTGGGATCGCCGTACTGGTAGCCGGCTGCCCACTTGTAGGCATGCTTGAAGTCCGGCATCGCGGTGTCAGGCGACAACTGGATCATGCCGAACGGCACCGTGGCGCCCGGAAAGGTATGGCCATCGCCGCCGGTGCCGATGCGTGGATCGACCTGGGCTGCGTGGCCGCTGGCCGCGGCGAGCGGCGCGTAGATCATCAGCGCCAGCAAGGCCGGCAGGAGGAGCTTCAAGCGGGACATCGGATGCCTCGTCAGCGAACGGCAAAAGCTGACGTTAGCACCGCCGCGTGGCATGTTGCACCGCGCGAGTGGAGGATCGCTGAAAACGGTTACATTGTCGCAGCTGCAGGCTTGCGCCTTGCCGCGCATGAAGTACCCCCATCCATCCTCAGACCGGGAATCCATCATGGCCTTTGCCGCTACGCCCGCACCCACACCTTCGCCGGGCACCGGCCCATCGAACGAACGCTATACAAGCCATCCGCTGGCGCTCGGCGTGCTGACCACGATCTTCTTCATGTGGGGCTTCCTGACCTGCCTCAACGACATCCTGATCCCGCATCTGAAATCCACGTTCCAGCTCGGCTACGCCCAGGTGATGCTGGTGCAGTTCACCTTCTTCGGCGCGTACTTCCTGATGGCAATGCCAGCCGGGCGACTGGTCGCAGCGCTGGGCTACAAGAAAGGCATCGTGGCGGGCCTGGCCATCGCCGGAGTCGGCGCGCTGGGGTTCTGGCCCGCGGCCGGCCTGCATCTGTACCCGGCCTTTCTCGGCGCCCTGTTCGTGCTGGCCACTGGCATCACCGTATTGCAGGTCGCGGCCAATCCCTATGTCGCCTTGCTCGGCTCGGAGAAGACCAGTTCCAGCCGGCTGACACTGGCGCAGGCACTGAACTCGTTCGGTACCTTTCTGGCGCCGTGGTTCGGCGGACTGCTGATCCTATCCAACGTGGTCAAGACCCCAGCCGAGCTTGCGGCCCTGGCACCGGCCGACCAACTGGCCTACCAGACCCAGCAGACGCAAGCAGTGCAAGGTCCATATATCGGCCTGGCGGTAGTGCTGTTCCTGCTGGCGCTGTTCGTGTGGCTGTTCCGCCTGCCAGCGCTGACCGAGGCCACCGACAAGGCCGACCACGACCGCCACAGCTTTGCCGACGTATTGCGCCACCCGCATGTGCTGTTCGGCGTGCTCGGCATCTTTTTCTACGTGGGTGCCGAAGTATCGATCGGCAGCTTCATGATCAACTACCTGTCGATGCCGGACATCGGCCATCTGACCGAACAGCAGGCTTCAAGGTACGTATCGTGGTACTGGGGCGGCGCCATGATCGGTCGCTTCATCGGCTCGGCGCTGATGGCAAAGATGTCGCCGCGAAAACTGCTGGCCGCCTTTGCCGGGATCAATGCGCTGCTGGTAGCCACCACCATGCTGAGCCACGGCAATACGGCGATGTACAGCATCATCGCCATCGGCCTGTTCAATTCGATCATGTTCCCGACCATTTTCGCGCTCGGCATCGAACGGCTCGGACCGATGACCAGCAAGGCATCCAGCCTGCTGATCATGGCCATTGTCGGTGGTGCCATCGTGCCCTATCTTCAGGGCGTACTGGCCGACAACATCGGGCTGCAGCACGCCTTTATGCTGCCACTGCTGTGCTATCTGTATATCGTGTTCTATGGCGTGAGCGGCTCCCGCGTGCGCAGCATCGACTAGGCACCTGTCCCGCCATTCTCCAGCTCAACGGCAGCCACGACCATGCGACCCATCCTGTGCTTCGGCGAGGCCCTGATCGATCTGCATGCCAGTGGCATCGACGGCCGCGGCTTCGCCAGCGGTTTCACCCCGTTCGCCGGCGGCGCGCCGGCGAACGTCGCCGTGGCGGCGGCGCGACTGGGTGGCAGCGCGCGTTTCGCCGGCATGCTGGCAAACGACCGCTTCGGCGACTTCCTGCTCGACAGCCTGCAGCAGGCCGGGGTCGGCACCGCCGATGTGGTGCGCATCGACTCCGCCCGCACGGCGCTGGCCTTCGTCAGCCTGGATGCCCGCGGCGAACGCAGCTTCAGCTTCTATCGCGACGGCACGGCCGACCTGCTGTTCCGGCCGCAACACTTCCGCGAGCAAACCTTCGGCGACATCGCGCTGTT
>JAJXYE010000282.1 GCA_021780735.1 Pseudomonadota bacterium | reverse complement strand
ATCAGCACATGAGTCGAAGCATGATCCGGATGGCGGTCTTCCAGCGATGGCAACGCGATCAGGCTCGGCGCAAATTCGCCGATCGCCGCCTCAAGCGCAGCGACCGCACGATGCGGCGACTCGAGCAACCGATCGGTGATACCCAGATCCGGCCAGTCCAGCGATTGCAGCGAAGACAGCGGCACATCAAGACACGCCATCGCCTGGAGCATCTCGGCCAGCCGTCGCCGCCCCCAGCGCTTGCGGTCATCCGCGCGGATAAGCAAACGCCGCTCCAGCCAGCGTTGTGGCCAGGGATTGTTGTCGCCTGCCGTCAACAACACGATCCGGACCTCGCCGCCGGCCGCGCGCACCTGCTGGATCAGCAGGCCGGTTGCGATCGTTTCGTCATCCGGATGAGGCGCCACCACCAGCAGACGGGTTCTTGCGGAGAACGCAAGTGGGTCGTTCTGCGGCAAGGGGCTCATCAGCGCCACTGCGCCAGCAGCTCCAGCAGCAACAGATCCGCGCGCAGCGGACCGCGCAGGCTTTCGCGAGTGCGGTTGGCTGCGGCGTACCAGTGGCCCAGCAAGCCGACATCCATCGCGCTGGCCAAGGGCGCATCACCCTGGCTCGAGCGTGCCCTGATCTCATCGGCGGCGACCTGAGCCGCGAACCACAGTCGCTGCGCCGGCTCGTCGTCCAGCCAACGCTTGATCACTTCGGCCGGCTGACCACGGCCCGCGGCAAGTGCAGCCAGATCCTTGCGCACCTCCAGTCGCCGTTCGAGTGCGCCTGCCGCCGCCCAGTCGCGCGCCAACCCCGGATTGCCGCCGGCCGCTGCCAGGGCGGAAGTTGCGTCACGTACGCCCTGATCCTGCAGCCATGCCAGCGCTTCGGCGACGGGCGGCAGGTGGAACTCGATCCGCTGACAACGGCTGCGAATGGTCTGCGGCAAGCGCCAGGGCGCGTCGGCCAGCAGGATCAGCATGGTCTGCGCGGCCGGCTCCTCCAGCGTCTTCAGCAGCGCATTGGCGGCCGCCGCATTCATTGCGTCGGCCGGGTCGATGCTAGCCACCTGCCAGCCTCCGAGCTGGCTGCTCATGGCCAGCCGTGCCGACAACTCGCGAATCTGGTCGACCACGATTTCAGTTCGTGGCGTGCCGTCCCTGCGCAGGCCGAAGGTCAGCGTCACCCGATCCGGGTGCGAGCCCGCTGCAAGCAACAGGCACCCGCGGCACTGCCCGCAGGCATCGCCTTCCTGCGGCTGTGTGCACAGCAACCCACGCACGAAGCGTTCGGCGAACGCGCGCTTGCCCAGACCGCCTGCGCCGCACAGCAACAGCGCATGCGGCAGCGCCTCGCGTTGACGGCGTGCCTGCAACCGCGTCCAGTGTTCGCCATGCCAGGGCCATGCCGTCATGCCGATGTCTCTGCAATCAGGTCAGCCAACGCCTGCGTTGCCGCCCACAGCACGGCCGTTGGTGACTGCGTGGCGTCGATGACACGGAACCGTTGTGGCTCGGCCGCAGCGCGTTCGCGATACGTCGCGCGCACCCGTTCGAAGAATCCATCCGCCTCGACTTCGATCCGGTCGGCGTCGCCACGACCGGCGGCGCGGGCGCGTCCGATAGCCACCGGCACATCCAGCAACAGCGTCAGATCCGGCTGCACGCCGGCACAGGCCCAGCGTTCCAGCTCGGCAATGCGGGTGAGCGGCTGACCGCGCCCGCCCCCCTGGTAGGCATAACTGGCATCGGCGTAGCGATCGCACAGCACCCAGTGCCCGGCGCACAGCGCCGGCCCGATCACCTCGCGAACCAGTTGCGCACGCGAGGCGAACATCAGCAGGAGTTCTGTCTCGGCGGCCAGCCCGCGCTGTTCGGGGTCGAGCACGATCGCACGCACCGCTTCACCAACCGTGGTACCGCCGGGTTCGCGTGTCTGCACGAGGGCGATGCCGTGTCGCTCGATATATCCACGCAAGCCGGCCAGCAGGGTGCTCTTGCCGGCGCCCTCACCGCCTTCGAGGCTGATGAACTTGCCGCGTGGCGCGATCATCGGCAGTGCTTCCGCTGATAGCAGTCGACGTTGCGGTTGTGCTCGGCCAGGCTGCTGGCGAACACATGACCGCCGTCGCCGCGGGCGACGAAATACAGCGAATCGCCCGCAGCCGGATGCAGCGCCGCCTCGATCGCCGGCTTGCCCGGCAGTGCGATTGGTGTGGGTGGCAGGCCCGGCCGGGTATAGGTGTTGTAGGGCGTATCGGTAGTCAGGTCGCTCTTGCGGATATTGCCGTCGTAGCGGGCGCCCATGCCGTAGATCACGCTGGGATCGGTCTGCAGCAGCATATGGTCGCGCAGGCGCCGCACGAACACCCCGGCAATGCGCGCGCGCTCGTCGGCACGGCCGGTTTCCTTCTCGACGATCGAAGCCAGGATCAGCGCATCGTATGGCGTGGCCAGTGGAAGATCCGGGGCGCGGCCGGGCCACAGGCTGGCCAGGGTCTTTTCCATCGCGAGATGGGCGCGCTTGAGGATGTCCAGCTCGCCGTCGCCCTTCACGTAGGCGTAGGTCTCGGGCAGGAAGCGGCCTTCAGGCATTTCGCCGCCGGCACCTATCCGGCGCATGATCGTGGCGTCATCGAGGCCCTCACTGTCGTGCTTCAGCTGCGGCGCCCTCGCCAGCGCCTGGCGCAATTCACTGAAGGTCCAGCCGTCGACGATGGTGAAGTTGCGCTGCAAGACCCTGCCTGCGGCCATATTGGCCAGCAACTGACGTGGGGTCATGCCAGGTTCCAACGCGTATTCGCCGGCGTGCAGCTTGTCCGCGACATGCATCTGCTCGGCCAGAATTCGCCAATACCATGGGTTGGCCGCGCTCAGGCCATGCCGCTGCAGCTCGGCGACGATGCCCTTGAAACTGCTGCCACGGCTGACGTCGATGCTGTCCTGCTTCGCCGCCACGTTCAGCGGCGCAACGCTGAAGCGGTGAAAATCCCTCCAGCCGACAATCAGCGCGGCCACCACCAGCAACAGTGCGAGCAGCAGCAACATGCGTGGCCGGACGCGTCCGCGCATCGATCGTTCACTCATCCGCCCTGCTCCATCGAAAATCCCAGATCGTGCCAATGCTGCTGCAGTTCACGGGTCACCGTGCCCGGCACATAGTGCCACTCGTCCAGCGAATGTACCGGCAGGATGCCGCGCACGCTCGAGCTGAGGAAGACCTCGCTGGCCGTGGACAACGCCTCCAGCCCCAGCTCGGCGACGCGCGCCTGCGGACACACCGCCAGGACTTCGGCACGGGCGACCCCGGCGACGCCGCAGCGATCCAGTGCCGGTGTCAGCAACTCGCCATCGATCACCACGAACAGATTGGCCATGGTCGCCGAAATCACCCGCTCGTGGCTATCGCGCAGGATACCGTCGGCAATCGCCGGATCGTTCCATTCGGCGCGTGCCAGCACTTGTTCGAGCCTGTTCAGATGCTTGATGCCGGCCAGCAGTGGCTGTTCGGCCAGCCGCAGCTCGCACAGGCGCAAACGGACGCCTGCGGCATGAACCGCGCTCGCAACGGGCGGTGGCGCAAAGGCAGCGACGACCCGGGTCGGTCGCGGCGACGCGGGCAAGACATAACCCCGCTCACCAGCGCCGCGGGTGACGCTGATTCGAACGACGGCGTGCGGCAGCCCCTGGCTGACCTGCTGCACTTCGCACCACAGCTGTGCCGGGTCGGGTGGCGGCAGTTGCAGACGTGCGCAGCCTTCGGCCAGCCTCTGCATATGGCGCGGCCACAGCGGCACCAGTTTGCCGACCATACGGATGCTTTCGAACAGGCCATCGCCATAGGCGAGGCCGCGATCGAGTGCGCCGACCTGATCGGTTGCCGTGCCGTTGACCAGCAATCGCGTCACCATCAGTCCGGCACCCCCAGCGCGTGCAACAGGCCACGGGCCTTGGCGCGCGTTTCGTCGAGCTCGCCGGCAGCCACCGAGTCGACCACGATGCCGGCGCCGGCACGCAGGCTCACCTCATTGCCGGTCTGGGTCAGCGTGCGGATCAGGATGTTCAAGTCAAGCTCGCCGTTGCGATCGAGGTAGCCAAGCGCGCCGGTATAGACACCACGAGGAGCGTGTTCCAGCGCCGCGATGATTTCCATGCAGCGCACCTTGGGACAACCGGTGATGGTGCCGCCGGGAAAAGTCGCGGCGATCACCTCACCCGGTGTCACGCCGACGCGCAGTCTTCCGCGTACATTGGAGACGATGTGGTGAACGTGGGCGTAACTCTCGACCGCCATCATCTCATCGACCTCGACGCTGCCCGGCACGCAGACCCGGCCCAGGTCGTTACGCTCAAGATCAATCAGCATCACGTGCTCGGCACGCTCCTTCGGATGGGTGCTCAGTTCGCGGATACGCGTCAGCTCATCGTCGCCGGGCAGTCGCGGCCGGGTACCGGCGATCGGCCGGGTCTGCGCCACGCCGCCGCGCACTTCGACCAGCCGTTCAGGCGAGGAACTCAATACCGCCCAACCCGGTTGCTGCAGCAGGCCGGCGAAAGGAGCCGGGTTGGCCCTGCGCAGGGCGTCGTACAGTGCGGCCGGCGCGGGTGCCCGACCATAGCGTGCACGCCAGCCACGCGACAGATTCACCTGAAAGATGTCGCCGGCATGAAGATGTTCATGGATGCGCTCCACGCCCTCGAGAAAAGCGTGCGGCGCGTCTTCCTCGCAGGCTTCGAGCGGCGGCAGTACAGGCCAGGCCGCCGGCAGCTCGAGATCAGCCTCGAGCGCGTCCAGCAGGTGCTCGTGGCCGACTTCGGCCACGAGGATGGTGCAATCGCGCAGGTGATCGACGATCACCGCTGCCGGACATCGCACAGCCAGCGCCAGTGGCAGGCTTGGCGATGGCTGCAGCCGCAGCGTCGGTTCGATTTCGGCAGCGAGCTCGTAGCTCAACAGCAAGACCCAGCCACCATGGAACGGCAACCCGTCGCCGTCGGCTGGCTGGCGTTCGGCTTGCCAGACGGTGTCCAGCGCATCGAGAAAGCGGCCTGGCTGCAGCTGCCCCTCGCCGTCGCGAAGTGTGCCATCGGCATGCAGGACGAGACGCGAGCCCGGAAAAGCGAACAGGATGTCGTAGCGCGACTGCGCGGTGCCATGCAGCACGCTTTGCAGCAGACAGGGATAGCGCTCCGCCAATGCGGCGGCCGGCGCGAGCAGGTCGCGCCGGCCGTCCAGACTGCGGCGGTGGCAGTTCACCCTCAGACGCGGCGGAAGGCCAGCGTGCCGTTGGTACCGCCAAAGCCGAAGGAGTTGGAAATGGCCACGTCGAGCTTCGCTTCGCGCGCGGTATGTGGCACGAAGTCCAGATCGCAGCCTTCGCTGGGCTCATCGAGATTGATCGTCGGCGGCAGCACCTGATCGCGCAGCGCCAGGATCGTGAAGATCGCCTCGACCCCGCCGGCCGCACCGAGCAAATGCCCGGTCGTCGACTTGGTCGAACTCATTGCCAGCTTCATGGCGTGGTCGCCGAACACCTTCTTCGCCGCCATCACCTCACCCAGATCGCCCAGCGGCGTGGACGTGCCATGGGCATTGATGTAGTCGACCTCGGCAGGATTGAGGCGGGCATCATCCAGGGCTGTCTGCATGCAGCGCGCCGCACCTTCACCCCCCTCGCTCGGCGCCGTCATGTGGAAGGCGTCGCCACTCATGCCGAATCCGGTCAATTCGGCGTAGATACGCGCACCTCGCGCCCTGGCGTGCTCATACTCCTCAAGCACCAGCACGCCTGCGCCATCGGAAAGCACGAAGCCGTCGCGATCCTTGTCCCACGGGCGGCTGGCCCGGGTCGGATCGTCGTTGCGGGTGGACATCGCCTTGGCCGAGCAGAAGCCGGCCATGGCGGTACCGGTGGTGGCAAACTCGGCACCACCGGCGATCATCGCGTCCGCGTCGCCGTACTGGATCATCCGCGCAGCCAGTCCGATGTTGTGGGTGGCGGTGGTGCAGGCGGTGACGCAGGCGATATTCGGCCCCTTCAGTCCGAACATGATCGAAAGCTGCCCGGAGACCATGTTGATGATCGAGCTGGGCACGTAGAATGGCGACACCCGCCGCGGACCCTTGGCAGCCAGCTCCAGCGTGGTTGCCTCGATCGTGTACAGGCCACCGATGCCGGCACCGACCGCCACGCCGATGCGCGGCGCGTTCGCCTCGGTCACTTCCAGTCCGGAATCGCGCAACGCCTGGGTACCCGCCGCGACGCCGTAGTGGATGAACGGATCCATCTTCTTGACGTCCTTGATCGGCATCCACTGGGCCGGATCAAAGCCGCTGACCTGGCCGGCGATACGCGTGGAATAGGCAGAGGTATCGAAATGGGTGACCGGACCGATCCCGCTGACGCCCTTGAGAACCCGCTCCCAGGCGCTGGCGATGTCGTTTCCGACCGGTGAAATGATGCCCATGCCGGTCACTACTACGCGACGCTTGCTCATGCTGTGTTCCTTGGTGATTCCGTAAGTCCCATGTCGCAGAAACGATCGCGACGGGAATTGCAGATACGTCGTCCCGATCATCCGGGATGACTCCCGACCAACATACGGTGTCGGACGTTACAAAATGCAGAAACGAAAACTGCGCCAAACAGGCGCAGCATCCGGTTTCACCGCACATCCGCTCGGGCTCGCGCCACGCGAGCCGACCTGGCGGGCGGCAATCAGCGCGAGCCGATCAATCCTTGGAATGAGCCTTGATGTAGTCGACAGCCTGCTGCACGGTGGTGATCTTCTCGGCGTCTTCGTCGGGGATCTCGGTCTCGAACTCTTCCTCGAGAGCCATCACCAGCTCCACGGTGTCGAGCGAATCGGCGCCCAGATCATCCACGAACGAAGCGTTCGCCGTGACTTCATCTTCTTTCACGCCCAACTGCTCGATGACGATTTTCTTGACGCGCTCTTCGATGGTGCTCATGTTGCCCATACCTCTCAAGGAGTAAATGTTTGTCTGTGCCGGCGGAATTGCCTGCAAAAGGCCGGCGGCATTGTAGTGGCTAAACCCTCGGGCTGCCACGAATTCGCCGGAAGTATCTGCTCGCCATCCCTGCGATTCGACGCGAAAGCGCAATTGTCGCCTAAAACGGGGTTGCTGGCGACCGTTCGCTTGCAGCCCTTACGGCATATACATGCCACCATTGACGTGCAGCGTTTCGCCAGTGATGTAAGCCGCCGCTGGTGACGCCAGGAAACCAACCGCCTTGGCGATGTCCGCCACTTCGCCCAGACGGCCCAGGGCGATCTGTCCCAGCAATGCCTGTTTCGACGCTTCGGGCAGCGCCCGCGTCATGTCGGTATCGATGAAACCCGGCGCGACCACGTTCACCGTGATGCCGCGGGTGCCGATCTCGCGTGCCAGGGACTTGGAAAACGCGATGATGCCGGCCTTCGCCGCCGCGTAGTTGGACTGACCCGGATTGCCGGTCAGGCCGATGACCGAGGCAATCGAGATGATCCGACCCTTGCGGGCCTTCATCATGCCGCGCATCACCGCCTTGGAGGTCCGATAAACCGAGCTCAGGTTGGTGTCGAGGATGATGTCCCAGTCCTCTTCACGCATCCGCATCAGCAACTGGTCGCGGGTAATGCCAGCATTGTTGACCAGGATCGAGACCGTACCGAATTCCTTCGCAACCCCCTCGATCAGCGCCTCGACAGCGGCGCCATCGGTGACATCCAGCATGCGGCCGTGGCCACCATGCGCTGCCAGGCGTTGGCCGATCGCAGCCGCTCCGCTGTCGCTGGTTGCGGTGCCGATCACGGTTGCGCCCATGCTGGCCAGTTCATCGGCAATCGCCGCGCCAATGCCGCGACTGGCACCGGTGACCAGCGCCACCTCACCTTGCAATGGTTTGCTCATCAGTACAGGTTCCTGCGTTTCAATGAAGAGGAAGCATGCGCGCCGATCACGCCCATTCGGAGCGCGTCGCGTCCAGCTCACCCGGCGTACCGATGGCGCGCGCCTCGATGCTCTTGTCGATGCGCTTGATCAGTCCGCTCAATACCTTGCCAGGGCCACATTCAGCGATGTGTGTGGCGCCGCCGGCAGCCAGCGCCTGCACGCATTGGGTCCAGCGTACCGGCAGGTACAGCTGACGCTGCAGGGCACCGCGAATCTCCTCGACCGTCGCATGACTGCATGCCTCGGCGTTCTGGATGACCGGAATCGCGGGTGCCTGCCAGTCGATCGACGCCATGCGCTCGCCCAGCTTGTCGGCGGCCTCCCGCATCAACGCGCAGTGCGAGGGTACCGAGACGGCGAGCTTGATCGCCTTTTTCACGCCCTGCTCGGCCAGCTTCGCCAAAGCACGATCCACCGCCTCGACATTGCCGGCAATCACCAGTTGCCCCGGTGAATTGAAATTGGCCGGCGATACCACCTGGCCCTGGGCGACTTCCGCGCACACCGCGCTGATCAAGGCATCGTCGCCTCCGAGAATTGCCGCCATCGCGCCGACTCCGGCGGGCACCGCTTCCTGCATCAGACGCCCGCGCTCGGCCACCAGCGCCGCCGCATCGTGCAGCGACAACGCGCCGGCAGCAACCAGTGCACTGTATTCACCCAGGCTGTGGCCGGACAGCTGCGCCGGATCGGTACCGCCGAGCTTCTGCCACACCCGCCACACCGCCACGCTGGCGGCCAGCAGCGCCGGCTGGGTATTTTCGGTGCGATTGAGCTGCTCCTCCGGACCGAGCTGGCTGAGCGCCCACAGATCCACCCCGGCGCCCTGCGACGCCTCTTCGAAAGTCGCCTTGACCTCGCCATGGGCGCCCGCCAGCTCAGCCAGCATGCCGACCGACTGCGAGCCCTGCCCGGGGAAAACGAAGGCGAGTGAAGCGGAAGGGTCACTCATGGATGGACGAATCCCGTTGGCGAAAACCGATATGGTGCCAGCATCACCGCCCATACGCAGCTGTATTCGAATTGCAGGGCAAAAACACGATGCCGCCCAGCGGGCGGCAACGTGGAACACTCATGACGAAGCAAGCTCAGTAGCGCAGCAGCGCCGAGGCCCAGGTGAAACCGCCGCCGAAAGCCTCGAGCAGAAGGTTCTGGCCCCGCTGTACCTTGCCCGAACGCACCGCGTAATCGAGCGCCAGCGGCACCGAACCGGACGAGGTGTTGGCGTGCTTGTCGACCGTCACGATCACCCGCTCCATCGACATCTTCAGCCGCTTGGCGGTAGCGTCGATGATGCGCAGGTTGGCCTGGTGCGGTATCAGCCAGTCGATATCGGATTCCTGCATGCCAGCCGCCTGCAGGGTCTCACCGACCAGGGAGTCGAGTGTCTTCACCGCGACCTTGAACACTTCGCGGCCAGCCATGCGGATGCGCACACCATGATTCGGCTCGTCCGTGAAACCGACTGAAACACCGACCGGGTTGTAAAGCAGATCCTTGTGACCGCCATCCGCATGCAGGCAGGTGGCATAGATGCCCGGCTCGCTGGATGCCTCGAGCACCACGGCGCCGGCGCCGTCGCCGAACAACACGCAGGTCTCGCGCTCGGTCCAGTCGACCATCCTGGTCAGCGTTTCGGCGCCGATCACCAGCACCTTCTTCGACTGTCCGCTCTTGATGAACTTGTCGGCGATACCCAGCGCATAGACAAAGCCCGAACAGGCGGCATTGACATCGAACGCTGCGCAGCCGTTCGCACCGAGCCGGTGCTGCACAAGGCATGCGGTGGACGGGAAAATGATGTCCGGCGTCGTGGTACCCAGAACAATCAGGTCGAGCTCGGACGCCTTGACGCCAGCGGCCTGCAGGGCGTTCTGTGCCGCGCGGAACGCCAGATCCCCGGTGGTCTCGCCGTCGGCGGCAATATGCCGCTGACGGATACCGGTGCGGGTCTGGATCCACTCGTCACTGGTGTCGACGATCTTTTCCAGATCGGCATTGGTAACCACGCGCTCGGGCAGCGCGCTGCCGGTAGCGATGATGCGGGAGTAGATCTGGGTCATTCAACTGTCCATCGGCGAAAACGGGGGATCAGGCAGCGCGGCAACAATACGACACATTGCCGTACCGTTCCGCCCCCCACACAACGCAAAACGGCGCGTTGCCGCGCCGTCTCGCATGATCAACCATCGGGAACCCGGCTGGATTCCGCTCAGGCGATCAATCCTCGACCGACACCGCGCCCTTGGTCTCAATCACTTTCTTGCCGCGATAGTAGCCGTCCTTGGTGACGTGATGGCGCAGATGCACCTCGCCACTGGTCGGATCCGTGGACAGCTGCACGGTCTTCAACGCGTCGTGCGAACGACGCATGCCGCGGGTGGATGGGGTGCGGCGGCTCTTGGCAACTGCCATGGTAGTTCTCCAACTGAAACGAGTTGATCTGGAATCGTGATGACCCGGAACTCACGACCGGGTCGGTGCTTGCTTCTTCAATTCGCGCAACACCGCGAACGGATTTTCCGAACGCCCCTCACCGGCAAGCACTTCGTCCGGATCGTGGCCTGTCACTTCGTCGGGCAGACTGCTCTCCGGATCGACCGGAACCAGCGGCAGCGCCAACAGCAATTCGTCTTCAATCACTTCCGCCGGATTCAGGCGGCCATCCTCGGCCACCAGCAGCGGTTCGCAATCCGCCGGCAGGCCAGCCTCGTCGCGCTCCTGTCTGATCAGGCCGAGCCGGGTATCGAGCACCAACGGCAGTACAAACGGCTCCAGCGTGCGCTGACAGGTCAAGGTCAGAGCTGCCTGCGCCCGGACATCGACGTAACTGATGCCGAGGCTGTCACGCCCGAAATCGAGCTCGAATTTCACCTCGCCATCGGCGCTGGCGAGCACCTCGCAGAGGCGCCGCATGCTGGCAATGGGCAGGCTTCCTTCGAACGAACGCCGCGCGGTGACCATGCGCCAAGCGTCCACGGACTCTGGCAGTGTCACGGACATAATCGGAGAATGGTAGGTTTCAAGCGCCCCCAAGTCAACTGGCAAGGCTGCTCAACCACCCAATCCACCGGGCGGGAGCGCTATTTTGCCTGATCCCGCCCCGATGCGGCAGACTGAATTGTCCCTGCTGCCCGAGTTG
>JAJXYE010000035.1 GCA_021780735.1 Pseudomonadota bacterium | reverse complement strand
TCGACCGGTGCCAGCCTGCACGCGGCCGCCTGTGCCGGCCTGGCCGCCCTGTCCGGGCCGCAGCACGGGGGCGCCACCGCACGTGCCCATGCCCTGATCCGGCAGGCATGGCTCGAACGCGACCTGGTCGGCTACGTGCGCGAGCGGCTGCGTCGGGGCGAGGAACTTGCCGGTTTCGGCCACCCGCTTTACCCGGAGGGGGATCCGCGCGCCACGTTGTTGCTGCGCATGCTGGCCGAGTCTCGACCACGCCCAGCCAAAGCGATCCGCCTCCAGCGCCTGATCGATGCCGCGCACGACAACGGCGGGCGCATGCCCAGCCTGGACTTCGCGCTGGCCGCCATCGCCTCGCTGCACGACCTGGGAGCGGACGCCGCGCTATCGCTGTTTGCGGCCGGGCGAATGGCCGGCTGGCTGGCGCATGCGCTGGAGCAGCAGGAAAACGGCGGGCTGATCCGCCCGCGCGCGAACTATGCCGGCAAGATGCCGACTCGACGCGACTGAGGGATCCTGCAAGCTCGTTGAGTTCGTGTCGCGGCACTTGCCGATGCCGATGACCGTCCCCGTTCAGGCCGTGCAAGCCGCGGCCCAGTTCCACGGCTTCAGCTCGAGCGTTTGGCAACTGCCCGGCCGTGCCGGAAGTCCACTCGGGTCATCAATAGCTTGTATCAATGCAAACAATCTCAACAATCAATTGGACGAATCGACGTGGATCCCTACAATGGGGTCCATCAACCACCCGCAACACGGAGATCCGCAGTGTCTTTGATCAACACCGAAATCAAGCCATTCAAGGCCCAGGCGTTCAAGAACGGGCAGTTCGTCGAAGTGACCGAAGCCAGTCTGAAGGGCAAATGGTCAGTCATGTTCTTCTACCCGGCCGACTTCACCTTCGTCTGCCCGACCGAGCTGGAAGACCTGGCGGACAACTACGCCGAGTTCCAGAAGCTGGGCGTCGAGATCTACTCGGTGTCGACCGATACGCATTTCGCCCACAAGGCGTGGCACGACACCTCGGCCGCCATCGGCAAGATCAGCTACACCATGGTCGGCGATCCCACCGGGCAGATCTCGCGCAACTTCGAGGTGATGATCGAGGAAGCCGGCCTGGCCGATCGCGGTACCTTCGTGATCGACCCGGACGGCAAGATCCAGATCGTCGAGATCAATGCCGGCGGCATCGGCCGCGACGCGTCCGAGCTGCTGCGCAAGGTCAAGGCCGCGCAGTACGTTGCCGCCCATCCGGGCGAAGTCTGCCCGGCCAAGTGGAAGGAAGGCGAGAAGACCCTGGCGCCGTCGCTGGACCTGGTCGGCAAGATCTGAGTCACCTCGCGCCATGCGCCCTGGGCCCGGCGTTCTGCCGGGCCCACACCACCCAACGACAGCATCAGACGACGCCCGGGGCACCCCGGGTGCTCGCCACACTCACCCTGAAGAAACCCGCCGACGGAGTCCGCCATGCTGGATGCCAACCTCACTGCCCAGTTGCAGGCCTATCTCGAAAAGGTCACCCAGCCGATCGAGATCGTTGCGTCCCTCGATGACAGCGAGAAGTCGCTCGAACTGAACGAACTGCTCGAGGAAATCAGCGCGCTGTCCGACCGCATCAGCCTGGTCCGCCGCGATGACAACGAGCGCAAGCCCTCGTTCGCGATCAACCGCGTCGGCAGCGACATCGGCGTGCGCTTCGCCGGTATCCCGATGGGCCACGAATTCACCTCTCTCGTACTCGCCCTGCTGCAGGTCGGCGGACATCCGTCCAGAACCGCGGCAGACGTGATCGAGCAGATCAGGCATCTCGACGGCGACTATCGCTTCGAGACCTATTTCTCGCTGTCCTGCCAGAACTGCCCCGACGTGGTGCAGGCGCTCAACCTGATGAGCGTGCTCAACCCGAAGATCCAGCATGTCGCCATCGACGGTGCGCTGTATCAGGGCTAGGTCGACGCGCGCCGGGTGATGTCGGTGCCGACCGTCTACCTCAACGGCGAAGTGTTCGACCAGGGCCGCATGAGCCTGGAGCAGATCCTGTCGAAGATCGACAGCGGCAGCGCCCGGCGCGAAGCCGACCAGATCCGCGGCAAGGAGGCATTCGACGTACTCGTCGTCGGTGGCGGCCCGGCTGGCGCGGCGGCGGCGATCTATGCCGCGCGCAAGGGCATCCGCACCGGCGTCGCCGCCGAGCGTTTCGGTGGCCAGGTGCTGGACACCATGGGCATCGAGAACTTCATTTCGGTGCCGCATACCGAAGGACCGAAGCTGGCCGCTGCGCTGGAGCAGCATGTCAGGGATCATGACGTCGACATCATGAACCTGCAGCGCGCCGAGCGTCTGCTGCCGGCGAAAGGCCCGGGTGATCTGATCGAGATCCAGCTCGCCAACGGTGCCTCGCTGAAATCGAAGACCGTGATCCTCTCCACCGGCGCACGCTGGCGCCAGATGAACGTGCCCGGCGAGGACACCTATCGCAACAAGGGCGTCGCCTACTGCCCGCACTGCGACGGCCCGCTGTTCAAGGGCAAGCGCGTGGCGGTGATCGGCGGCGGCAACTCCGGCGTCGAAGCGGCGATCGACCTGGCCGGCATCGTCAGTCACGTCACCCTGATCGAGTTCGACAGCAAGCTGCGCGCGGATGAAGTCCTGCAACGCAAGCTGCGCAGTCTGCCCAACGTCAGCATCATCCTCAGCGCGCAGACCAGCGAAGTAGTTGGTGACGGCCAGAAGGTCAACGGCCTGCGCTATAGCGATCGCGTCGGCGGCGGAAGCGAGCACATCGAGCTCGAAGGCATCTTCGTGCAGATCGGCCTGCTGCCCAACACCGAGTGGCTGAAGGGCACGCTGGAGCTGTCCTCACGCGGCGAGATCATCATCGACGATCGCGGCCAGACCTCGCTGCCCGGCGTGTTCGCCGCCGGCGATGCCACCACCGTGCCGTACAAGCAGATCGTGATCGCGATGGGCGCCGGCTCCACCGCGGCGCTGAGCGCCTTCGACCACCTGATCCGCAGCCCGCTGCCGCTGGCTGAAACCGCGCAGGCAGAGGCCGCGTGACGGGGGCGACGTGGTACGGCAGGCCTGTACCGCGTCGTGCCGGCCCAGCCGGATTCAGCCGCCCCGATCCGGATCGCGTTCCAGCGCACGGCGGATATCGTCCAGTGCATCGGGATCATCCAGGGTGGACAGGTCTCCCGGATCGCGATGTTCGGCCAGTGCCTGCAACGAGCGCCGCAGCAGCTTGCCGGAGCGGGTCTTCGGCAGCGCGTTCACCACATAGACCCGCGCGGGCCTGGCCACCCCGCCGAGTTGATCGACTACCCGCTGCTGCATCGCCTGCGCCACCGCCGTCGTGTCGTCGCCAGCCTTCCGCCTGAGCGTGGCGAACACAATCGGCACCTGCCCTTTCAGCTCGTCGCGAATGCCGACCACGGCAGCCTCGGCCACCGCCGGATGGCTGGCTACCGACTCCTCGATCTCGCGCGTACCCAGCCGATGGCCGGCCACGTTGATCACGTCGTCGGTGCGACCCAGGATGAACGTGTAGCCGTCCTCGTCGCGGATCGCCCAGTCCAGCGAGCTGTACAGCAGCTCCTTGAAGTGGCTGAAATAGCTGTGCAGGAATCGCTCATCGTTACGCCATACCGTGCTCAGGCAGCCGGGCGGCAGCGGCGGCTGGAACACCAGCACGCCCTTCACCCCGGCGGCGACCTCCATGCCATTGCTCTCGTCGATCACCTTCATCCGGTAACCCGGTGCCGGCAGGCCGGGCGAGCCGAACTTCACCGTCTTCAGATCCAGCCCCGGCATCAGCGTGATCGCCGGCCAGCCCGTCTCGGTCTGCCAGTAATTGTCGATCACCGGCACGCCGAGGACATCGGTGATCCACTGCGCGGTCGGTTCATCCAGCGGCTCGCCAGCAAGAAACAGCCACTTCAGTTTCGACAGGTCGTACTTGCGCAGCCAGCTTTCGTCCTGCTTCTTCAGCACGCGGATCGCGGTGGGCGAGGAGAACATCGTGTGCACGCCGTAGCGTTCGCACAGCTGCCACCAGATGCCGGGATCCGGCCGCGTGGGCAGGCCTTCATACAGCAACGAGGTGGCACCACCGATCAGCGGCCCGTAGACATTGTAGGAATGCCCCACCGCCCAACCTACGTCCGATGTCGAAAACATCACCTGCCCCGGCGCGATATCGAACACGCGGCGTATCGACAAGGCCATCGCCACCGCATAGCCGCCCACATCGCGCTGGACACCCTTCGGTTTGCCGGTGGTGCCGGAGGTGTACAGCAGGTAGCTCGGCTCATTCGATTCCAGCCAGGTCACCGCCACGCTGGCGTCTTCATGCGTCTGCCGCAATTGTGCGTAATCGAGGTCGCGCCCGGCCTGATACTTCATCTGCGAGTCGAGTCCGCGATCGATCATCAGCACATGCGGCGGTGGCGCCGATGCTTCGCTCAAGGCGGCATCGACCAGCGGCTTGTACGCGATCACCTGGCCTCCGCGCATGCCGGCATCGGCGGCGATCAGCAGCTTCGGCTGCGCGTCGTCGATGCGCAACGCGAGGTTGTGTGCGGCAAACCCGCCAAACACCACCGAATGGATCGCCCCGATCCGCGCACAGGCGAGCATCGCGAACACCGCCTCGGCGATATTCGGCAGATAGATCACCACCCGATCGCCCTTGCCCACGTCCAGCGACTGCAGCACGGCGGCGAAGACATTCACCTCCCGGTGCAACTGGCGGTAGCTGAATTCGCGCACGACATCGGTCTCGCCGGATATCGCCACCAGCGCCAGTTGATCGGCACGCTCGGAAAGATGCCGATCGACCGCGTTGTAGCAGAGGTTGGTGGTGCCGCCGACGAACCATCGACGGAACGGCGGGTTCGACTGATCGAGGATCTGCTGCGGCGGCGTATCCCAGTGAATCAGCCGCGCCTGCTCGGCCCAGAACTGTTCCGGCTGCTCGATCGACTGCCGGTAGAAATCTTCGTAATTCATGGCGACTCCGTTCCGCGATGGGACTCAACCAGCCTAGATCAGATCGCACCTCGCCACGCACTCGACTTTCGGCGCATGCCCGCCACGGCGACGCGATCCGGCGGGTCAGCGATGCCCGCATCGGGTTGTCCAGCCAGTGGTCGACCGGGCATGGACTATTCTTGCGTTTCGCCAGCATCGCCAGCCTATGCGTCAGCCATGAGCCCACTGCAGCAATTCATCCAGGACTACCCCCGCCTGTTCGTGCTGACCGGCGCCGGATGCAGCACCGACTCGGGCATTCCCGATTACCGCGATCGCGATGGCCAGTGGAAACGCCCGCCACCGGTGAGCTACAGCGCATTCATGCATGAACCAGCCACGCGCCAACGTTATTGGGCACGCAGCATGATCGGCTGGCCGCGTATCGGCGGGGCATTGCCGAATGCGACACATCGCGCGTTGGCACGGCTGGAGCAACGCGGCCAGATCGAGCTGCTGGTGACGCAGAACGTGGATCGCCTGCACCAGCGCGCCGGCAGTGAGCGGGTGATCGACCTGCACGGTCGACTCGACCAGGTGCGCTGCATGAGCTGCGACTGGCGGCTGCCGCGCGATGATTTCCAGCGTGGGTTGACCCGGCGCAACCTGGCCTGGTGTCAGCTCGATGCAGCAACGGCCCCCGATGGCGATGCTGATCTGGACGGCCAGGACTTCTCCCGCTTCGACGTGCCGGCCTGCCCGCGCTGCGCCGGCATCGTGAAGCCTGACGTGGTGTTCTTTGGCGAAAACGTGCCGCGTGAGCGGGTAGACGCCGCGACCAGGGCGTGGCAGTCCGCCGACGCGGTGCTCGTCGTCGGCTCCTCGCTGATGGTGTATTCCGGCTATCGCTTCGTGCGCGCCGCAGCGGAAGCCGGCAAGCCGGTGGCGGCACTGACCATGGGTCGCACCCGCGCCGACCCGTTGCTCAACTTGAAGGTCGACGCAGCCTGCGAACACGCGCTGGCCTTTCTGCTGCAGGAGCCAACCGACGGCTGATTGCTTGTCGGCCATCTGGCTTGATCGGGCACGATCACCCCGCCGAGACGGGGTGCCCGTCGCGCTGTCAGACCGATGCCGCGATACGCCCGACCTCGGCCAGCACGGCGCTGCGTTGCTGGCTGTCCGCCGCCGATCCAGCGTAGTACGCCGTGACCAGCAATGGCCGCCGACGCGGCGGCCAGAACACCGCCACGTCGTTGCTTTCGCCGTGCGCTCCGCTGCCGGTCTTGTCGCCGGCCCGCCAGTCGGCCGGAACACCGGCGCGCAGCTTGTCTCTACCGGTCGAGCAGTCACGCAGCCAGCTGACGAGCTGCGCGCACGATGCGTCAGAAAGTGCGCCGCCAAGCAGCAGCCGGTGCACGGTGGCCAGCATGGCGTCAGGCGTCGTGGTGTCCCGGATGTCACCGGGAGCGCCCACATTGAGTTCCGGTTCGATGCGGTCAAGTCGGGTCACCGAGTCGCCCAGGTCGCGCACAAAGCGGGTCACCTCGAGCGGCCCGCCAAGACTGGTCAGCAGCAGGTTCGCCGCGGTGTTGTCACTGAGCGTGATGGCGGCCTCGCACAGCTCCGCCACGGTCATGCCCGGTGCGCCTGCACGACGACTGGTTACCGGTGCATACGCCAGCAGCGCCTGCTCGCCGAACACGATGCGTCGCTGCAGGCTTTCGCTGCCACGGTCGACGCGCGCCAGCACCGCCGCGACAGCCAGCAGCTTGAATGTGCTGCACATCAGGAACCGCTCGCTACCGCGCCGCACGATCCGGCGGCCGCTGCCCGTGTCCAGAATGGCGACGCCCAGGCGGCCGCCATGGCGCCGCTCAAGTGCCGCCAGCCGCGCCTCGGCGCTGGCACGGATCGAAGCCATTGCAAGCATGGGGCGCAAGAGCATCACCCCTGCGCCAAGCAGGCTTCCCTTCAGGAGATTTCGTCGATTCATGCAAGTATCCCAGGCGCCAGCCGACAGGTCCGCGCAGCACGCGCGGATCGGCACATGATGAACGTCGCTGCTGGCAATCAGCGGCGCCAACAAGGGCAACAACATGGCAGACGCCCGGCTGGAGGCCGCGCATCTGCCCGTTCCGGCATCGCACTTGGCGATGAATCGCCTGGTTGTGGCATGCATCGCACAGTCACGCGTAACCTTGGGCTGGCTGCAGCGAACCCCAACTGTAGCGAATTGCACGTTCAGCCCGGTGCAGCACCGGCCATCACCCCGGAGACAGCCATGTCGAACTACCGCAAGACTCCTGAAGCCGTTTCGCGGCTCACGCCCGAGCAATTCCGGGTCACCCAGGAAGCAGCCACGGAACGGCCGTTCGACAATCTGTACCATGCCAGCAAGGCGCCCGGCCTCTACGTCGATATCGTCTCCGGCGAGCCGTTGTTCAGCTCGCTGGACAAATTCGACAGTGGCTGCGGCTGGCCCAGCTTCACCCGTCCGGTACAGAGCGAGCACGTACTCGAGAAGCGCGACAGCAGTCACGGCATGATCCGTACGGAGGTACGCTCGCGCGACGGCGACAGCCACCTCGGTCATGTGTTTCCGGATGGGCCGCGCGAGGCCGGCGGGCTGCGTTACTGCATCAATTCCGCCTCGTTGCGCTTCATTCCGTTGGATCAATTGGAAAACGAGGGCTATGGCGACTACCGCGAGCTGTTCAGCAACGTTAAGCAGGAGCCTGCCGCATGAATGAGACCAGCGAACGCGCGATTCTCGCCGGCGGCTGTTTCTGGGGCATGCAGGAATTGATCCGCCAGCAGCCGGGCGTGCTCTCCACCCGCGTCGGGTACTCCGGCGGCGATGTGCCCCATGCCACCTATCGCAACCATGGCAGCCATGCCGAGGCGATCGAGATCGTGTTCGACCCCCGCTTGATCAGTTATCGCCGCCTGCTTGAGTTCTTCTTCCAGATTCACGATCCCAGCACGCCGAACCGCCAGGGCAACGATCGCGGCAGCAGTTACCGCTCGGCGATCTTCTACAGCACGGAGCAACAGAAGGCCGTGGCCGAGGACACCATCGCCGATGTGGATGCCTCCGGCCTGTGGCCAGGCAAGGTGGTGACCGAACTCGCGCCGGCCGGCGCATTCTGGGAGGCCGAACCCGAGCACCAGGACTACCTGCGGCACTACCCCACCGGCTATACCTGCCACTTCATCCGGCCGGACTGGAAACTGCCACGGCGGGCCTGATATCCGCACACTGCGTACGATCGCGGCGCCGATGACGCCACTCGCTCAAGCCGCGTATTCAGGGCTTGAGCGAGGCGGCATAGGCCGCCACCGAAATCATGTCGCGCAGGCTCAGGCGCGAAACCTCGTGCTGCATCGGCTGGTTCGCCACTCCTTGCCGGTTGCCCAGCGCAAGCTGCACCAGTTGCCGGGTGATATACGTCGGCGAGCGTCCGGCCAGTGGCGGGATATTCGCTACCCCGCGCAGATCCGCACCGTGACATGACGCGCACGCTGCCACCTTGCCGGCACCGCTGGTCGCCAGCAATCGGCCTCGCGCCACGCTGCCCGACGGCACATACGCAACAAAGCGCGCCCGTTCGTCACCCAGACGCACATGTTCCTCGTTCAATGGCAACTCGATCACCCGGTCGCCGATCGCTTGCGTGCCACCTCCCCTGGTGCGGACGAGCATCCATGATTCGACATGTGTCTTCGGCACCCGTGCCACCTGGACGACATGAACCCGCCGGGAAGTCAGGCGCAACCCTGAAAAGTAGGCGGCCGCCTCGCGCACGTCGGCTACGCTGACATGGGACGCCTCGAAGTGCATTTCGTCGTTGACGCGTGAGCCATCGCGAAAAGCCTGCAGCTGCTCGACGATGTAGCCCGCGGGAAGTCCGGCCAGGGTTGCGGTGTGGGCGATCCCCTTTCCCCCGGGCCCGTGGCATTCGGCACACGGCAGGCCCTTGCCGCGGCCCCTGGCCACGATCGTCGGCATCGCCGGGTGATCCTGCGGCCACCAGTCGGGTATGGTGCTGGCCAACTGCGCACGGCGGTAGGTTCGGGTGCTGCCGGGCAGACGCAGGATGGCGTCGCGATCCCTTGGCGGGCTGTGTGCCTGCAGCGCCTTCTCCTGCGCATCGCTCCACGGCGTCGCCAGCCAGGCCATCGCTGCACGCATGGGCGCGTGCACATCCACGGCTTGCCCCGATACCGGCATCGCCACCCATGTCAGCGACACCAACCAGCCAGCCCACACCGCCCAACGACGTACGCTCATGCGTTACTCCCGATGGCCGCAACCTACGCCCTGGTGGGAATGCCCGCCACTCCCAGCCACCCCACTGCAGCGGATTCTAGGGCCGAACCACGCCAGACAGCACAAGTCCCGGGCGCGCAGGCCCGCCACGCAGCGGCGGCCAGGGCATGGCCGAGCCGACCCAGGTCGGCCCATCAAGCCCCGATGGCACCCTCGATGCGGCGGTCGGGAATCAGCCACAACAAGGCAATCAACGCATAGATCGCCTGCCCGGCCCAGGGCCGCCAGCAAGTCAGCACGATGCCTGTCAGGTAGAACAGCGGAGAGAGCTTGCCTTTCCAGTCCGCGCCAATCGCGCGACGCAAGGTCGAGCCGGTTCCGTCCGCCGCGATCAGGGCCTGCTGCAGGATCCAGTAGGCGACCGCTGCCATCAGCAACACCAGGCCGTAGACCGCGGTGGGCGTGGCAGAGAAGTGATTCTCACCCATCCAGGCCGTCACGAACGGGAACAGCGACAGCCAGAACAGCAGGTGCAGATTGGCCCATAGCGCCGCCCCGGAAACCCGGTGGCTGGTGGCCAGCATGTGATGGTGATTGTTCCAGTAGATGCCGACATAGACGAAGCTGAGGATGTAGCTGAGCAACACCGGGGCGAGCGGCAGCAGGGCATCGAACGTATGGCCTTCCGGCACCCTCAGTTCCAGCACCATGATGGTGATGATGATCGCGATGACCCCGTCGCTGAATGCTTCCAGCCTGCCCTTGCCCATTTCCGCCTCCCCTTGCGCCGCGCCAGGACGACAGCTTGCCTGATGAGCAGGATGCGCGCATCAGGACGCTGCCGCTGCGGATTCACGTGACCGGCCCGGCTGGTGATCTGCTCCAACCTGCCCGACAGCCAGCTGGCGCTGGTCTGGGCATCAGGCCACCATCGTTAGGCCGACCTGCTCAGCGACCAATCGCCTCGACCGCCCGCGTCGCCAGGTTGGAGACGAAGCGGAACAGCATGCCCAGCACGTATTCGACGAAACTGACCGTGATGTTCGTGGTGGTGGCCACGGTACGCCCCAGGAAACGCATGATCGCGCCGATCAGGTTTCGTATCATCATGGCCAACCGTACCGATTGCAGCACGCCGGAATAGAGCAACTGGGCCAGTGAGTCGATGATCGTGGCACCGCCCAGGATGGCCAGGCCGTTGACGTGCCCGAGTTGTTTCAGAATCCAGCCCAGTGCGGAAAGTATCCAGCGCAACGCCGTCGCCGACAGCATGATGGATGTGCCGCCGGCATCGGCGGCATTCTTCAGCCATGCCTCGGCCTGCTCGAAACTGCCCGGCCCGGATTGCAGCACAGGCAGCGATCGCCAGCCGCAATCCCCTACCGATCGGCGGTACTGCGGCATCATGTGCGCGTCCAGACACACCACCGTGCCCGGCCCCTTCAGGCGATAGGCATTCTCGTGCCACGGCACGTGGCTATAGGGAAAAACCGGCACCATCGGCACCGGATCAGTGTCGTGATAAACGCGATGGATGCTCGCCGCGCCGAGCCGCTCGGTCAGATACCGGGCATGCAGGCCAACCCCGGCACGCGGTGCACCGAACGTGTACAGCTGCAGCTTGCAGCCGGTGTCGCCGAGGCTGTCGGCGAGCAGGGTCGCGATGGCCCCGCCCAGACTGTGGCCGACCACATGAATCGTGGACAGGTCACCTTGCGCCCTGATCGCCTGCCGGATCTGCGGCAACAGGGTCTGCGCAGCAGCCCAGAACCCGGCATGCACGGTAAAACCGCTGGGTCCGCTGACACCCGCCATGCGCAGGTTCGTAAGCCAGTCGCAGGCGCTGGTCTTGAATGTGCCGCGCACCGAGATCAGGCATTCACCCTGGCG
>JAJXYE010000057.1 GCA_021780735.1 Pseudomonadota bacterium | reverse complement strand
ATATGCGTGGACAGGATCACCACCACCCGCTCGCCGATCTCGGCCAGCAGGTTGAGGAAGCGGTTACGCTCCTCCGGGTCGAGGCCCGCGGTGGGCTCGTCGACGATCACCAGCCGCGGGTCGCCGATCAGTGCCTGGGCGATGCCGAAGCGCTGGCGCATGCCGCCGGAATAGGTGCCCAGCTTGCGCTTGCGCACATCCCACAGGTTGACCTGGCGCAGCAGTGCCTCGATCAGCTCGTGCCGTTCGCTTTTCACGGTGACACCCTTGAGCACGGCGAAGTGCTCCAGCATGGCCTCGGCCGACACCTTGGGATACACGCCGAATTCCTGCGGCAGGTAGCCGAGCAGGCGGCGGGTGGCCTGCTTGTCGGCCAGCAGATCCATCTCGCCCAGCGTGATCGTGCCCTCGTCCGGATCCTGCAGGGTGGCGATCGTGCGCATCAGCGAGGACTTGCCCGCGCCATTGGGGCCGAGCAGGCCGAACATGCCGTTGGGGATGTCCAGCGACACGCTGCGCAGCGCTCTTACCCCGTTGGCATAGGTCTTCGACAGGTCACGTAGGGTCAGCATGGAAGGGCTTCCTGTGCCGCCTGGTGCGGCGTGAGAGTGAAGTCAGGGTAAGGCATGGCCTGCGCCTGCGCGTGCGTACAAGGTAATGCATACGCGTGCGAATGGATGGTGCCGGGCGAGCGGCGGCGTACTCCGTGCAATACGAATGGTCGCCGCCTTGGTTATGATTGTGCACTTGCACGTGACCGCCATCCCCGCGCGGCACGCCATCGCCATTCGCAGGAGTTCCCATGGCCGACCTCAAAGAAGCCCGCATTCCCGACATCGGTCACGATGACGTTCCCGTCATCGAAGTGCTGGTCAAGGTCGGCGACCGGGTCGAGAAGGAACAGAGCCTCGTCACGCTGGAATCGGACAAGGCGACCATGGAAGTGCCGGCCCCGTTCGCCGGCGTGATCAGGGAAATGAAACTGAAGGTGGGCGACGAAGTCTCCGAAGGAGCAGTGATCGCGATCATCGAAACGGCCGGCGACGCCGGTACGGCGGCGCCCCTTGCGGCCGCCGCGGACAGCAGCCATGCCGGTGCGCCGGCGGCGGACAAGCCAGCTGCTGCGGCGCCGGCACCGGTTCCGCCCGCGCCTGCGCCTGCTCCAACGGCGCCGGCCCCCGCAGCGGCGGTTCCGACCCCCGCCCAGCCACGTCCGCCGGTGGATGCCTCGATCGTGATGTCGGGCGATGCACCTTATGCCAGCCCGGCGATACGCGCCTTTGCGCGTGAGCTGGGGGTGGACATCCACCAGGTGAAGGGCAGCGGTCGTGGCGGCCGCATCCAGCGCGAGGACGTCAGCGCCTGGGTCAAGCATGCGCTGGCCTCCGGTGCGCGCCCCAGCGGCGCCGCCGCGGCCTCGGTCGGTGGCCTCAACCTGCTGCCGTGGCCGAAGGTCGACTTCGCCAAGTTCGGCGAGATCGAGGAGAAGCCGCTGTCGCGCATCCAGAAGATTTCCGGCGCCAACCTGGCACGCAACTGGGCGATGATCCCGCATGTCACCCAGCACGAGGATGCCGACATCACCGAGATGGAGGCCTTCCGCAAGCAGCTCGGCGCCGAGAACAAGGAACTGAAAATCAGCCCGCTGGTGTTCCAGATCAAGGCGGTGGTGGCGGCGCTGAAGGCGTTCCCGCAGTTCAACGCCTCGCTCGACGAGTCCGGCGAAAAGCTCATCCTCAAGAAATATTTCCACATCGGCATCGCGGTCGATACGCCCGACGGCCTGGTGGTGCCGGTGCTGCGCGACTGCGACAAGAAAGGCCTGCTCGATCTGGCGCGCGAGATGGGCGAGATCTCGAAGAAGGCGCGCGACAAGAAGCTCGGCCCGGCCGAGATGTCCGGCGGCTGTTTCTCGATCAGTTCGCTGGGCGGCATTGGTGGCACGGCATTCACGCCGATCGTCAACGCGCCGGAAGTGGCGATCCTGGGCGTCTCCAAGGCGGCCGTGAAGCCGGTCTGGAACGGCAAGGAGTTCGTCCCGCGCACGATCCTGCCGATGTCGTTGTCCTACGACCACCGGGTGATCGACGGTGCCCTGGCCGCGCGTTTCGCGTCGTTCCTGGCCGGCCAGCTTGGCGACATTCGCCGACTGCTGCTGTAGTCGGCGCTCCGGTGCAGGCAAACCCGGCATCGACACTCTTCGGGCTGGCGCTGGCACCGGCGGAGCCGGCTGCGGTTCTTGATGGAGTCGCGCAGGTTGGCGAGTGGCTGAACCTGCATACCACCGTAGGCGGCATCAAGATCTGCCTCGGCTCGATCCTGCTGTTCCTGGGGGTTCCTGATCGCCACCGCGATCCTCAAGCGGATGCTGCGCCGCCATGCCCGGCGCAACCGCCACGTCAACCCGTCAACCCTGTATACGGTGGAGCGGCTGCTGCACTACCTGCTGCTGGTGATCGGACGGCTCTGGGCGCTGGGTGTGGCCGGCATTCCGATGGCGAAGATGACCGTGTTCGCCGGCGCGCTGGGCCTGGGGCTGGGTTTCGGCCTGCAGGCGATCTTCAACCATTCCGTGCCCGGCCTGATCCTGCTGTTCGACCGCAGTCTGAAGGTCGGCGACTTGGTCGAGCCGGCCTCCGGCGTGCATGGGCACGTGCGCGAGATCCGCATCCGCGCCACCCTGATCAGTACCAACGACGATATCGACGCCCATGGCAATGATGCGGCGCCCGACGTCGA
>JAJXYE010000290.1 GCA_021780735.1 Pseudomonadota bacterium | reverse complement strand
TCGCCACCGTACGGTGGCGAACCGCGCCATATACGGATCCACGGATGAATCGCCCGCCGCTCCGCCGCGCCTGTGCCGCGATGTTGCGGCGTGACCTCACCCTGGCCTGGCGCCGCCGTGGCGACATCGTCATGCCGGTGCTGTACGCCCTGATCGTGACGATGCTGTTTCCGTTCGCGCTGGGACCGGAGGACACGCTGCTGCAGCGGATTGCCGGTGGCGTGGTTCTGGTCACGGTCTTGCTGGCCATGCTGCTTGCGCTGGATGCGATGTTTTCCAGCGATGTCGAGGACGGCTCGCTGGAGCAACTGGTGCTGGCACCGCAACCGCTGGCGCTGATGATGGGCATGAAGATTCTTGCCCACTGGATGACCACGGCCTTGCCGCTGATCGTCATCGCCCCGCTACTGGCAGCAATGCTGCACCTGCCCGCTGCCGTGATTCCGGTGCTGCTGCTGGCGCTGCTGATGGCTACACCGCTGCTGAGTCTGCTCGGCGCAGTGCTGGTGGCGCTCACCGCGGGCA
This sequence comes from Pseudomonadota bacterium, assembly GCA_021780735.1. Lineage (GTDB taxonomy): Bacteria > Pseudomonadota > Gammaproteobacteria > Xanthomonadales > Rhodanobacteraceae > Rhodanobacter. The sequence goes on along the minus strand of JAJXYE010000290.1, from coordinate 2,215 downwards.
CGCGTCGCTCTGGTATGCTGCTCGCCTTGATGTTGCTGCCGCTGTGCGTGCCTGCAGTGATCTTCGCCGCGGGTGCCGTGGCTGCCGCCCAGCAGGGATTGCCCTGGATTGCCCCCCTCGCCTGGCTGGGTGCCGCACTGGCGCTGGCTGTGGTACTGGCACCTCTGGCCTGCGCGGCCGCCCTCCGAATTGCCCTGGACGCCTGACGACTCATCATGTCTACCTGGATTCCGCTCTGGCTGCACAAACTCTCCTCTCCGCCGACGTTCTACCGCTTCGCCGGCACGCTGCGCCCGTGGGCGATGGCACTGGCAATGGTGTTCGGCGTCATCGCCCTGTATGGCGGGTTGGTGCTGGCGCCGGCCGACTACCAGCAGGGTGACGCCTACCGGATCATCTTCATCCATGTGCCCTGTGCCTGGATGAGCATGTTCGTCTATGCGGTGATGGGCGTGTCCGCGCTGATCGCGCTGGTGTGGCGGATCAAGCTGGCCGAGGTGGTGGCGATGGAATCGGCACCGATCGGCGCCGCGTTCACCTTCATCACGCTGGTCACCGGCTCGCTGTGGGGCAAGCCGATGTGGGGCACCTGGTGGACCTGGGATGCACGGCTGACCTCCGAACTGGTCTTGCTGTTCCTGTACCTGGGCGTGATCGGGCTTTATCACTCTTTCGAGGATCGCCGGCAGGGCGCCCGTGCAGCGGCCTTCCTGGCGTTGATCGGCATCATCAACGTGCCGATCGTGCATTTCTCCGTGAACTGGTGGAACACCCTGCACCAGGGCAGCACGGTCAAGCTGTTCGGCCCCTCGAAGATCGCCTGGGACATGTTGTGGCCGCTGCTGGCGATGACCCTGGCAACCAAGTTCTACTACGTCGCCAGCCTGTTCCACCGCGCGCGCACCGACCTGCTGGCACTGGAAAGCGGCAAGGACTGGGTGCGCCAGATCGCCGAATCCGAGGCCAGGCCATGAGCGCGCTGCATGCTTTCCTCGCCATGGGCGGATACGCCATCTATGTGTGGCCGGCCTATGCCGTGTTCTTCATCGTGCTGATCGCCGACACCATCGCACCCGGACTGCGCCGTCGCCGCGTGCTGCGCGACCTTCGCGCGCGGATGGCACGGCAGACCCACCGACAACAGCGGTCGCGAACAGAACACGCCGCCAACAACCCCACCGTCACATCTTCATCCCCTTGAGGGAATGGCCCACTGCAATGCCCATGAATCCCACCCGCAAGCGTCGGCTCATCATCGTCACCCTGGTCATTCTCGCTACCACCACCGCGATTGGTCTGGGCATCTACGCGCTGCAGCAGAACATGAACTACCTGTTCACCCCGAGTCAGGTGCAATCGGGCCAGGCCCGTGGTCACCACACCTTCCGCCTCGGCGGCATGGTCAAGGCCGGCTCGATCCAGCGCAGTGACAAGTCGCTCCAGGTCACTTTCACCGTGGTCGACGCTGGCGGCGCCATGCCGGTGGAATACACCGGGATCCTGCCCGACCTGTTCCGCGACAACCAGTCGGTGATCGCCACCGGTCACATGGACGGCGCACGCTTCATCGCCACCGAAGTGCTGGCCAAGCATGACGAGACCTACATGCCCAAGGAACTCAAGGACGCCATGGCCAAGGCGCATGCGAACAAGAAAATAAAAGACGCGGCCGCCGCGAAGGACAAGATGCCATGACACCAGAACTTGGCCAGCTCGCGCTGATCCTCGCCCTGCTGCTGGCGTTGGCGCAAGGCGTGCTTCCGCTGGTCGGCGCCTGGCGCGGCAACCGCGCCCTGATGGCAGTCGCACGACCGGCCGCCGCCGGCCAGGCCGTTTTCGTGGCATTCGCGTTCGGCATCCTGGTGTGGGCGTTCCTGCACTTCGACTTCTCGGTGCAATACGTCGCCGACAACTCCAACCTGTCGTTGCCGTGGTACTACCGCATCGCCGCCGTGTGGGGAGCCCATGAGGGTTCGTTGCTGTTGTGGATTCTGATCCTCAACATCTGGACCATGGCGCTGGCCACGTTCAGCCAGAAGCTGCCCGAAGTATTCGCCGCCCGGGTACTCGCCGTGATGGGCCTGGTCGCGGTGGGCTTTCTGGCCTTCATCATCTTCACCTCCGACCCGTTCGGCCGGCTGCTGCCGATGCCCGGCGACGGCGCCGACCTGAACCCGGTGCTGCAGGATCCGGGCATGACTTTCCACCCGCCCGT
>JAJXYE010000245.1 GCA_021780735.1 Pseudomonadota bacterium | reverse complement strand
CGGGTTGGTGTCCATGCCCTCGGTGAACAGGGCGGTGCCGACCATGTTCGGGTTGCTGCGGCCCATTCGCTGCAGACGCGCGGTGATGTTCTGGCTGTCGGCGCCGAGCGTCGTGCGGCCGCCGAATTCCCACAGCCCGCCGAACAGGAACGGGGCATCCTGGAAGTCCTTCTGGCGGTCGTCGCGCGGCACGCGGTCGTGGTCGATGTCGATGATGAACAGGTGCTTGCGATCCACCCCGCTGAGCAGATCCTGGCGCGGGTTGCCCTGCCAGGCCAGCATCATCCAGTCGGCGCCCGGATGCGCCCGCTGCAGCGCCGCCTGCACATCGCGCGCGGCCTCGGGCACCGGTACGTCGCCGGAGCTGCCGCCTTCCTGGAACACCTCCATGTCGTAGATGTGGCTGTCGCCGAACAGTTCGCGCTGGTGGCGGTAGAACGACGCCGCGATCTTCGCGAACATCGGGTCGCGCGGATCGAGCCAGCCGGGCCGGGTGAAGCCGGCCCAGTCGCCCTGCGGCAGCACGTGGGCGGCGGGGAATTTCTTTTCGAAGTCGGCCGGCACGATGCCGTAGAAGCCGGGCAGCACCGGGGTGATGCCCAGCTCACGCAGGCGCGCGATGATCCGCTGCGCCGATTTCACCCGCTTGCGCATCAGCGCCTGGCTGATTGGGCCGTCGTAGCAGCACAGGTTGCCCATCAGCTGCCAGTTCTGGTGTGCCGGCTGGGTGATCCAGGCGCGGATCTCGCGATCGGAATAACCGAAGTCGCGGAAGGTTTCGTACAGCACGCTGTCCATGCCGCGCGAGACGATCATCGCGTTGATCCCGGACAGCGCCAGCACGTCGATCTCGTGCTGCCAGCGCGGCCAGTCCCAGTACGGCATGGTGTAGCCGTCGGTGTTCTGGTTCAGCGCGTAGCGGTAGCGATACAGCGCGTCCTTCTCGATCGTCTGGCGCGGCAGTGGCAGCTTGCGCGGCACGCCCAGCCGGTCGCCGTTGGGCGAGATCTGCGCCTGCGCCACGTATTTCAGGTACCAGTTGACGCCGAACAGCAGGGCGCTGGTGCTGCTGCCATCGACCCGGACGTGGCCGTTGTCATTGGAGATGCGGAAGCGTTCGTGGCCGTCCTTCGGCGCGATCGTGCCGAGTTCGATCTGGTTCGCTTCCTGCGGCAGCAGCCGGTGCAACACACCGGCGGCGGGGTGCAGATCGAAGCGTGCAACGGTCGCGGCCTGTGCCACGGACAGCGACAGCAGCAGGCCGAGCAGGCCGGTGACGAGGTGGGGGACAACAGCGCGCATGGCCCCAGCATAGACCCATGGAGGATCTCGATCATCCCGCGTCGCAGGAGTCGGCAAGGCGGCGGCCAATGAAAACGCGCGGCTCATCGCCGCGCGTGATGAGGCGGATCCCGGCCGGGATTCAGTGCCCGGTGATGCGTTCGGATTCTTCCTCGTCCGGCGGGACCAGCGGTGCGTCCGGGTCGATCCTGGCTTCCAGCTGCGCAGCCTCCACCGACGGTGTGCGCCAGCCGGCTTGCACGCCCCACAGGAAGAACACCAGGCCGATCACCGCGACCACCAGCAGATCCCAGCCGTAGTGGATGTAGTCGAGGCCACCGAACTTGGCGCTGCCGATGCGCGAGACGACGGCCAGCGTGATCAGGTAGAACACCAGCCACCAGGCGCCCTTCATCTGTCGCCCGAAATCGTGCCAGCCGCTCTTGTACTGGTAATAGATGTAGATCGGCAGCGCCACCACGATCAGCAGGATGATCTTGCCGGTCAGCGGCCACTTGGCCCAGTACAAGAGTTCCGCCGACATGATGAAAGCGATGCCGGCGATGGTCGGCAGGCCGGCCAGGCGGAACGGACGATGCAGTTCCGGTGCGGTGCGCCGCAGGGTCATCACGCTGACCGGACCGGTCAGGTAGGAAATGATCGTGGCCACCGAGATCACCGCCGCCAGCGAGTCCCAGCCGCGGAAGAAGAACAGGAACAGGAACGACACGGCAAGGTTCAGCCACATCGCCGGGCGTGGCACGCCCCACTTCGGGTGCACCTTGCCGAGGATTTTCGGCAGCGTGCCGTTGCGCTCCATGCCGTAGATCATGCGCGCGGTGGAGGCGGTATAGGTCATGCCGGTACCGCTGGGGCTGACGAAGGCATCGGCATACAGCAGGATCGCCAGCCAGTTGAGGTTGACGATCACCGCCAGCTCGGCGAACGGTGAGCTGAAGTCGATGCCGTGCCAGCCAGCCTTGACCAGCATCGCCGGTGGCACCGAACCCAGATAGGCCACCTGCAGCAACACGTAGACCACGGTGGCGATCGCGATCGCGCCGATGATCGCGAACGGAATGCTGCGGCCCGGGTTGCGTGCTTCGCCGGCCAGGTTTACCGGGCTCTGGAAACCGTTGAAGCTGAACACGATGCCGGCCGTGGCCACCGCGGTGAGGATGGCGGCGAAATCGTTAGTGTGGGTGCCACCGTTGACACCTACCGAGAAGTTGCCGGCATGGAAGCCGCTGGCGATCAGGGCAACGCCGGTGGCAGCGGGGATGACCAGCTTGATGATGGTGATCAGCGAGTTCGAGCGCGCGAACAGCTTCACGCTCCAGAAGTTCAGCAGGAAATAGATCACCACCAGCACCGCCGCGATGGCAAGGCCGGCGTGGCTCAGCTCGCCGTGCGCGCCGGGCACGGCGTGGTACAGGTTCTCTGCCCACGTCCATTTCCAGCCGGACATGTACTGCACCGAAGCCTCGGCCTCGACCGGGATCACCGAGACGATCGCGATCCAGTTCGACCAGCCGGCAATGAAGCCGACCAGCGAGCCATGCGAATAGTGGCCGTAACGCACCATGCCGCCGGACTCGGGGAACATCGAGCCCAGTTCCGCATAGGTCAGCGCGATCGACAGGATGATCGCCGCGCCAAGCACCCATGCCCAGACCGCGCCGGGGCCAGCCAGCTTGGCCGCGTTCCAGGCGCCGAACAACCAGCCGGAGCCGATGATCGAACCGAGCCCGGTATACATGAGGGCCATCGGGCCGACGTCGCGGCGAATCGCGCGTTCCTGGGACATGGGGACTCCTTGCACGGGCGCGCCATGCGCCAAAGTGGCTGATGGTTGCAGAGTGGAGGTGTCGCTGTCACGACCCGAAGGTCACGGCGCGTCGCGCCGGAGCGGCCCGGCATGGATTCCGGCCAGCCCGATAGCGACGGCGAAGGTCTATTTGCCGGCGCGGTCGAACTGGCGGATGAAGTCGCGAACCTGCGGATACACCGTCTCGCGCCAGCGCCGGCCGCTGAAGATGCCGTAGTGGCCGGCACCCTCGATCACCTTGTGTGCACGACGCTTGGCCGGGATGCTGCGGCACAGGTCATGTGCCGCCTCGGTCTGGCCCAGGCCGGAGATGTCGTCCAGTTCGCCCTCAATGGTCAGCAGGGCGGTGCGCTTGATCGCGGCCGGGTCGACCCGCTCGCCAGCGACATCCCACAGCCCGCGCGGCAGCAGGAACTGCTGGAATACCTTCTCGATGGTGTCCAGGTAGAACCTGGCCGGCATGTCGAGCACCGCGTTGTATTCGTCGTAGAACTTGCGGTGCGATTCGGCGTCTTCCTGGTCGCCGCGAAGCAGATCCTGGTAGAAGTCCCAGTGCGAGCTCATGTGCCGGCTCGGGTTCATCGCGATGAAGCCGGCGTGCTGCAGGAAGCCCGGATAAACCTCGCGTCCGTGACCGGGGTAATTCGGCGGCACGGTGTGGATCACGTTGCCCTTGAACCAGGCCAGCGGCCGCGTGGTGGCCAGGCTGTTGACGCTGGTCGGACTGCAACGCGGATCGATCGGGCCACCCATCATGGTCATGCTGAGCGGGGTCGCTTCGCCGCGCGCGGCCATCAGCGACACCGCCGCCAGCACCGGCACGGTGGGCTGGCACACCGAGATCACATGCAGCGATTCGGCGCCGATGTGGCGGATGAATTCCTCGACATAGGCCACGTAGTCGTCCAGGCCGAAGCTGCCTTCGGCAGCCGGCACCATGCGCGCGTCGACCCAGTCGGTGATGTAGACCTTGTGGTCGCGCAACAGCGTGCGTACGGTGTCGCGCAGCAGGGTCGAGTGGTGGCCGGACAGCGGCGCCACCACCAGTACCACCGGGTCGGTCTTCATCCTGGCGATGGTGCCCGGATCGTCGCTGAAGCGCTTGAAGCGCTTGAGCTGGCAGAACGGCTTGGCCAGGGCCACGCGCTCGATCACCGCGATTTCATGGTCGTGCGCGGTGGCGCTGTGGATGTCGAATTCGGGCTTTTCGTATTCCTTGCCGATGCGATGGATCAACTCGTTGCCGGCAGCCATCCGCTGCGCGCCCGGCAACTGTCCGAACGGGTTGCTGTGATCGCTGAGCATGCGCGCATTGGCCTGCGCGAAATGGCTCAGTGGCCCGAGGAACGCACGTTGCCATTCATGGAGTTGATAAAGCATCGGAAAAGCCGGTCGTAGGTGAAAACGGTTTCATCTTAGCCGGTTTGGGCGGCGGCTGTTGCGACGCACCACGCGGCGCTTGCGTCCGCCGTTCATCCACGGTAGCGGCAGCGCAGCAGCAGTTCATCCACGCCACGGGTGTCGCCGAGGCCATCGCGCCATTGCAGGGGGCTCTGGAAGCGCAATCCCAGCGGCATGAAAACCCGGTTGTACCACCACATCGCGCGCTCGCGCTGATGCGTCAGATACCACTGGCCCAGATCCAGCAGGCGTGACGACTTCGGCTGCATGCCGTAGACCGCGCTGCGTTCGACGATGAAGCCGTGCGCGGCCAGGAGGGACACGATCTGCGCCGGTTCGTAGCGGCGGCAATGACCGACGAAATCGTCGAACGCGCTCCACGCCGCCGGATGCAGGGGTACGGACAGCAGCACGCTGGCGCCGGGGGCAGCCACCCGCGCCAATTCGGCCAGCGCGCTGGCGTCGTCGGCCACATGCTCGATGATGTCGAGCGCGCAAATCAGCTCGAAGCTGGCATCGGCGCAGGGCAGTGCGCCAATCATGCCGTGTACCACATTGGCGCCGGCCGCATGAAGTTGGCGCAAGGCGGCCTGGCTCAGATCGACAAAGCAGGTGCCTGCCAGCGGCAGTCGCGGACGCAGGCCGGGCGCCACCTCCAGCCGGCGCGGCGCGGCGGCGGCAAGTTCGCGCAGCAGCGGCCAGGTATTGAAGCGCTCCGGCCCGATCAGCCGGGCGCGCGACCACAATGCGTCGTAAAAGCCGCGGTTGGCGCCGATCAGTTCGGCGTTGCTGCGACTCCCGGCGGTGCGCGCTTGCGGCATGACGCGATTGAAACCCGCTGGCGCTGAGCAAAATGTGAAGCCGCTTGCACCGACGCGGGTACATCGTGGCCGATACCTCACCGAGCCGGAACACGAAGACCAGCCCACCGACCCGCATCATCGGCTGCCGCAGCGCATCGACTGGCGGCAGTCTGTTGCGTCCAGCGATACAGTCCACCACCGGCTGTGCCGCTTGCGGCTCCAGCAGGGCTCCGACATGCTGCGACGGGCACAGCTGGATCCGGACATTTCATGAGCCATTTTCTGCACCCGGTCATATCCGGACTGGCTGCGGCAGCGCTACCGACAATCTTGAGTTCAGTCATCCGGTCACGCGCCGATTCTTGACCGCGCAGGGTGCTTGTGAGCGGATCCTGCATTTCGCATGTTCAGTGGTCGGGGGAGAAAAACGGTGTACTACTTTCAGTCAAAGATCATCCTGATTGTCGGAGGGACGGATGGAATCGGACTCGCCGCGGCAAAAGCGTTTGTATCCCAGGGTGCCGTGACAGTTCTGGCGGGGCGGGATGCCGACAGAGGGAGACGGGCCACCGAGGCGCTGAATGATTCAGGCAAAGGGGCGACCTTCATTCCGTGCGATATCGGCGACCCATCAGCGGTGGACAGATTGCTGGATCTCACGATCGAGCAATTCGGAAAAGTGGACTGCGCCGTGAACAGCGCAGGCTATGACTTCAAACCGTGCCGAGCACACGAGCTGCAGAGCCAGAGTGCGTCGGACCAGCTGGCAGTCGACTTCACCGGCGTCTTCAGTTGCATGCGTGCCGAAGTGACCGCAATGCTGCCTCGTGGTGGCGGAACAATCGTGAACGTGGCCTCGACAACCGGGCTGAATGGCACACCGATGGCCGCTCTGTACAGTGCGGCCAAGCATGCTGTCATCGGTCTTACGCGCTCAACCGCGAAGGAGTACATCGCCGATGGAATTCGCATAAACGCGGTGTGCCCCGGCGTAACGGATACGCCTCGACGTGAACGGAGAACGGCGCACCTGACTGAAAGCGAAGTTGGCCGCCTCAAACAGGAGCTGGCCCGGGAAATCCCCATAGGCAGAGCAGCCAGCGCAGACGAGATTGCACAGGCCATACTTTGGCTAAGCAGCCCGTTGTCGTCCTACGTCGTCGGCCACAGTCTGGTCATCGATGGAGGTCTCGCCGCGTGAGGCGGGTGATTATTCACCAGTCAATCATGCTTTCTGTCCTGGAGAGGCTGCCAGGCACTTTCCGACTGCCCCCGCAGGTCAGTCCACCGGCCTGCGCAAACGTCGTCCCTCCCACAACAGGTAAACCGCCGGGATCACCAGCATGGTCAGGATCAGGGAACTGATCATGCCGCCCACCATCGGCGCGGCGATGCGGCGCATCACCTCCGAACCGGTGCCTGCACCCAGCATCACCGGCAGCAGGCCGGAAATGATCGCGACCGCGGTCATTGCGATCGGCCGCAGGCGCAGCAGGGCGCCATCGCGCACCGCGTTGCGCAGGCCGTCATGGCTCGGCGAGGTTGCGCTGGCCTTGCAGCGTTCACGATAGGCCGCGACCGACTGATTGAGATACACCAGCAGCACCACGCCGACTTCCGTGGTCACGCCGGCCAGTGCAATCAGACCCACCGCCACCGCCACCGACATGTTGTAGCCAAGCAGATACATCAGCCAGAAACTGCCGGCCAGGGCCATCGGCAAGGTACCCATGATGATCAGCACATGAGCGACATTGCGAAAGGCGAAAAACAACAACAGCGCGATCAGGGCGATGGTGGCCGGCACGACCATGGCCAGATTCCTGTTGGCCCTTTGCATGTACTCGTATTGCCCGGACCAGGTCAGCGAATAGCCTGGCGGCAAACGAACCTTCTCGGTGACCAGTTTCCGGGCCGCGGCCACGTAGGAACCGACATCGCGGTTGGCAATGTCGACATAGGTCCAGCCAGTCAGTTGAGCCGCTTCGCTCTTGATCATCGGCGGGCCGTCCTCGATGCGGATGCTGGCGACGTCGCCCAGAACCACGTGGCCACCGCGGGCGGTGACGATCGGCAGCTGGCGCAGACTCGACACCGAGTTGCGCCAGTCGCGCGGGTAGCGCAGATTGACCGGGTAGCGTTCCAGCCCCTCCACGGTCTCGGTGACATTCATGCCGCCGATGGCGGTACGTACCACGTCCTGCACGTCACTGATATTGAGCCCGAGTCGGGCCGCCTTGTCGCGGTCAATATCGATCGCGATGTAACGTCCGCCCGTAGCGCCACGTTCGGAGTACACCGACACGGTGCCGCGCACCTGCGGAAGGATTTTTTCCAACTCGGCACCCACGTGCTGGATCACCTTCAGGTCCGCTCCACCGACCTTGATACCCACCGGTGTCTTGATGCCGGTGGAAAGCATGTCGATACGCGTCTTGATCGGCATGACCCAGGCGTTGGTCAAACCCGGTATTTGCACCCGCTGTTCCAGTTCCTTGCGGATGTCGGCCTTGGTGATGCCGGGGCGCCACTCGGTTTTCGGTTTGAACTGGATGATCGACTCATTCATGGACAGCGGCGCCGGATCGGTGGCGGTTTGCGCGCGCCCCATCTTGCCGTATACCGACTTCACTTCCGGCACGCTCATGATCAGTTTGTCCGCCTGCCGCATCACCTGCAGCGCCTCGTCGGCGGAGACGCCAGGGCGCAGCGAGGGCATGTACATCAAGTCACCCTCGTCCATCGGCGGTATGAACTCCGAGCCCAGTCTGCTGGCCGGCCAGATGCTGACCAGCATCACCGCCGCACCGAACAGCACCACCAGCCAGGGTCTGTGGACGACGAAATTCACCAGCGGTCGATAGAGACCGGTCAGGACGCGGGTGACCGGGTTCGCATGTTCCGCCGTGATGCGGCCACGGATGAAGTAGCCCATCAACACCGGCACCAGGGTGATCGCCAGAATGGCTGCTGCTGCCATGGAGTACGTCTTGGTAAACGCCAGCGGCTTGAACAGGCGGCCCGCCTGCTCACCGAGGGTGAACACGGGCAAGAATGACACGGCAATGATCACCAGCGAGAAGAACAATGGCGGCCCGACCTCCACCGCGGCGTCGGCGACCATGCGCCATCGATTGGCCGGGGTCATGGGCTCCCGTTCGATGTGCTTGTGCAGGTTCTCGATCATCACGATGGCGCCGTCGACCATCGCACCGATGGCAATCGCGATACCGCCCAGCGACATGATGTTGGCATTGAGCCCCTGCATTCGCATGACAAGGAAGGCGATCAGAATGCCGACCGGCAAGCTGAAGATGGCCACCAGCGCCGAGCGAAAATGGAACAGGAAAACGATGCAGACCAGGGTCACGACCAGAAACTCCTCGATGAGTCTCTTGCGCAAGTTGGTGATCGCCGAGTGGATCAGCTGCGAGCGGTCATACACCGGCACAATCTGCACGCCGGGCGGCAGGCCGCTTTTCAGTGAGGCCAATTTGGCCTTGACGGCATCGATGACCTTTTGTGCATTCTCGCCGTAACGCATCACGATAATGCCGCCGACGGCCTCGCCCTGACCGTCCAGATCGGTGACGCCCCGACGCAGCTGCGGCCCCATCTGCACGTCGGCCACATCCCTCAGTTGCACTGGCGTGCCGTGCTTGTCCGTCGTCAGCGGTACCTGCAACAAGTCCCTGATGCCCTTGATGTAGCCACTGGCGCGGACCATGTATTCGGCCTCCGCCAGTTCGACCACGGCGCCGCCCGTCTCATTATTGGCGTTCTGGATGGCTTTCTTCACTTGCTCCAGGGTGATGCCGTAGGCGCGCAGCTTGTCCGGGTTCACCACCACCTGGTATTGCTTGACCATGCCGCCGACCGTGGCCACCTCCGACACACCCGGTACGTTCTGCAACTGGAACTTCAGGAACCAGTTCTGCAGGCTGGTCAGCTTGTCCAGATTGTTTTGGCCGGTTCTGTCGACCAGCGCGTATTCGTACACCCAGCCCACCCCGGTGGCGTCCGGACCCAGGCTCGGCTTTGCTCCTGCCGGGAGGGTGCTCGCGACCTGGTCGAGGTATTCCAGTGCCCGCGAACGGGCCCAGTAGAGATCGGTGCCGTCCTTGAAGATGATGTAGATGTAGGAATCGCCGAAGAACGAATAGCCGCGCACCACCGTGGCACCGGGCACGGCAAGCATCGCGGTCTCCAGCGGATAGGTGACCTGGTCCTGCACCACCTGCGGCGCCTGCCCGGGGTACGGCGTCTTGATGATGACCTGCACATCGGACAGGTCGGGAATCGCGTCCACCGGGGTTTGCTGCATCGTGTACAGGCCGCCGATGACAATCACGAGCAGCGCCAGCAGGACGAAGCCACGGTTGGCCAGCGACCAGCGGATGATGGTGGCGATCATGGTTGACGTCCCTTGCCTTGAGCGGTCGGCCTGTCCATGCCCGGCATGGTGCTGTCGGACGAAGCGTTGCCGGGCACGCCGTGGCTGCTCTGCGTGTCAGGGCTCGCTGGCGCATGGCTGCCTGCCTCCGGTGTGGCGGAACAACCCGGTTTGGCCGAGCCGTAGTTCAGCGCCGCGGCATCCACATTGGCCTCGGAATCGATCAGGAACAGCGCCGAGGTGACCACACGCTGGCCAGGCTGGAGTCCTTTGAGGATTTGCACCTTGTCGCCGGCGGTCAGGCCAGCCTGCACCGGGCAGATGTCGAAACGGCCGCCACCGAGCGCCACGATCACGCGCTGACTGTTGCCGGTGCGGATCAACGCCAGGTTGGGGATGTAAACCGCGTCGTCGTGCGCCTGCCCGTCGTGCGGTGCCGTGGCCTCGATCCTGATGTGCGCATACATGTCGGGATGCAGGCGCAGGTCGGGGTTGGCAAAGCGCAGGCGCACCCTGACCGTACGGGTCAAAGCATTCAGGTCGGGATAGACGTAATCGACCACGCCCTGCCAGTGCCGGCCCGGAAACGCGTCGAACACGGCGTCCGCTTTCTGTCCCGCATGCACAAGCGCGGCCTGGCTTTCATCCACCTCCACAACCACCCATACCGTGCGCAGATCCGCCAGCTGCATGATTTGCGTGGCAGGCATCACATAGGCGCCTTCACTCACGCCAAGGCTCATCACCACACCGGCTGACCCGGCGTACCGCGCCACCCGGTCGCTGACCTTGCGCGTGCGCCCCAGCCGCGCAATCTGCGCCTCGGTAAATCCCAGTGCACGCATGCGCTCACGTGACGCGGCGATCAGCGACTGACTGCCGCTGGCCAGTGAGATCAGATATTCGCGTTCGGTGGTTGCCAGCTTGGGCGAGAACAATTCGTACAGCAGTTGCCCGGCCCGAACCGGGTCGCCCGCACTCTTGACCGCAAGCTTTTCCACCCAGCCGTCGGCACGGGTGCTGATGCTGACGATGGTGTCCTCGTCGTAGCCGACATAGCCCACCAGTTCCAGGCGATGGGAGAGCGCACCCGGTTCGACTTCGCTCGTTTGTACGCCGAGGTTGTTGACCATGGCGGGGGCAATCGTCACGTCAGTAGGCTCACCTGCGCCGCTGTCCATGGCGTAGACGGGCACCAGCACCATGCCCATCGGCGATTTGCCGGGTTTGTCGCTGCGGTAGTGGGGATCCATCGGATCCTTCCAGTACAGGATCTTGCGCGTTGCCGTGGCGCCGGCTCCTGCCGCCGACTCGTTTCGGCTGCCCGTCGTGCTGCCGCGCTTGCCGACGTAATACCCGCCAATGACCGCAACCAGCGCGATCACGACGACCAGGAGCACCCGCTTGAAATTTTTCATGGCGTCGTACTCCGTGAAGTGGCAGACACCGGCGACGGCAACAGCGTGCAGCCGGTCGGGTCATCG